>JAHAIU010000028.1 GCA_018372555.1 Clostridium sp.
GTACTCCACTTAATATATATCCACTTATTAATCCAATTGCAGTAAATATAACTCTTATAATCTTTTTTAACATATTTTCACCTCCTTAAAATAATATTTGTTTTTAATCTACTTAATTATACCATATAAAGGTATTCACTAAAATGGTGAATTATTAATTTCTTATTAATTTAAAATACCCCCTATAAAAAAGAAAATAATTCATTTATTATAATTTTATCATCTACTACACCCATAACTGCAAATTATTCTTTCCAAACAGTGATAATCTTGTAAGGAGTTGAGTTATAAATGAAGGATATAATATTTGATAATTTTCAAAATGATGTTAATGAATCTCTTCTACGACATAGAAGCATTTTAGATATAATGACTAAGTTAACAGAATCAAATTCAAGGGTTAACCGTGCCCTAGCAAAGGCAGTAACTGATTGTGGTTGCATAAGTATATATGCAAAAAAACAAGATATTCCTTCTAAAATCGGTGAATTAATAAATAATAAAAATCATAGCGAAAACACACAAAAAAGTAATGATGAAGTTAATATTGACTTCGATAACGAAATCTTAAGTCAGCAATTAACTCACCAGTTAACTCACCAAATAGAAGGAAATCTATGCAATAACTGTCGTGAAATTATAGAAAATGAAATAGGTAATAATATATTTTATCTTACTTCTTTATGTAATAGCTTAGATTTGAATCTATACGATATATTATTAAAAGAAGAAAATAAAATTAATATATTAGGTAAATATACTTTTAGATAAAGTCAAAGCAGGTTAACCCCTGCTTTTCTATTATTATCTACTTTTTTTAGTTTTATACATAAATTTACTAAATTTCGCTCTTTAGATAGATCTGTTCCTTTATTCTCTTTAAACCACTTCTTATGGCTTTAGCTCTAGCTTCCCCAATACCATCAACTCTATCTAAATCTTCTGTATCTGCCTTAATTACATATTTTAATTGTTCAAAATGCTTAACTAAATTTTCAATAACAGAGGTAGGTATTCTTGGAACCTTAAATAATATTCTAAATCCTTTTGGAGAAATTAATGTATCTGTTAGAGGTTGACCTGAATATCCAAGCAATTTCGCTATTAAATCTAAATCAACTAGTTCTTCAGATGTAAGCTTTTGAATATCATTATATATTTCATTATAATCCTTATCACCCTTACAATAATCCCTAATTAATAATATCCCATCTCTTTCTATAAACCTTATAAGCTCACTAAGTTGCATTGATATAAGTCTACCTTCATTACCAAGCTCTACTATGTACCTCTTAATTTCTTCTACTATTCTCATAACCATTTCTGTTCTTTGTATAGCTGTAACTACATCAAATATAGTAGTTAAATCTTGAAACTCTAGTAAATTTAAATTGTTAATTACTCTATCTAAAACATTAACATACTTTTCTAATGTCTGAATAGCTTGATTTGCTCTTGCTAAAATAATACTACTTTCTTGAAGTACATACTTTAAATCACCTTTATATATAGTAATTATATTTCTTCTTTGGGAAATAGCTATTACTATATTCCCAGTTTGCTTAGCTACCCTATTTGCAGTTCTATGCCTAGTACCAGTTTCATATGTAGTAAGTGTATGTTCTGGCACTAACTGAGTATTAGCATATATTATTCTTTTCAAATCGCTACTTAATACGATAGCTCCATCCATTTTAGCTAGTTCATATACATAGGCTGGAGAATAATCAGAGTTGATATTAAATCCACCATCAACTATCTTCATTACCTCTTCATTATCACCTATTACTATTAATCCACCAGTTTTAGCCCTTAAAATATTTTCTAATCCCTCTCTTAAAGCTGTTCCTGGACTCATAAGCTTTAAGATACTTTTTATTTCTTCATCAAACTTTATCCTCATACACTCACCCAATCTACTAGAATATCTTATTAATTGCTTCTCTTAAATTACTAACTCCTATTATGTTTATTACATCACTCTTTGTCTTATCCTTATTTCTTTCAGGTATAATTGCATGCTTAAATCCCATTTTTTCTGCTTCTTTAATAAGTCTTTCAGAAGCTGTTACAGGTCTTATTTCACCTGTCAATCCAACTTCTCCTATTATAACAGTTCTTTCTAACTTAATACCAACATTTTTTACGCTAGATAATAAAGCTAATGCTAACCCTAAATCTCCAGTAGTTCCATCTAAGGTAAGACCTCCAACTACATTAACATAAACATCATATTTATAAAAAGGTACTCTTAGTTTTTTTTCTAAAACTGCAAGTATAAGTCTTAATCTTTGATTATCTATACCAACAGCAGTTCTACTTGCTAAGTGGGTATTACTCTCACTAGCTAATGCTTGAATTTCAACTAATATAGGCCTGGTTCCTTCCATTATACCTATAACAGCTGAACCCTCCTGATTAAAACTAGTATCTTCTAGGAATATTCTAGATGGATCATATATCTCTCTTAATCCTTCTTCAGCCATTTCAAAAACACCAATTTCACTAGTAGTACCAAAACGATTCTTCATAGTTCTTAAAACTCTAAACTCTTCTGTTCTTTCACCTTCAAAGTATAAAACAGTATCAACCATATGCTCAAGAACCCTAGGCCCTGCTAATTCTCCTTGCTTAGTTACATGAGCTACTATAAATAAAGGAATATTTTGATTCTTACCTATTCTCATTATAGTATTAGAACATTCCTTAACTTGTGATACACTTCCTGGAGCTGAAGTTATAGTTTCCTTATATATAGTTTGTATAGAATCTATAATAACAAATACCGGTTTTAACTCATTAATATATGCCTCTACTAAATCTAAGTTAGTTTCAGAAATTATATATAGGTCATTTGAATTAACCCCTAACCTATCTCCTCTAATTTTAATTTGTTCTTCTGACTCTTCCCCAGATACATATAAAACCTTGCCATATTTTTTAGAAATAGCATCTGCTGTTTGTAGTAATAATGTAGATTTACCTATTCCAGGATCACCAGATATTAAAGTTAGTGAGCCTCTAACAAGCCCTCCACCTAATACTCTATTAAGCTCTTTAAGTCCTGTATCATATCTTTCTTTTTCACCAGACTTAATTTCTCTTATACTTTTAGGCATATTGTCTAGAACTTTAATAGTATTAACTTTTGAATTACTAACTTTTGTACTTTCTTTAACTTCTTCAACTAAAGTATTCCATCTATTACAATCTGGACATTTTCCTAACCATTTAGGAGACTCATATCCACATTCTTGACAAACAAATATGGATTTAATCTTTGCCATAGCTTAACCACCAATCTTTTTATTTTATGAATAACATATCTATTAAATTACTATAAAAATATAATATAACAACCATATAACTTTATCAGTATATAAGTTACAATAAATTCTTTACCTTTTATAAAATTAATTTATATGCAAAATATTTTAGTTAGGTAAATACACAATCAACTTATATAACAAATAAATTTATAATCTATACACCTTAATTATTTTACACGAAAAATACTATGGTGTCTAACTTACATCTCAATATGTACATCATTACCATCTGCTATGACTTCTAACTATTCATTATATACTGAGCTTTCACTATCAACGGTTGTCCATTCTAGAAATAAAAAATAAGAGGATGTATAAATTACACCCTCTTATATCTAAATAATATATTCTATAATAACTTTGCAGCTGCTTCATCTATTATAACAACTACATCTCTATGCATTTGTAACATTGAAGCTGGCATATTAGTGCTAATCTTTCCATTAACCATAGCCTTTACTGCTTCTGCTTTTCCTTCACCACTTGCAATAACTATGATCTTTTTAGATTTCATTATTCCACCAAGCCCCATTGTTAAAGCTGTCTTTGGCACTTCATCGATTGAATCAAAGAATCTTGCATTAGCTTTTATAGTATCTTCAGTTAATCCAGTTAAGTGAGTTCCAGCAACTAATTCTTGATCTGGTTCGTTAAATGCGATATGTCCATTGTTTCCAATTCCTAATAATTGAACATCAGTACCACCTAAGTCTGCTATTTTAGCATCATAGTTTTTGCATTCTTCTTCTATATTTTCTGCTAAACCATTTGGTACATATGTGTTCTTCTTATCAATATTTATATGATTAAATAAATTATCATTCATGAAATATCTATAACTTTGAGTATGTTCTCCGCTTAATCCTACATATTCATCAAGATTAACAGTCGTAATAGTAGAGAAATCTATTTCTCCCTCTTTATTCATTCTAATTAATTCCTTGTACATACCTATTGGTGATCCACCTGTTGCTAATCCTAATATAGCTTTTGGATTGTTTTTTATAGTTTCTGCCATTTCATTAGCTGCTACTTTACTTAATTCTTCATAGTTTTTAGTAATTATTATTCTCATCTTAACTTCCCCTCTCTTCTAGATATATTTACTTCTAAAGTAAATTTATCTGATCTATATATCGCTTCTTCTAAAAATATCATCTTATTACTAAGATCATAAGTTTTACTTATGATTTTTAACATAGGTACTTCTTTATCTACATTAAAAATCTTTTTCAATTCAGCATTCATAATAACTGCTGCTATTGAGGATTTAGAATAGTCTACTTTATATCCAAACCCCTCTAATATTGTAAATAAGGAACCTTCTAACATCTGTTTATCAATATATCCACAATAATCTACTGGTATATATACCTTTTCCAAGGCTACACATTCATCATCAACTATACGCTTTCTAGTAATTACATATAATTCTTCTAAAGAAAAAATATCTGACAAATCCTCTGGAGTCTGTATTTTAGAAAAATCTATAATTTCTGATTTTAACTTTCCACCCATTTGTCTTACTATTTCAGTAAAGCTCATCATATCCTTTTGCTTAAAGGTCTGTTCACATACAAATGTACCTTTTCCTTTAATTCTAAGTAATATCCCTTCTTGTACCAGTTCTCCAATTGCTTGTCTTATGGTCATTCTACTAACACCATACACTTCACAAAGCTCTCTTTCACTAGCTATACATTCACCAGGCTTCCATACTCCTTCAGAAATCTTAGCTATTAAGTCGTTCTTCAATTGATAATATATTGGGATTGGACTATTTTTATCTATCATTAAGTAATCCTCCTATAATCATTATATTAAAAGTAGTTATAGATGTCTAGACCAGTTAAAAATTTTCTACTATTTTATTCTGTATTATAAACTTAAAAATTGCAAATAATAATCCTATATCTACTAACAAAGGAGATGATACTATGGTTAGTAAGGAGTATTACTCAAATATACCATCAAAAAATATACTTAAAGATGATAAGAAAGATACTTTATCTGAAAGAATTAACGATACCAATATTAATTCTTTAGATAATATGATTCTTAACTCAAATTTAGAAAATCATGGCTTAATTAAATAACTAGCCAGACTATTTTATAAAGATATGATATCACATTCTTATTTTTAATAAAATATGATATTTATGTTGAATTAAGTAGTAAAATAGTGTAAACTTTATATTAAGTAATATTAATTATCTATTGATAATTTTGAAGGAGGATTTAGCAATGGTTAAAGTATATAGTACAAACTCTTGCCCATGGTGTGTTAAAGCTAAAAATTATTTAAAATCAGTTAATATAGATTTTGAAGAATTTAATGTACAAGAAGATATGGAAGCTAGAGATGAAATGATAAATAAATCAAAACAAATGGGAGTTCCTGTTTTAGATATAAACGGAACAGTAATCGTTGGATTTGATAAAAATGCTATAGATAACGCATTAAACATCTAGTATTAATTAAATATTGCCTTAGGTTAAATATAAATCTTATTTTTAACATTCAGGCATAAGTACTAAGGAGTAGCTAATTAGGCTACTCCTTTTTTACATATAATATTCAGTTCTCTCTGTTTCTTCTTTACCTATCCTTTACTTATATAAATCTATAATTTTTATAAATTCATAGAGATCTAGTATTTCTATATTGTCTATCCCTCATTATATAAGCCATTATATTTATAATTTCATCCTATACTATTAATACAAAAACAAGGAACCTAATATTTCTATTAAGCTCCTTATTTAAACACTATCTCATAGCTACCATTGCTAATACTCCCCTCTTCTCAAAGTGTGAATTAAGCACTGATACACGTCTGGATTAGTTCTTCTAATTACTATCTATTTAAATTAATTACTGTAGCCTTAGGTCTAGACATAGCTTCTATAGAATATCTGATACCTTGAGTACCTATTCCTGATGCCTTAACTCCTAAGAATGGGAAGTGGTCTGGTCCTCTTTCAGTCTTATTATTGACTTGAACTGTACCAACTTCTAATCTATCAGCAACGTAGAATGCTTCATTAATATTCTCAGTAAATACTGAAGATTGTAGTCCATATTCAGACTTATTAGCAATTTCAATTGCTTCATCCTTATCTTTTACTCTGATTATAGGAAGTACTGGTCCGAATGGTTCTTCCCATGCTAATCTCATATCAGTAGTTACATTATCAAATAAAGTTGGGTAAATTAGATTTTCTTCTCTATTTCCACCTAATATTAATTTAGCCCCCTTAGCCTTTGCATCTTCAATTAGTTCCCATACAAAGTCAGCTGATTTCATATCAATTAGAGGAACTACATCTGCTCCATCTACTGGGTTACCAACCTTTAATGCTTCAACCTTAGCCTTAACTTTTTCAAGTAGCTTGTCTGCAACTTTATCTACAACTAATATTCTCTTAACAGCTGTACATCTTTGACCAGAATATGAATATGCTCCTGCTACAATATTTGAAGCAGCTACATCTAAATCTGCATCCTCTAATACTATTGCAGCATCCTTACCACCAAGTTCCATTAATAATGGTACCATACTAGTAATGCTAGAAATTCTTGAACCTATTTCTGTACTTCCAGTAAAGTTTATAAAGTCTACATCTGGATGCTTAACTATATAATCACCAATTACGCTACCTCTACCAGTTATAGTATTTAATACTCCTGCTGGTACTCCAGCTTGCTCAAATACCTTTGCTAAATATAAACCACAAAGACTTCCTTGAGTTGCTGGCTTTAATACTACAGAGTTACCTGCAATTAAAGCTGGTGCTATCTTTGATGCTGCAAGGTTTACTGGATAGTTAAATGGTGAAATAGCTAAAACTACTCCTAATGGTTCTCTAGTAACTACAGATATTTTATTTTTCTTAAATCCTGGGAAGCTATCTCCTGGAATACTTTCCCCTGATAAATTCTTTGCTGTATCTGCTGTAAATCTAATATAATCTGCTGATCTCAATATTTCTGATTCACATGACTTTTTATCTTTTCCGATTTCTCTCATCATTATACTAGACATTTCATCAGCTTTTTCAATTAATAGATCTGCTGCCTTATATAATATTTCCGCTCTTTTGTTTACTGCCACATTTCTCCAAGACTTCTGTGCCTCATCTGCACTCTTCATTGCAAAGTCTACTTCTTCCTTAGTCATAGCAGGAACTTTTCCTACTAAACAATTTCCTATTGGAGAGTATATTTCTATAAATTGGTCACTTTCGCTTGATGTCCACTCACCGTTTACTAAATTTTTAAACGTTAATTCTTTTCCTTTTATACAACTAAACATCCCATTCACCTACTTACTTTTCGCTAATTCTATTTTATTTTTATCAAAACCAACGATAATTTCACCCTCTATATCAATAACTGGTACAGTTCTTTGTCCTGATACCTTAAATACTTCTTCTCTATCTTCATGTCTATCTGCTACGTTTATTTCTTGGTAATCCCAACCCTTCATATCAAAGAATCTCTTTGCCTTAACACATGATGGGCACCAAGATGTTGAATAAATTTTAATCATACTATCTCTCCTTACTATTTTTGTTGTTATTTTTAAAAAGTTTATTACTTTTGTTTTTTCTTTCTTTCAACTATAACCTTTTCTGCTTGTAGAGCTGCAATAGTACCATCAGCTACTGCTGTAGTTATTTGTCTAAACTCTTTTTCTCTAACGTCTCCAGCTGCAAAAACACCCTTAACATTAGTTCTCATGCTTTCATCTGTTTTTATATACTTTCCATCAGTTAAATCAATTTGCCCCTTAAAGTGATCTGTCTTTGGTTCTGTTCCTATAAATCCAAATACTGCATCCATAGGCATTTCTTCTTCCGTTCCATCTATAGAATCTTTAATAATAGCCTTTTCCATGAAGTTACTTCCTTCAACATTAACTAAGTCTTTATTAAATAATACTTCTATTTTAGGGTGGTTCATAACTTCTTCTATTGTTGCTTTTTCTCCCTTAAAGTAGTCATATCTTCTTATCATATAAACCTTGCTAGCAAACTTAGTTAAAAATAATGCTTCTTCTAATGCAGAGTTTCCTCCACCAACTACTCCAATTATTTTTCCATCATACATTGCTCCATCACACACTGCACAATAGTGTATTCCCTTTCCAGAGAATTTTTCTTCATTTGAAATAGGTAACTTTCTAGGAGTAGCTCCTGTTGAAATAATTACAGTATCTGTTTTATATATATAATTATTAGTTTCGACTATTTTTACATCTCCACTAAAATCAACTCTTTCCACCATATCAAATTCATCAATTTCTGCACCAAGTTCTTCTGCTTGTTGTTGCATTAAATCAGCTAATTCTGAGCCTGAAACTTTTTTGAATCCAGGATAATTTTCAATTGTATAGCTGTTTCTAACTTGACCTCCTAGAATTTGATCTTCTAATAAAAGCATATTAAGCTTTGCTCTTGTTGCATATATTGCTGCAGTTAGCCCCGCTGGACCACCACCTATTATTATAAGTTCTTTTTCTTTTATTTCCTTGCTCATTTTCATCCTCCTACCCCCTAGGGGTATATTATTTATTTTTATTATATACTTCTATTTTTTAAAATGCAACTATTTTTAGATAATAATTTTTATTATTACCATTTTTGTTATAATTTATATATATTTCACATTTTATTATAACTTCCATATAATAGTTGTTTAAAATAATAGCTATATTTTATTATTTATAAAAAAATCATGCACATTACTTTAACATATGCATGATTTATAAGATATTATTTGATATTTTAATTTTTTCTATTCTTATTAAAAATTATGATTTTTAAGATATATGCTTGAAGCAAAGCTCTTTTCCATCACAATATACCTCTAAATTATCTCCGCCTTTAATACATCCCTTTAACATTTCTTCACTAATTTTATCTTCTAATTCTTTAGTTATAATTCTCTTTAAAGGCCTAGCTCCATAGTTAATATCTACTCCCTTATTAATTAGGAATTTCTTACTTTCATCATTTAAACTTATATTTATTCTTCTATCTTTAAGCTTATTAATAGTTCCATTAAGCAATATATTAATTATTTTTAAAATATCACTATCTACTAACTTCTTAAAGACTATTACTTCGTCAACTCTATTTATAAACTCAGGTTTAAAGTTCCTCTTCACTTCTTCTAATATACTATTCTTCATATTTTCATATTCACTTTTATCCAAGGACTCATCATTTAAAAATCCCATAGTATTCTTTTTCTTTATATTATGAGCCCCTAAATTTGAAGTCATTATAATGATAGTATTTTTAAAGTTAACACCTCTACCTTTACTATCTGTTAATTTTCCATCTTCCATTACTTGTAGTAATATATTAAAAACATCTGGATGAGCTTTTTCTATTTCATCTAATAGAATAACCGAATATGGATTTCTTCTAACAGCCTCTGTTAATTGTCCTCCCTCTTCATATCCAACATACCCAGGGGGGGCACCAATTAACCTTGCTACAGAATGCTTTTCCATATATTCTGACATATCAATTCTAATTAAATTCTTTCTATCTCCAAATAGTGTTTCAGCTAATGTGTTAGATAACTCTGTCTTACCTACGCCTGTAGGTCCACAAAATATAAATGTTCCAATAGGTCTATTAGGATCCTTAAGTCCAACCCTAGCCCTTCTAATAGCTTTAGATACTGCAATAACAGCTTCTTTTTGCCCAACTACTCTTTCTTCTAAAGTTTCTTCTAGCTTAAGTAATTTATCTGATTCTAATTCTGTAATTTTCTCTAAAGGTATCTTAGACCAAACTGATACTACTTTAGCAACTTCTTCTCTATTTACTATATTGCTAAAATCACTATTATTTAATTCTATTTCTATAGAACTTAACTTATCCTTTAAAATTACTTCTTTATCCCTTAAAAGAGAAGCTTCTCCAAAGCTTTTTCCCTTTATAGCTATTTCTTTTTCACTAGATAACTTTTCAATATCCTCTTTAAGTCTACTAATTTCTGGAGGAGTAGTTAAGTTTTCTATTCTTATCTTAGCTGATGCCTCATCTATTAAATCAATAGCTTTATCTGGCATAAACCTATCTGTAATATATCTATCTGATAATTCCACTGCTGCTTCTAAAGCCTCATCTTCTATTTTCACCATATGATGTAGCTCATATTTTTCTTTTAAGCCTTTAAGTATTTTATATGTTTCTTCCCTAGAAGGCTCTTCTATCATAACTGGCTGAAACCTTCTTTCAAGAGCTGAATCCTTCTCTATATATTTTCTATACTCATCTATTGTAGTAGCTCCAATACACTTAATTTCGCCTCTTGCTAAAGCAGGTTTTAGTATATTAGAAGCATCTATTGCTCCCTCAGCTCCACCAGCTCCAACTATAGTATGAAGTTCATCTATAAATATTATTATATCTTTAGCATTTATTATTTCTTCCATAACCTTCTTTAACCTATCTTCAAATTCACCTCTGTATTTAGCTCCAGCTACCATTGAAGTTAGATCTATAGAAATAATTGATTTATCTCTTAATATTTCAGGAACATTTCCATCTGCTATCATTTGGGCTAATCCCTCAACTACTGCTGTTTTACCTACACCAGGTTCTCCTATTAAACAAGGATTATTCTTACCTCTTCTACAAAGAATCTCAAGCATTCTTCTATTTTCATTTTCCCTACCTATTACTGGATCAAGCTTACCTTCCTTAGCTAATAAAGTTAAGTTCCTTCCATATTGATTCAACATAGGAGTTTTAACATTACCATTTTTATTTTTTTCGGCATACCTATTTTCATTTAAGTCACTTTTATTAAGATGTCTTACTAATTCATTTCTTACATGCTTAGTATCTATCTTAAAGTTTGATATTATAGAAAAGGCGACTCCTTCTACATCATCAAGTAAAGCTAGTAAGATGTGTTCTGGATTAATAAAACTATGATTATACATCATTGCTTTAGCAAAACTATCATCAAATACTCTTTTTGTTCTTGGATTAATAAGCATTTCACCTATAGAGATTTCTAAATCTCCATATCCAAGGTATTCTTCTACAAACTTTCTAGCTTTATCTATAGTAATTCCATTAACATATAAGACCCTATTGGCAAAGCCACCTTCTTTCAATATACCTAAAAGAACATGTTCTGTTCCTATATATCCATGCTTAAAAAATTGCGATTCTTTTTGTGCTTCAACAAGCATTAATTGAGCCCTTTCTGTAAATTTCCCAAAAACCATACATACCTCCATACCCTATTGCTAATTATACTTACAGATAAACTCTAGATATATAACATACTCTATGATAAAATTACTGTTAAAATTCCTTTAAGCATATCTGACCTTAATTTATTTTTATCTTCAACAGAAGTTAACGTCCTATCATTTAAAGTAATTTTAATAATCTCATACTCATTATTAGTTATAGTCTTAGTATCCTTTAAATGATCCAAAATAGATAAAGCATTACCATAAGTTATACTTTCACCTATAGAACTCAATATTAAGGATAATCTTTCATCTTTATCATCGTATGTTATTTTTCTAATAACTATACAACCTCCCCCACCTCTTTTGCTTTCAATTATATATCCCTTTTCATAAGTGAACCTTGTAGTTAATACATAATTTATTTGAGATGGTGCACAGGAAAATTTATCTGCTAATTCATTTCTTTGAATTAAAACTTGTCTTTCTCTTTCTTCATTCAGCATATCATTTATAAAATTTTCTATTGTATCTGAAATTCTTGCCATATCTTCACCTTCTTAAACTTACTTTTTAAAATTGACCATCTTTGACTTTAATTATAGCCTATTAATTTTAATATGTCCATTTTCCCATTTTATTTTACTAATAAGGAATTATACATAAGCTTTTGTCTAAACTATATAAGAGGTGATAGATATGGAAATAACATGGATTGGCAATACTAGTTTTTTAATTAAAAATTGTCTTGGAAAAAAGATTCTTTTAGATCCAATTCAATTATATCCCTATATACAAAAATATGATTTAAATCCTGATATAATTACATTTAGTCATACTCATAATGAAGAAATTATAAGTGATTATATTGGTTCTAATTATAAAATAATTAATTCTATATCTAAGTTTGAAAACTCTTTTATTAAAATTCAAGGTTTCCTAAGCTATAGAGATAATTTTCACGGGTTTAAAAGAGGGGAAAATATAATTTACCTTTTAGAAATTGATGGATTCAGATTAGCTCATCTAGGGTCTCTTGGACACATATTAAATGATGAGCTAGTAAAAGAATTATCTGATTTGGACTTTCTTTTTATACCAATAGGAGGGCATTTTTTACTAGATGGCCATTCTGCTGCAAAGATTGCATTAACTTTAAAACCTAAATATGTAATTCCTATGAGTTTTAAAAGTTCCTCAAATTATTTTTATTTAAATGGTCCTTTAAGTTTTTTATCATCTATTAAAAATGCTGTAGCCTATAATTCTACTTCTATTTATACTAATGAACTTTCTTTTCATAATAAACCTTCTGTAATTTTTCTTGAGGAAATAATAAAGAACCGCTAAATAAGCGGTTCTTTATATAAATTATGCTTGTACTGGAGCTCCTACTGGACAAACATTTGCACAGTTTCCACAATCTATGCAAGTATCCTCATCGATAACGAATTGAGTGTCTCCTTGACTTATAGCATTAACTGGACATTCTGCAGCGCATGCACCACAGTTTATACAACTATCTTCAATTAAAAATGCCATAATTAGCACCTCCTAATAATAGAATTTATTTCAAAATCTATTTTATCACATGGGTAAAAAATTTTAAAGTCTTCTAAAAAATTAATTTGTACAAGCCTAATTAATACTGTAACCTAATTCTTCAACTTCAGCTATAATCTTATCTATAGTTGCTGATTTATCATCATAAACTATATTAACTTCCTTTTTACTTAAGTTGACTTCACAAGCTATAACACCTTCATTGCTTCCTACAACTTCTCTAATACTTATAACATCGTCATTTGTATTAAGATTTGAAATCTTTAATACTGTTTTCATTTAATACCCTCCTTAATTATCTTTTATTAAATCTTTAATTAACTTTTTATCTTCAGGTGATTCAATTTCTAATTTAATATCTGATTCATCTACGGAATCTTCATATCCACCTTCAACTAATTCAATATCATCTATTTTAAATTCTTCTATAATTTCTTCGTCGCCTCTTCTATATCTAACCTTGACATTTTCCTTAACAGTATTATTTCCAATAACTTCAGCATTGGTTTCTCCAATATTAACTATAGATCCTACCTTAGGTAATCTCTTTCTAATATCTTCATATGTGCTTTGTTCATAATTTAAGCAACACATTAATCTACCACAAATACCAGATATCTTAGTTGGATTTAGTGAAAGGTTTTGCTCCTTTGCCATCTTAATAGATACAGATGCAAAATCTCCAAGGAAGGTTGAGCAACATAAAGGTCTGCCACAAGGTCCTAATCCTCCAAGCATCTTAGCTTCATCTCTTACCCCTATTTGTCTTAATTCTATTCTAGTCTTAAATATAGTGGCAAGATCTTTAACTAACTCTCTAAAATCAACTCTACCATCTGCTGTAAAGTAAAATATAACTTTATTATTGTCAAAAGTATATTCTACATCTATAAGCTTCATATTTAATTTATGCTCTTCTATTTTCCTTAAACAAATATCTAAAGCATCTTTTTCTTTTACTTTGTTAGAATTATGTTTCTCTACATCCTCTTCTGTTGCAACTCTAATTACACTTTTTAGTGGAGCTACTATATCAGTTTCAGGAATTTCCTTAATGCCAATAACGCACTCTCCGAACTCTATACCTCTTGCTGTTTCTACAACAACAAAGTTACCTTTATTAATATTAAGGCCATTTGGGTCAAAATAATATATTTTACCAGCCTTTTTGAATCTAACGCCTATTACTTTTATCATTATTAAACCTCCATAAAACCTATAAGCATAACTCTAATAGTTAATTGAAAATTAGAATTGCTGAGTAATGCCTTCCTAGCATCTCCTATTTTATCAATAATATTGCTAAGCCTCTTATAGGACATTTCAACTGCTAATTTTTTTAAATTTTCTATTTTATCCCCGTTTATTATTCCTATGCCATCACTAACTTCTTTATAAATTATAATATCTCTTATAAAGGAGGCTAAAATGCTTAATAATTCGTCCTTTTTATCTTTAAAGCTTACTATTTTAGATTCAAAATCTAAAAGTTCTTTTAAATTATTTTTAGTTAATATAAATAATAAATCAATTACAGTATTTCTTAAATCCTTTAATGATGAATCCTTTAAAAAGGCTTCTGCTTTTCCTGGAATTCCTTCACTATATGCAATTGCAGCATTAATTTCCTCTTCACTAAATTCATTATTATTAATTCTATTTAAATAAATTCTTATTTCTTCTTTACTTAAAGGAGTTAATTTATATATTTGACACCTAGACTTAATCGTATCTAATATAAGTTCTAAGCTTTCACATAATAAAATTATATAAACTCCCTTTGGTGGCTCTTCTATAGTCTTTAAAAGAGCATTTTGTGCTTGCACAGTTAATTTATTTCCATCATAAATTATTATTACTTTCTTATCACCTTCATAAGGTTTCTTATAAACTTCTTCTACAATTTCTCTTACGTCATCTACCCCAAAAGAAGATTTCTTAGTTCTATATTTTATAATGTCAATATAATCTTTCTCCTCTAATTTACCTAATATATTAATAGCTAATTTATTAGCTAAATTACTTTTGCCAATACCATCTTCACCAACAATAATATGAGCATGGGAAATCTCACCTAATTCTACTCTTTTTATAAAGCTATCTATTATATTTTTATGTCCTATGAAACTTCCCATCTTTTCCTCCAATTATATCTTAATGAATTGATCCACATCTATTACAAAAATTGTTGCTCCCCCAACCTCTATTTCAATCGGATATGACATAAACATATCTACATTTCCTGTTATAGGAGTCGGAGTAGTAATGATTTGCTTTCTAGTCTTACAAACATCCTCTACAACATCTATAACCTTTTGTACCTTATCAGCTTCTACACCTATTATTAAAGTTGTATTACCTGATTTTAAGAACCCTCCAGTAGTTGCAAGTTTAGTTACTCTAAATCCAGCTTCTGTTATAGCATCAACTAGATCCATAGCATCATCATCTTGTACCATAGCTATTACTAACTTCATATAAACTCCTCCCTCATAAATAATCTCCTCAATAATATTTTATCACAAAAGTCTTGCAATTTAATTAAAAAGTTTACTTATTGATAGAATTTATTTGATAAAATTTGTAATTATGGATTTAACTGAGTCAAAAACTTCATTTAATGATTTTTCTGCATCAATTACTTCAAATTTATCCTTATTCTTTTCAACTAAAGTATAGTACCCCTCTCTAACCTTATGATGAAAATTAACTTTTTCTAAATCTAATCTATTGACTTCTCTATTGTCATTGCTATTAATTCTCTCTAATCCAACTTCTGGAGAAACATCAAAGAAAATATTTAAGTCAGGCATATAATCTCCAACTGCAAATTTATTAATTTGATATACTTCATCTACACCTATATTTCTAGCATAACCTTGATATGCCAGTGATGAAAAAATAAATCTATCGCATAACACAATTCTTCCCTTATCTAATTCTGGTATAACCTTCTCTACTAAATGCTGCCTTCTTGCAGCTGCATATAATAAGGCTTCTGTCTTAGGATCCATAGATGTATTCTTAGTATCTAAAATTACTTCTCTTATATCCTCAGATATTTTTATACCACCTGGTTCTCTTGTTTTTATACAATCAATACCATTTTCAATTAAATAATTATATACCATTTCCAGAACAGTACTCTTTCCTGAACCGTCTCCGCCTTCAAATACAATAAATTTACCTTTGTTCATTTCTACTACCTCATGTTATTATTTTAAAATTGCTTATAAGCCACTTTTTTATTCTCTCTTTATAGTATTCATATTTTTTATCAGTTACTTTTAAGTTGACTGTTTCGTTGCTACATTCATGGCATAATAAGCATCCATCATTAATTATATCATCAACTAATTCTTTACGACAAACTATACATGTATTTTTATCTATATCTTTTATTTTTAAATTGATTTTTTTCTTTTTGAAACTCATTTTAACCTCCATTTTTTATTTTAATTCTCGCCTAAGTGAAATTTTTTTATACTTATTAAAAAAATTAAAGGCTATAATTTCAATTATAAAATTGTACTTAAATAATAGTTACGACTTCCATTTTATAAAACTATAAAAATATAAATTATTAATTGAACTATATTTAATAAATAATTATCTCTATTTAAGGGAAAGTTAAAGATATGATAATTTGGGAGGAATAATGTTATGAAACAAGAAATGATTAGTTATATTGAAAAACATAAAGAAGATTTAATTAGTTTAAATAAATTTTTATATGAAAATCCTGAAAAGAGTTATGAAGAACATAAAGCTTATAAATATGTCACTGATTTATTAGAAAAACATAACTTTGAAGTTAGTAAGGATTTTTTAGAATTAAAGACTTCCTTTTATGCTACTAAAGGAACCTCACATCCGAAGATATGCTTCTTATGTGAGTATGATGCAATTGAAAATGAAGGACATATTACAGGTCATAATTTACTTACTTCTACCTCTATTGCTGCAGCATTAGCTCTTGGATCAATAGTTGAGAAAACTGGTGGTTCAATAACTATTATTGGGTGTCCTGGTGAATACTTAGGAGGAACTAAATCCATAATGGTTAAACAGGATGTATTTAAAGATATTGACATTGCTATGCTTGCTCATCCTGATATTGTAACTTGTGAAAGTGGTACATCTTCTGCTATAATTCCTTTAAGTTTAAAATTTATAGGTAATAAGGGACTCAGCTTTTTAAACAAAAAAAGTTATACTTCCTTAGATGGTATTTTATTAACTCTAAATATATTAAATATAGTGGAAAAAGGATTCCCTGATGACGTTGAAGTAACCTCAATATTATCAAATGGAGGTTCTACCCCTTTATTACTACCTCTTGAAGCAGAAGCAAAGTTCTATATCAGAGCTAAAGAAATGGATGTAGCAAGAGTTGTGGAAGAAAAGATAAGAGAAATTGGAATATATGTATCTAAGCTTATAAGAATCCAAAGTGTTTTCTCTTTATATGAGCCTGAGAATGAAGAATTAAATACAAATAGATCTTTAAATAGATTGTTTAGTCATAACTTAAAGGAAACTGGAATTATAAATATTGGTGGTCCAAGAGATATAAATTCTGGATTAAGTCTTGGAATTGTTAGTAAATCTATTCCTAGTATTCAACCTTTCTATTCAATAATAGAAGATAGTAGCACTAAATATGGAACAAGAGATTTTGCTAAAGCAACTGTAAGTGAACATGGATTTAATGAAGCAATGAAGGCAGCTTTAGCCTTAGCTTTTACTGGATATGATATTATTTCTAATGAAAACTTATTGTCAGAAGTTAAGAATGAATTTTATAAAAAATAGGCTCTTTAAAGAGCCTATTTTTTTAAGTCACATTTTAATCCGCCACTTTTTATTATTTTGCTAACAAACTTTTCACTTGGCTGAAATTTTATTTTTTGAATTCCATTTTTATTTTTACAAATACAATAGTATGATTTTACTCCAATTCTATTACAAAGATATTTTTTAGTTTTAAGAGTAAATAAGTACTTTCTTGGAATTGAAGATTTATCTCCTATATAAAGAACGTCAGACATCCTTATACTTTCTAAGTTTTTTTCTTCTTTACTGGTAATTGAATTAATTATTATCTTATCTGCTATAACAGCATATTTATATGAAACAAAGCAACTTCTTATTTCCTTAGCTATTAATAGTAAAGTAATTATTGCAAGTGTTCCATTAAATACATTCCCCATTACATGCTCTTTAAATTTAGACCTTTCAATAGCTTCTGCTAAATATAGCACCACTGTTAAGGTAAGTAAAATGGTTGTAATAACAGGTACTCTTTTTTTAGCCACGACTTCCCTATGCATCATTTTAATATTTTCCCCCATAATGATATCACTAAATTGTAATAAGCAATATTGAGATTATACTAAGTATTTAGATATTTATCCATATTTGTTTTTTGATGATTATAACACTATTTTTAGTGTTAACTTACATTAACATAAATTAAATAGTTCATGTACACTATTCCTATAGATATCTTCATTTATCGCGTAAATAAAAAAATTAAACTAATGTATAAGTTTAATTCATTATTATCATAAATTAATTGATGATTATTGAAAAAATAAAATGCTATAAATATGTTACAAATGTAAATTTAAATAGTATAATTAATTCTGAAGTCTATTTATGGAGGTTTAAAAATGATTCAAATATATAAAAGTATTAGTGAAAGCAATCCTTCACTAAAAACATTAGACAACTTAGAACCTGGATGCTGGATAAATATAGTGGCTCCATCTGATGAAGAGTTAATCTTGATATCTAAAAAAACTGGTGTACCACTACCTTTTTTAAAAGCACCATTAGATGATGAAGAAACCTCTCGTATAGATATTGAAGATAATTGCTTATTAGTTATAGTAGATATACCTTTTACTGAGATGGAAGATAATTCATTAACTTATGATACATATCCACTTGCTATAATCCATACTGATAAGCAATTAATAACTGTCTGTTTAAAAAACAGTAGAATCCTTACAGACTTTATTAATGGGAAAGTTAAATCTTTTTATTCATTCAAAAAGTCTAGATTTATTCTACAAATTTTAAGTAAAATTTCTAGTGCATATTTGGTATATTTAAGACAAATAGATAAAAAGAGCTTAATGATCGAAAAGAGACTACATAAATCAATGAAAAATAGGGAACTAATTCAGCTACATTCATTAGAAAAGTCATTAGTTTACTTTTCTACTTCCCTTAAGGCAAATGAAATAACCTTAGAAAAAATGTTAAAGCTTGAGATAATGCAAATATATGAAGAAGATCAAGATGTCTTAGAAGATGTTATTATAGAAAATAAGCAAGCAATAGAAATGACAGAAATATATAGTAATATACTAGCAAGTACTATGGACTTTTTCGCCTCTGTAATTTCTAATAATCTAAATATAGTGATGAAAGTTCTTGCCTCAGTTACAATATTAATGGCTATCCCTACAGTTATAGGTGGTATTTTCGGTATGAACTTTATTAGAATGCCATTAATAACTAATGAATATGGATTTGAAATAACTATGTTTATAACTCTATTGTTAACTTTTGGAGCAGCTTATCTACTTTATAAAAAAGATATGTTTTCATAATGAATATAATAAAAAATATAATTTATATAACTCATCATTTATAATGGTGAGTTTTTTATTAAAAAATCTCCCTAGTATAAAGATAGTAAATCTATAATATATTAATACAAATATTAAAAAGTGGGTGCATTTCTCTTTGTCTAAAAATAAATTAAAAAATATTTCTTATAATTCTACCATAGGTATAATATCTCCTGCTTCCCCTGAAAGCAGTGAATTTATAGATGAAAAGATAAACTTATTTTCTAGGTTTGGATTTAAAATAAAGAAAGGTAAATACTTATATGATAATACTGGATATCTAGCAGGAGATGATAAAAATAGAGCCGATGACTTAAATTCTATGTTTGCTGATAACAATGTAGATGCTATTATTTCTTTTAGGGGTGGGTATGGATCTATTAGAATGATGCCTTACTTAGATTTAAAGACAATAAAAAAAAATCCAAAAGTTTTCTTTGGATATAGTGATATAACATTATTATTAAATTATATTAGTAAAAAATGTAATTTTTCAACTTTTCATGGTCCTATGATTAACTCTAATTTTGATGATATAACTACAAGAGAATATTTTCTCAAAGCTTTATTATCTAATGACGAAAAATTATCTTATGATTTAAATGATGTATGTCATGATGATTTTATAATCAAAAACAATAAGGATTTTTTTGGAAAAATAGTAGGTGGTAATCTTTCAATAATTTGCTCTGCTATTGGAACTCCTTATGAAGTTAAATTAGAAAATAATATTGTTCTTATAGAAGATGTGAATGAAAATCCTTATGTTGTGGATAGAATGCTTTCTCAACTTCTATCCTGTGGAAAACTTCAAAGATCTTCAGCAATTATAGTCGGTAGCTTTACTAATTGTATTGGTTCAAAATCTAGCCCACTAATTAATGAAGTCATCACAGAAAGATTATCTTCGTTAAAGCAACCAATCATATATGGATTTAAATTAGGACATGATTATCCTAATATATCTATTCCTATAGGTAGTATTTTTAAATACTACTCTAACAATAAAATATTATTAGAAAAATAAAAAATCCTACAAGCAATCTTGTAGGATTTTTTTGGAGGCGCCACCCGGATTTGAACCGGGGAATAAAGGTTTTGCAGACCTCTGCCTTACCACTTGGCTATAGCGCCATACCTGGT
>JAHAIU010000393.1 GCA_018372555.1 Clostridium sp.
ACTTCCTTTTTAACTATTACTAATAAATTATTAAGTTCATTTATTTCACCATCTTCAACAAGCTTATTTAATGAACTTTCAAATCTAGCAGCTTCTGCACTTTTGCCATAAGATCTTAAGGTCAATATGTTATGCATTATATTTGAAATTATATCTGATTTAATTTCAAATAACTTTTGGGCATCTTTTATTTCATCTTTAATATCAAGCATAAGTTCATCTAGTTCAAAGGCTGCATCTGCTGCTTTTTTAAGCTTTTCTCTTACTACATCTGGTAATTGTTTTTTATACTTATAATTTAAAGAATGCTCTATTGTAGCCCAGAAATTCATAGATAAAGTTCTTATTTGAAACTCAGCCAGTATTTCTAGTTGTTCTTCTGCCATATTAATTGGATATTTTATTACAATATGGTAGCTTCTATATCCACTTTCTTTAACTCCTCTAACATAGTCTTTTTCATAAAGGATCTGCATATCGCGCCTTCCTCTTAATATTTCAACTACTTTATCTATATCATCAACAAACTGGCACATAATCCTAATGCCGGCTATATCTTCAATTTCATATTTTAACCTATCTGAAGGAATTTCAAACTTGTTAGCCTTCTCTAAAAGACTAGATAATTCCTTAACTCTACCTGTTACGAATTCTATAGGTGAATACTCATTTCTTTTTCTATATTCCTTTCTTATACTTCTAAGCTTAACTTTTAACTCCTCCACTGCCTGCTCATAAGGCATGAAGAATTTTTTCCAATCATGATTAACCATATTCATCACCCTTTTCAAACTTCACCTTAATCATTATATCAAAAATATCAAAAAGTGTAATTATATAATTGAATTAATATATAAGTTATAATAAAGTTTTTATATTTTATTAAATTAGTTCAGATAAAAAAATATTTCAATTAAGTAAATACATACTCAACTTATATAAAAATTAAAAGATTGTAGCTTTTAATTAATGTAATTCACATCTTAAAATTATTTTCTATTCAAAATAATATAGGCACTTAAAATGTAGATTGTTTATTAAAACATAGATTATAAATTCATATTTCTACAAATATTGCTATAATATGCTATAATTAGATTTAACTACATTTTTAAGGGGAATACTTATGATAAAAAGTAATATAGATAAAAATATTAGAAACACTAAAGAGTCATTATCAAATATCGATAATTATACTAGTAAAATTAATAATATATTTTTAAAAGCAGTTGATTGTCCATCATGTAAAAACTCTTTTAAAACTCCAACAATAAAAGTTAATATTCCAAGAGTAGCCTCAAGAGACTCTGATTTTTTCATTAGATACGTTTCAGATAATCCTTATTTTTATGAAGTCTGGATTTGTCCATCTTGTGGATATTCAGCTTTAAAAAGCGATTTTCCAAAACTTAGAGATTATCAGGCTAAATTAGTTAAAGAGAAAATTACCCCTAAATGGGTTGATAGAGAATATGCTCTACCTTTTAATGAGAAGACAGCAATAGAAAGGTACAAGCTAGCTTTAGTAAATTCTTTAATTATTGAAAGTAAGTCTAGTACTAAAGGCATAATTTGCTTAAAAATTGCTTGGATGTATAGACTTATACTAGATGAAACTAATGAAAAAAACTACATAAAACAAGCTTTAATAGCACTAGAGGACGCTTACATAAATGAGAAGTTGCCTATCTACGGCTTAGATAGATTTTCTATTATGTACCTTATTGGTGAATTAAATAAAAGGCTAGGTGAAAACACAATGGCACTAAGATGGTTTTCAGAAGTCATTACATCTATAAGTGCTCCACAAAAAGTAAAAGAAATGGCTCGAGATAGTAAAGATAAAATTGGGAGGTACTAATATGGGTTTATTTTCTAAATCTAAAAATAATACTTTAGTTAAAGAAGAGTCTAAAATTGAAACGGTAAATGAAACGCCTACTTATGAGGTTAACACAGAGGATGAAACAAATGGTATTTTAAAGGATGAAATGGCTAAATTAAGTCAAAGCAGCTCAAGTATTTCTTCTGCTGTTCAAGAAGTAAATAGTTCACTTTCCTCATTAACTAATGCTACATTATCACAAGCTGAAGAATTGGGTACT
>JAHAIU010000394.1 GCA_018372555.1 Clostridium sp.
AGCTAGGAATAGGAAATAAGGTTGAAGTTATAATTCCTATAATAAGGGATGAATAATATGAAGGCATTAAAGAGAAGTGGAGTTTTGCTTTTGATATTATTATTTACTTTAATAGTAGGTTGTAGTAAAGTAGATGGAAAAGATACACAATCTATAAAGGCACCTAAGAATGAAGGGCTATCAATTGATGGTACTTGGAAAATAAAAAATATTGATATATTAGATGAAGAAATAGAAAATAAAGATGTATTATTAAACCAAATAGGAGATTTTATAAGTATTTCGAATAAGAAAATTTCTATCTTTAATAAAGAATATTCTAACCCACGGTTTAAATTAAAGGTAGTTGATGAAAATTATATATTATCATATGAACTAAACCTAAAGGTTAAGGATGTTATTGATAATACTTCAAAATTAAATATTGTTTCAATTATTGACTCTAATAGTATAGTGGGAGAATTCTTTGATTTAGGTAACGATAGTGGATATTTATTTTACTCAGGTATGTTAATTGAACTAACGAGAGAAGATAAAGAACCTAAGGATTTAGACTATTCAAAGGGAAAAATAGAAGCAGAAATACTTAATGAAGATTATAATAGTGATGTAGGAGCTATGATAACCTTAAAAACTCCAAGAATATTAATGGAAAATGGTGATTATAGCGCTGAGGAGTATAGAACAATATGGGTATCACTTAAGGATCAGAAGCTACAACCTATTATGGAAAAAGATAATATTATATTTCCAAGGCTAAATGGAATATGGACAATTGAAAAAGATATATATAGTAAGGATAATAAACATATAGAATACTTTACTGCAAAGCCTTTAGATGGAAAAGTTGAAGAACATAGCTTTGTATTTAATACTGACCAAAATGTATATAAGAATATTAATTTCATTTCTAATGATTATATTTCAATAGAAAAATATGAAGGAAATAATTTTAATAATATTTTTACATCATTCCAAACTATTCCAGTTGATAATGTTAATTCTAATGTAGGAGTCAGTATAGATGAAATATTTTCAAGCGAAGCTAAAGAAAAATATAAAAAAGATTTTAATGATGCTGTAAATGCTTTAAATAATAATAAAAGTGATGTAGTTTCAACAATAGATTATACTAATTTTACTCTTAAAAGAAATGAGGGGAAATGGACTCTTAATGGTAAAATAATGACTAATGATTTAGACAATGATGGAACTACTTTTAAATTATCAATTAATCCTAATAAGAAACTATTAAATTATGATACATTGCTTATTCCTTGGAAGGATTTAAAGAGTAATTTCCCTTTTATTACTGATGCTTATACTGCGCCAACAGGGAGACTAGCATTTATTACATTTAACGATAAGCTTTTAATATATGAATTAGAAGATAAAACTATTAAGGGAAGCCCACTAGCAGTTATAAACCTAAAGAATGATGAAGAAATAATAATGGTTGAATGGGCAAGTGGTTCTTATGTATCTACTTGGTCTAGGGCCTTTAAAGATGGTATAGAAATAGATATGGAGGAGGATTAAAATATGTTATCAAAGGATATTTTATCTAGTGTTTTGGCTAGATGTTTAATAACAGGAGGAGACTTTGCAGAAATATTTGAAGAAGATACTTTAGATACTTCTATAAGTATTTTAAATGGTAAAGTTGAAAATTCCATTTCTGGTAGAACTCATGGAATAGGAATAAGAATTTTTAAGGGGTATAAGAGCGTTTATGCTTATACTAATAACAGCACTTTATCTGCTTTATTAGATACTGCAGAAAAGGCAGCATTAGCACTTGGGGAGTTAAAGGAAGATATAAGTATAGTTTTAAATAGAAAAGAAGTAATTAATAATAACCCTATTATATATATTCCATCTTCAATAGATGCAGAGAAAAAAATTAAGGTTATGAAGGCAGGATATAAAGCTGCTAAGGAATATAGTGATGAAATATATCAAGTATCAGTAGGATATTTAGATAAGGAACAAAATATATTAATAGCTAACACTGAAGGATTATTAACTGAAGATAGAAGAGTAAGAACAAGATTTTCAATTAGTTCAGTAGCTTCAGCTAATGGAGAAAATCAAACTGG
>JAHAIU010000029.1 GCA_018372555.1 Clostridium sp.
AAAGGCACATTTTAAGTATGACTATAAAAATTTAATTTTATTATTAGGAGGAGGACAAAAATGAAAAGGAAAATATTATCAGTTTTGCTTGCTGGGGTAATGGTGATGTCACTTGTAGCATGTAGTAAAAAAGGTGGTGATGACCCAAATGAAAGTAGCAGTGGAAAAACAGAAATAACATGGTGGGCATTCCCAACATTTACTCAAGAAAATTCAAGTGATGCAGTAGGAACCTGGGAGCAAAAATTAATCGATGCATTTGAGGCAGAAAATCCAGATATAAGTGTAAAATTAGAAACAATAGACTTTACTTCAGGACCTGAGAAAATTACAACTGCAATTGAAGCAGGTACAATGGCAGATGTTCTTTTTGATGCACCAGGACGTATAATTAATTATGGAAAATCTGGAAAGTTGGCAAACTTAAATGATATGTTTACAGATGAGTTTGTAAAAGATGTAAACAATGATGCATTGCTACAAGCTTCTAAAGATGGAGATACTGCTTATATGTATCCAATAAGTACTGGTCCATTTTACATGGCATTTAATAAAGCAATGTTAGAAGATGCAGGAGTTCTTGATTTAGTAAAAGAAGGCTGGACAACAGATGATTTTGTAAAGGTTTTAGAATTCTTAAAAAGTAAGGGATATAATCCAGGTTCCTTATTCAGTAATGGTCAAGGTGGAGACCAAGGTACACGTGCTTTCTTTACAAACCTATATAGCACTAGCATAACAAACGATACACTTACAGAATATACTACTAATGATGATGCTTCTGTTAAATCAATGGAATTAATTAAAGGCTTAATTAAAGATGGATTATTAATGAATGGTTCTCAATATGATGGATCTGCTGATATTCAAAACTTTGCGAATGGACAAACAGCATTCACACTTTTATGGTCATCAGCTCAACCAGGTACACAAGCAAAATTATTAGAAGCAAGTGGAGTTGAGTATCTTGAAGTACCATTCCCATCAGATGATGGCAAAGCAGAGTTAGAATATTTAGTAAATGGATTCTGTGTATTTGATAAGGGTGATGAAGATAAAATAGCTGCATCTAAGAAATTTATAAAATTTATTTGTGATGACGAAGAATGGGGTCCCAAAAACGTTGAAAGAACAGGCGCATTCCCAGTTCGTACATCTTTCGGTGAGTTATATGATGATGAAAGAATGAAAGAAATTGGTTCTTGGACAAAGTATTATTCTACTTACTACAATACAATTGATGGATTTGCTGAAATGAGAACTTTATGGTTCCCAATGCTTCAATCAGTATCTAATGGAGAAGTAGAAGCAAAAGCAGCTTTAGATAGCTTTACTAATAAGGCAAATGAAACAATAAAATCTAAATAGGATTAATTAATTTCTTCTTGCACATTATTTTAATGCGCAAGAAGAATATTTTTCAGATATTATTTCTTAAGATAAGTGATTGGGGGAAAAATATGAAAACTTCGAACAAATTACAGGTGAGAGAGACTATTGCGTCATACACTTTTCTGGCTCCAGTATTAATATTTTTTGTAATATTTGTTCTGACTCCTATGATTATGGGATTTGTTACAAGCTTCTTTAATTATACAATGACTGATTTTTCATTTATTGGAATAGATAATTATATACGTATGTTTAATGATGAAATATTTATTAAATCGTTAATAAATACATTGATTATTGTAATAGGATCAGTTCCTATTGTGGTAGCATTTTCTTTATTTGTAGCTTCACAAACATATGAAAAGAGTGCATTTACTCGTTCGTTTTTCCGTTGTGTATTTTTCTTACCTGTTGTTACAGGAAGTGTAGCTGTTACAGTTGTATGGAAATGGATTTATGATCCATTATCAGGTATATTGAATTATATGTTAAAAACAGGGAGCATTATTGATCAGAATATTAGCTGGTTAGGGGACAAAAGATATGCATTAATTGCAATTATAGTTATTTTACTTACGACATCAGTTGGTCAGCCAATTATACTTTATATAGCATCATTGGGGAATATAGATAAGTCTCTTGTAGAAGCAGCTCGTGTAGATGGTGCTAATGAATTTCAAGTGTTCTGGAAAATAAAATGGCCAAGCTTATTACCTACAACACTTTATATAGTAGTTATCACAACAATTAATTCATTCCAATGCTTCGCATTGATTCAACTGTTAACATCAGGTGGGCCAAACTATTCTACCAGCACGATTATGTACTATCTATATGAGAAAGCATTTAAACTTTCTGAATATGGATATGCAAATACAATGGGAGTATTCCTAGCTGTATTAATTGGTCTCATAAGTTTTGCACAATTCAAAATTCTAGGTAATGATGTAGAATATTAGGAAGGAGAGAATATAATGAAGAAAAAAGCGACACCTTTCGGGGTAATCACCATAATACTTTTGAGTATCTTAACCATTATTTTTGTCTTTCCTTTCTATTGGATTATGACAGGTGCGTTTAAGGCTCAACCTGATACAATTAAAATTCCACCACAATGGTGGCCAACAGCGCCGACTGTGGAGAATTTTAAACAATTACTTATTCAAAATCCAGCAGGAAAATGGTTATTTAACAGTATTTTCATTGCAGCAGTTACAATGCTTTTAGTATGTATAACATCTTCACTTGCAGGATATGTTTTGGCTAAGAAGAAATTTTACGGACAGAAGTTTCTATTTTCTGTATTTATTGCAGCAATGGCATTGCCAAAGCAAGTTGTATTAGTTCCCTTGGTGAGAATTGTTAATTTATTAGGAATCCATGATACATTAGCAGCTGTAATTCTTCCGTTGGTTGGGTGGCCTTTTGGAGTTTTCTTAATGAAACAATTTAGTGAGAATATTCCTGGCGAATTATTAGAGTCAGCAAAGATTGATGGTTGTGGAGAATTTAGAACATTTATAAACATTGCATTCCCAATTATAAAACCAGGGTTTGCTGCATTAGCAATATTCACATTTATCAATACTTGGAATGATTACTTTATGCAGTTAGTAATGCTTTCATCAAGAGATAAACTTACAGTTTCACTCGGTGTGGCAACTATGCAAGCTGAGATGGCAACAAACTACGGATTGATTATGGCAGGGGCAGCACTATCAGCAGTTCCAATCGTTGCTGTATTTTTAATCTTCCAAAAATCATTTACACAAGGTATTACAATGGGCGCTGTAAAAGGTTAATGTATAGAGATGGAACTATTGAAACACATAGACTTTTGATTATCAGGCGTGTGAAGAATAGTTCCATTTTATATATTGTGTGGAAATAAAAAGGAGAGATTCGTATGGTATATGATAGCATAAAAAATATTGGGAACTATAGGGGGCATTTACTATGGTTAGACGAGGCAATTGATTTCCTGGAAAACACTGACTTGAACTCACTTCCAATTGGACGTACAGAAATAGCAGGAAATAAAGTGTTTTTTAATGTAATGGAGGCGGAAGCTAAAGAAGAGGATAAAGTAAATTTTGAAATACATAAAAAATATATGGATATACAGATTGATATAGAAGGAACAGAAAATATTGCGGTTGGTCTTGAGATAGAAGGGGGGATCGAGACATATAGAGAGGAAATCGATTTTGGAATAGTTGATTGCAGTGAGTATGTAATGTGCAAGATGGGAAAAGGAAGATTTATTATTTGTATGCCAGAAGAAGCGCATAAACCTGGAATTGCTACAGAAAAAAATCGATATCTAAAAAATGTATGATTAAAGTAGCTGGGAGTTAGTAGTTCAAAGATCAAGTTATTAGAAAAGAGGTAAATTAATAAGGGTAACTGTATAAAATTGTATCTATAGTAATTAAAAGAGATAGATAGGAGATCAATATGACAGGAAATAGAGGATATTTAATAAGTACAATATTTAATTTGGACAATGGAATTATGCGTTTTTTTTCAAGGGTAATTGATATAGTAATATTAAATCTTTTGTTTATTATATGTTGTATTCCCATTGTGACAATAGGCGCATCGTTGACTGCTATGTATTCAATAACATTAAAAATGGTAAGAAATGAAGAGTCGCATATTATACGAGAATTCTTAAAGTCATTTAAGCAAAATTTCAGGCAAGGAACTATATTGGGAGCGATAGCAATTATAATAGCATTTTTTATTACAATAGACTTGAGAATAATAGCAATGGGATATGATAACTTGAAAGTATTAGAGATACTATGTTATGCAGTAGCAATTTGGAGTTATATTATATTTTTATATGCATTTCCGATTTCAGCAAGATTTATATACACAACAAAAGAAGTATTTAAAAATTCATTTATGATTAGTATCGTGAATCTTCAATGGACATTATTACTAATATTGTTTAATATTCCATTTGTAATTATGCTACTTTATTCAGGAGTATCTATGCTTCTGCTATTTACAATATTGATTATATGTGGATTTTCTGGATTAGCACTGATTCAGTCATTTATATTTCGAAAAATATTCGAAAAATATGAAATTCCCAGATAGGCTTAAGAAATAAATTTGAAATAATGTATTATGGAAAGGAAAATATATGAATAAGAGAGTTAATGGTTTAAAAGGAAAATTAATAGTATCATGCCAAGCACTGCAGCATGAACCACTTCATTCCTCATTTATTATGGGAAGGATGGCGCTTGCTGCGAAAGAAGGAGGAGCAGCTGGAATTCGTGCAAATACAAAAGAAGATATTGCTGAAATACAGTCACAAGTAGATATTCCGATTATTGGAATTGTGAAACGTGATTACGATAACTCTAAAGTCTATATAACACCAACTATGAGAGAGATTGATGAGTTGATGGAAGTGAAACCTGAGATTATAGCGATTGATGCTACGTATGAATTAAGGCCAGAAGAAAAGACTTTAGATGAATTTTTTAAAGAAGTAAAGGCAAAATACCCAGATCAACTTTTTATGGCAGATTGTTCTACTGTTGAAGAGGCACTCCATGCAGATGATATAGGGTTTGATTTTATTGGTACAACAATGGTTGGATATACAGAACATAGTAAAAATCTTAAAATAGAAGATAATGATTTTGAGATTATTAGAGAAATTCTTGCAAAAGTAAAACATCCAGTTATAGCAGAAGGTAATATAAATACACCAGAAAAGGTTAAACGTGTAATTGAATTAGGATGCTATAGTGTTGTGGTTGGTTCTATTATTACAAGGCCTCAGTTAATTACAAAAAAGTTTGTAGACGAGTTAAATTATAATAAATAAAACAGCCTGTATAGGGTAGAGGGAGAAGAATATGAGAGATTTGAATAAGTATAAGGGCGTGATTCCTGCATTTTATGCATGTTATGATGAAAAGGGTGAAATAAGTCCAGATAGAGTGCGTGCATTGACTCAATTCCACATTGAAAAGGGAGTTAAAGGAGTTTATGTAAATGGATCCTCTGGGGAATGTATTTATCAAAGTGTGGAGGATAGAAAGGTTGTTCTTGAAAATATAATGGCAATTGGAAAAGGAAAGCTCATAGTGATTGCTCACGTTGCATGCAATAACACAAGGGATAGTATAGAACTTGCAAAACATGCAGAAAGTTTGGGCGTAGATGCAATTGCAGCGATTCCTCCAATCTATTTTAAACTTCCTGATTATGCAATTGCAGCTTATTGGAACTCAATAAGTAATGCTGCTCCAAATACAGATTTTATAATATATAATATTCCACAACTTGCAGGAGTAGCTTTAACACAAAGGCTTTATGCTGAGATGCGTAAGAATCCTAGAGTAATTGGTGTAAAGAATTCATCTATGCCAGTACAAGATATTCAATTGTTCCGTGCAGATGGTGGAGATGAACACATTGTATTTAATGGACCAGATGAACAGTTCGTGAGTGGACGTGTGATTGGTGCAGAAGGAGGTATTGGAGGCACATATGGTGTTATGCCAGAACTGTTCTTAAAACTTAATGATCTTATAATTGAAAATAGAATAGAAGAAGCTAGAAGGCTTCAGTTCGATATTAACGAAATTATCTATAAAATGTGTTCATGTCATGGAAATATGTATGGAGTAATAAAAGAAATTCTCCGTATAAATGAGAATTTAGATATAGGAGGTGTAAGAGAACCTTTAGTTGCATTAGTGGAGGATGATATTCCTGTTGTACAGGAAGCTGCGCTTATGATTAAAATAGCAATCAAAGCATATTGCTAAAAAAATAAGGTCTCAGAAGAGGTGAAAATGTGAAAAAATATGTGAGTATTGATATTGGAGGAACCGCAATAAAATACGGAATCATTGATGAGTATGGAAGAATAATGACAAAAGATAAGATTGATACAGAAGCACATAAAGGTGGGCCTGAGATTTTAAATAAAATATTTAGAATAGTTGAGAATTATTTAGAGGTATATAAACCAGTAGGAATTTGTATTTCAACAGCTGGAATGGTTGATACTGCAAAAGGTGAAATTTTTTACTCGGCTCCTTTGATTCCTAGATATGCAGGAACGAAATTCAAAGAAGAGTTAGAAAGAATGTTTTCTATCCCTTGTGAAGTAGAAAATGATGTGAACTGTGCAGGATTAGCGGAGAGTGTTTCAGGTGCAGCCATTGGTAGCAAGGTGGCGCTATGCCTTACGATTGGAACTGGAATTGGAGGATGCATTCTGATTGATGGGAATGTGTTCCATGGGTTTAGTAATAGTGCATGTGAGATAGGATATATGCATATGTTTGATAGTGATTTCCAGACATTAGGAGCAAGTAGTATTCTTACTAAAAAGGTCGCTGAGATAAAACAGAGTTCAGAAGTAATATGGGATGGCTATCATATTTTTGAAGAAGCTAAAAAGGGTGATGATATATGCATAACAGCTATTGATGAGATGGTTGAAGTTCTTTCAATGGGAATTGCGAATATCTGTTATGTAATCAATCCAGAAGTAGTGGTATTAGGTGGGGGTGTTATGGCTCAGGATGCTTATCTAAAACCTAAAATTGAGAAGGCTTTAAAAAAATATCTTGTGCCTAGCATTGCTGAAAAAACGAGGCTAGAGTTTGCAAAACATAAGAATGATGCAGGTATGATGGGAGCATTCTATAATTTTAAAAGCAAACACTGATATTAAATTATTTATAGGTGAATATTCCCCATGATATAAAAACAGTAATTAGTTTTATTTTCACACAGAACTAATTACTGTTTTTATATGAGTATATAACTATTTGGTATATAATTGATATATAAGGTTAATAAGGAGGGTTTATGAGAAAAAAGGGAATACTTGTTATGTTAATTGTAACTTTTATAATATCTATTGCTGGATTATTTTATATTCCAAAGATAGAAGTTTTATTAAGTAACTTTAATAAAGGGAAATCAACAGAAGATGAAGTGATTGAAGAACCTATTGAGGAGAAAAAGGATAATATAAAAACTATAGAAATAGCAGCAGTAGGAGATATTTTAATACATAAAGAAATATTAGAAACTCAATACGATGCAGAAAGTGATTCCTATGATTTTAAAAATACATTACAGTATGTTAAGGATTATTTAAGCAATGCTGATTTAGCTATAGGAAATTTAGAAGGAACATTAGCAGGAGTTGAAAACTATGGCTTTTCAGGATATCCAAGCTTTAATGCCCCAGATGAATTAGCAGATGCTATAAAATGGGCAGGAATAGATGTGCTTAATAATATGAATAATCACTCTTTAGATAGAGATATTAGAGGATATTATAGAACTAGGGAAACTTTAGAAAACAAAGGATTTGACATAATTGGAACTAGGTCAAGTGAGGATAACAATAGGTATACTATTAAAGATGTTAAGGGGATAAAGGTTGGAATTATATCTTATAGCTATACTATGACTGCTGAAGGCGGGGCTAGGGGTCTAAATGGAACTCCAATATCTAGTGAAATATATCCTTTAATGAATACTTTTAGAGAAGATTCTTTAGATGATGACTTAAATAATATGAAGGAACAAATAGATATGATGAAAGCTGATGGAGCAGAAGTAGTAATTTTTTATATGCATTGGGGAGATGAATATGAATTAGAGCCTAATGGAACTCAAGAGAAAATAGCAAAGTTCCTAGCAAATAATAATGTAGATATAGTTTTTGCAACTCATCCACATTCATTGCAACCAATAGATATTGTAAAATCAGAAGATGGATTACATGAAACTTCAGTTATCTATTCTATGGGGAATTTCTTATCTAGTCAAAGAACTGAAAGAATACAAAATCCATATACAGAGGATGGAGTTATAGTTTTTGTTAGCATTAGTAAAAATGAAGATACTAATGAAATTAAGGTTGAATATCCCAAATATCTACCAACGTGGGTTAATTGGTATGAAAAAGAGGGCAAGCTATTCTACGAAGTAGTACCTGCTACAGTAAATGATGCTTCATACTTAACAGAAGAGGGGAAAAGTAGAGTTGGGGAATCCTTTGAAAGAAGCAAGGGGATAATTGAATCTTATAATGATAAAATAGAGTTAAGAGAGTAATGAATAATAGATAATAAATAATGAAAAAATTAATGGAAAAACTCCTGTGGAGTTTTGAATAAAAAGTGATTGGTAACAATTGAATTTTAAGTTTTGGTATGTAAAATGCAATTAATCTTGCCAGAATTTATTTTAAATATTATAATTATCAAAAAAGAATATTATAGTATTCGTATATGCTTGAAAATATGGTTCAAGTGTTTCTACTAGGAAACCGTAAATATCCTAACTACGAAAAGAAATAATAATTGGAGCTTTTTAGTCTTTATTACTAAAAGTACAAGTAGGACAAGTTTTTTTGAATACTATAAACTTAAGTTTAAAGGAGAAAAAGTACATGCAATTATTAAAAGATATGATAATGAATAAAGGAAAAGTAAGAGAAGGAAATATTTTAAAGGTAGATTCTTTTTTAAATCATCAAATGGATATTAAGTTTTTTAATGAAATGGGAAAAGAGTTTAAAAGAAGATTTGAAGGGCAAAAAATAGATAAGATACTTACAATAGAAGCTTCAGGAATAGGGATAGCAGCGATAGTATCACAATATTTTGACTATGTACCAGTAGTTTTTGCTAAGAAAACAGAAAGCTTAAACTTAGATAAGGAAGTTTATGAATCAGAAGTTCATTCTTTTACTAAAAAGAAAACTTATAAGGTTAGAGTAGGAAAGCAATTCTTAAATGAAGGTGAAAATATATTAATTATAGATGACTTTTTAGCTAAAGGTTGTGCAACTAAGGGATTAATAGATATATTAAATCAATCTAAGGCAAACTTAGTTGGAGTTGGAATAGTAATAGAAAAAGGCTTCCAAGAGGGAAGAAGTGTATTAGAAGAGATGGGAGTTAGAGTTGAATCCCTAGCTATTATTGAAAAGTTTGAGGATGGGAAAGTAGTAATTAAATAATTAAAGAATGAAAAAATATAGTAGGAATTTAGCTTTTAGCTAAGTTCCTTTTTTGATATATGGTTAGTTGGAGTTAAATAAGGTCTTAAGTTCATCTGGAACTTGAATCACTTCTTAGATTTTATATTCAATACATGATATTAAAAATAAGCTGCTAATTATGAGTATAAATAAAAATAAGTATTTTCTCATAAAATTATTTCTACACAAGTGGATAAGATTATAACAATATTATATGGAGAGTTATGGGTATAAAAATAGGATATAGTACTTAAATTTAGTATATATCCTATTAATACAGTTTTAAAATTTTATTGATTTAATAATTGGATTATCTTCTAGAGTAGATATTAGGTTTATTTTATCTATTTATTTAAGTAATAGTCCATAACGTTTCTTACTTTAGGCACAGTTACATGACTACCTCCTCTACCTTTAACATCTTCGATAATCATTGCTATAGAAATCTTGGATGAATCAGGATCTACAGATGCATACCAACCATTTTCTGTTCCAGTAGTATCATCTTGAGACTTTTTAATTTCAGCTGAGCCAGATTTTCCAGCAACTCTATGACCTGGAACTGCACCATCTGCAATAGTTGCACCAGAATCATTAATCAAGGCAGTAAATGCTTCAACTAAAGTTGGTAAGTTATCTTTTGATATTAAACCTTCCTTCCAAACCTTAGCTTCAGAATTTTCACTTGTAACTAACCTTGGTTGCATTATATTACCTTCATTAGCTAAAGGAGTATAGAATAGTGCTACATGAAGAGGTGTAACCATTACTTCACCTTGTCCATATCCTGTATCTGCTAATAATATATCTTTACTTAACTCACCATCATTTGAAATTTGTGAGGATTCCATTGGATATTCAAAAGATAGTTCCTCTGAAATTCCAAAATCCTTAAGTCCTTTAATAAACTTTTCACTTCCAAGATCTAATGCAACTTGAGCATAATAAATATTATCAGAGAAGTTAGCTGCATCTTTTAAATTTATAGACCTACCTGGATCTATAACTCTTGTGATTTTATAATCACCCCAAGAACTATCTGGTTGCCACTTTAATCCTTGTATATCTATATTTGCATTAGGATCTATAACTCCATTTTCAACTCCGATTATAGAGGTTAATAATTTCATAGTTGAGCCTGGTGCATAAACTTTGTTAAATCTATTTAGCTCATCAGCATGATCGTTTTCTTCCCATTTTGCTTTTTGAGTTTTTGAAATGTAAGTAGTAAATATATTTGAATCATAAGAAGGAGCACTTACCATAGCAATTACTTCACCTGTTTTAGGGTTTACAGCCGTAGCAGCACCTTTTTCGCCTGACATTTCGCTATATACTTTTTGTTGCAATGCGGAATCTATTGATAAAGTAATATTTTCTCCATCTTTGACTTCCTTGCTTGCAATAGTTATTTTATCATAGTCACGTTCTATATATATTTCAGCAGCATCTTCACCTTTTAGAGTATCTTCATATACTTGCTCTAATCCTGCTTTACCTATAAGGCTTGTATCATTATATCCCTTATCTTTATTTTCTTCTAATTCTTCAGCTGTTATGTTTCCTACATATCCAATTAATCTACCAAAGGCTTCTCCTCCAAGATAAACTCTTCCTATCTTTGAGTTAATTATAATGCCTTCTTCTTCTCTATTACGAAGAGAATTTAGTTTTGGATCATTTGGTAATATATCAACTAGAGGAATAAAGTGTTCGGGATTAGTGTTAGCTTCTAGTTTGGTGGTAATATTTTCTTCACTAATATCCAAGGCTTTTGCGATTTCAGATACTTTTTCCTGAGTAGCAGATTTATTAAAGTTAGCAGGGTAAATTCCTACTGTATTTATAGTTGCATCAGTAGCTAATAATTGACCATCCTTATCAAGAATATCACCTCTTTTAGCTGGTGTTATTGAAACTCTAAGTTTATCATCTTTAAGCATATTTGGAAAAATAAGTGCTTCATTCCAATTCAGCTTGTAAGAACCATCTTCTTTAACTAGAGATACTTTATAATCATCTATAGATATATTGCCAGTTATGGTATCCATAGTTAATTTGAAGGGAAGAGTAACACCATTATCATCTTTTATCTTATCTCCGTTAATTTCAAAAGATAAATTTTTAGCCTCAATGGCTGAAAAAATATTAGTATATCTCGAAATAAAGTCTTCCTCTGAAATATATTCTTTAGATTCATTAGTTAGCATTTCATACATAGCAGTATAGTCCGCTTCGGCCCATTTTTCTGTAAAGTTATTAAATGACTTTTCAGCTTTATTTATACCTGAGCATCCATAAGATATCAGCATAAAGGTAAAAACTAAGGCAGACACTATAACTGATTTTAAATATTTTTTATATTTCATAAATAATTAACCCCCTAAATATACATTTAATGTCTAAATTATAACATTAAAAACTATAATTTACATAATTTTAGTAAAATAAAAAATAATGTATATAAGTTGCGGTAAAACAAAATGTAGATTGTTTATTTAAGCAAAGATTACTATGAAAGAATTATAAAGTGATTCTTATTTTCAGGTGGAGCTTTCTTAACAGCAATACCATACTCTATCTGAAGGTTAGAAGAACTAATCTAGGCGCGTAGCAGTGCTTAGCTCTCACTTATAGAAGAGGGAGTGTTAGAAATGGTGCGATCGGATAAATTAATTAAGAAAAAGGTCAAAATAAAAAAGCGCCGAAGCGCTTTATAAATAAATGGGGGATGGGACCTGCGTAAACAGGTTTTGTATCTACATTTATATTATTTACAAAAATAAAATTTCTATACAATAAAATGAAAAATATTTTTTGAAAAGAATATTTTAATTTATAAATTAATTAGAGGTAGAGATAAACTGTTTTATACAATTGAATTTGATAAATATAACTTTATATCCATTGAATAGGAATTTTAATAGTGGTATTATAAATAAAAAGAAAACTTTAGAAAAGGTGGTATAAGAATGATAAGTTATAAGAGTTTAACTTGTTCTACAGCTGATGCTTTAGTTATATATTTATTAGAAAATAACTTAAAAGTATCAAATGAGGACTTAAATAAAAATATAAGCTTTGCAGAAGGCAAAGGATTATTCAAAGGTAAGAGTGGAGAATCTTATTCATTTACTAGAACTGTTAATGATACTATTCAAACAGTATTATTAGTTGGATTAGGTAAGGAAGAAGATATAAACTTAGATAAGGTAAGAGAAGCAACAGGGAAGGCTATTAAAAAACTTAAAGAATTAGGAATTACAAATATATTCTTAAGAGTACCTCATACTGAAGCTATTAATCTTGAAGAATTAATTAAGGCTATGGCAACTTCAGCAGAACTTGCAAATTATACATTTAATAAGTATAAGACTGATACTAAAGAAGAAAAAGAATTAAATGTTTCAATTTCTAGATGTGGAGTGAAGGAAGCAACAAAGGAAATTGAAGATGCAATTAATGAAGGTGTTGAAGTAGCAAAGGGTATAATAATTGCAAGAAATTTAGTTAATGAACCTTCAAACGTTATTTATCCAGAAACATTAGCAGAGGCTGCAGTAAATGCTGGTAAAGAAAGTGGATTTGAAGTAGAAGTTCATGGAGTTGAAAAAATAAAAGCTTTAAAAATGGAAGCTTTCTATAATGTAGCTAAGGGATCTGTAAAGGAACCTAAGCTGATAGTTATGAGATATTTTGGAGACAAGGATAATAAGGAGAATGTTCTTGGATTAGTAGGTAAGGGATTAACTTATGATTCAGGTGGATATTCAATTAAGCCAACTACTGGTATGGTTGATATGAAATCAGATATGGGTGGTGCAGCTTCAGTTATTGGTGCATTATCTGTAATAGCTAAGAGAGAACTTAAGTTAAATGTAATTGCAGTTATAGCAGCATGTGAAAACTTAATTTCTGGAGATGCTTACAAGCCAGGAGAAGTAATAGGAAGTATGGCAGGAAAGACAATAGAAGTAGTTAATACAGATGCTGAAGGAAGATTAACTTTAGTAGATGCTGTTCATTATATAATTACTGAAGAAAAAGTTAATGAAGTTATAGATTTAGCTACATTAACAGGAGCAGCATTAGTTGCTTTAGGAGAAACTACTACAGCAGTAGTTACAAATAATGAAGGATTCTTTAATGAATTAAAATCTGCTTCAGAATATACTGGGGACAAGATGTGGCAATTACCTACTTTTGATGATTATAAGGAATTAATTAAATCTGATATTGCAGACTTAAAAAACAGTGGTGGAAGATTTGCTGGAACAATAACTGCAGGGTTATTTATAGAAGCATTCGTTCAAGATAAGCCATGGTTACATTTAGATATTGCTGGAACAGCTTGGACTTCAAAGAATAGTAACCTAGGAGTTAAGGGTGGAACAGGAGCACCAGTTCATACATTATATGAATTAGCTAAGAGAAGAAGCAAGTAAAAATGAACGATGAATAATTTATAATTAAGGAAAATTACCTTGAGTAGTTTTATAGAATAATTAATTGAAGTTTGTTGAAAAATATAAGTAGAGATATTATTATCTCTACTTATTTATATTTTGCTTTCTCTTTCGGCTTCTTTTATAATTTCACAGATAAAATATAATTCATTGTCTGGAATTGATATGTTAAAAGTATCAATAATTGAAACAAAAGCTTTTTGAATTAGAGAAATATATTTTTCATTTTTTTTCTTGTAAGATGATATTTCCTCATGAGATGTTAAGACAAAATCTTTAAGTAAAATTCTTTCGATTACGCATGAAACATGAATGAATATTTTGCTAAGGCTAGAGTTAGCTATATCTATATTTAATTCAGTTTCTATAATATTTATGAATTCAAGTATATGATACTTTATTTTATCACCAGAAAGAATTGTTAGATATTTATTAACTGCATCACAGGTAATATCAATAGATATCTCTTTGGTTATACTTTTTACTATTTTATTTGATGAAGGTTTTTCTTTTATTCCTAAAATATTTAAAAGCTTGTTGATTCCAGAATTAAGAAGGATATCTTCAAGAGATATAAATGGAATGTCGCTATTATCAGGATTTACGCTGCCTATTATTGCAAGGGCTCTTTTATCTATTGAAGTTTGTTTTATTATATCTCTTAGTTTTTTCTTGTTTTCTATGCTTAATGGTATTATTTCAACATTAAAAATATTATTGGTTTTTAATAAATCTTCAATGCTTTTCTTTAGATAATTTGCAATTCCTTCACCAGAGTTACAAACAGTATAAATAACATTTTTTTTATTTATAGAAAGATAATTTTCTATTTTTTTGTTAAAAGAATAATTAAGCTTATTATTTGCCCACAGCAAATCATGTAATATATCTTCTAAATCATTTTTTAAAAATATAGATTTTCTTATAGCCTCTATAACTAGAAGTATGTTTATAGATTGTAATGTTACGACATTTATACCAGTCTCTTTTTTTATAGATTCATCTAAATTAGTTAGTGAGCCCATATCTGCGAAAAGAATTAATCCCCTTTTAAAACTTTTACCTTTTAATTTTTCAATTATTAATGAAAGTATATTATTCGGATTTTCAGTAAGAGGCATATCTACAGATAAAGCAAAGTTAATACTAAGTAAATCATTAGCTACGTTTGCAATATCAGTTGCTATTGAGTCACCATGTGCAGCAATCATAACTCCTACAGGTTCAAAAATTTCTTTTGATTTTAGCGAGTCGATTATTACCATAAGATTATTTAACTCTGAAGTCGGACAATAAATATTAAATCTTCCTTCTAATATTTTAATAAGTTTTTTTGAGATGTTTTTAATTTCAGATGATATCTCACTTAATTCCAGTGCAGTAGGAGTAGAATTAATATTATCATAATCTTTTAAGTTCTTAAGATATAATGCTAAAGCTATGTAGGAACTTTTATCTATAATTAGGTTTAAATCTTCATAAAGAATATCAGATAATGTAGAGACTATTTCAGATATTTCATCATCTATAAAATCAGGGAATATATTTTCTAGAACAAAACTTTTAGCTATTAATTGAGTATAATCTGAAAAGGCTTTTTTTAGATCCTTATTTTCTTCAAATTGAGTATTAAAAAATTTTATAAAATCATAGGATGGAGTATTAATATTTTTCTTAAAATCTAATTTAGGTAAAAATCTATATTCATCTTTATCTAAGAGTAGTTCTACCTTTTGCCTAGTTGATATGTCTATATTAGTAAGTGTATTGCTAGTATATAGAGGTAATGACTCTTTGGTAATATATACCTTATCTAAATTGTTCATCTTACTATCGAGATAAGCTCTCGCAACTGAAAGCTGAATATCACTAGATAGTTGTCCTATGTTTCCTTTAGGATTATAAAGCATTAAATCCGATAGACAATCTTTTGAAGCAATAATAGGCATATTTACTTTTCTAGCTTCGTTGTCATAAAGGGAAGTTACTAACATAAGTTTTTCACTTAAACTTCTATCATTTAAGTTTGGTATTTTAACTATAGCAGGAATTCTTCTTATGAATGTTGTTAATAACATAGAGTTTGGATTTTCGGTAGTTGCTGCAATTATTAATACATTTGAAGTTCTTTCAGATGATACTTCACCAAGTCTTCTAAACTTCTTTTTATCTATATATAAGAAAAGCATCTCTTGACCTTCTGGAGGAAGTCTATGAATTTCATCTAAAAATAAAACTCCATTATTAGCTTCTTCTATTAATCCTTTCTTATCACTTTCTGCACCAGTATATGCACCCTTTACAGAACCAAAAAGTTGAGAAACTAATAAATTAGGGTTATTTGCATAATCTGCACAGTTAAAAACAACAAAGGAAGAATCTTTTGAAAATATATTATTAATTAATCCATATTCATACATAAGCTCGGCAAAAAGACTTTTACCTACACCAGATTCTCCTAGAAGTAATGTGTGAAGTCCCCCAGGATACAAAATTGATGATTTAGCTAGTTTTACAATAGACATAAGACTATTGCTTGCGCCAATTAATTTACTAAATGGATCTGTATCCTTCTTTTTTGGTAAAATAGAATCAAACTTAATATCATTTTCTTGAATGTCAATTAATTCATTTAATGATAAACATTCAATTGATGAATCAAATAAGTTCAAATTAAAAAGTTGTTCTAAATGATCTTTGTAAAAGTATTTTGTTGGTTTTCCTTTTATTTTTATTAGAATACCATCTTTGTGTAACTTATTTAAATCAGAAGATGCATTGTTTCTTAATATATCTAAATTTTCAGATATATCTAAAGAAGAGATTCCGATATAAGGATTATTTATTATATCTTCAGCAGTTAAATTCGAGCAGAATTTATAAATATAGTTTCGTATCATTTCAATCCGTAACAATTATATCTACCTCCTTAAGTTATCTTTTTGGATTTTAAGCGCTACATTTTTAAACTTTTCTAAGGAATGTGAATAAAATTTATAATATGATTCGCAGAAGTAATTCAGATTACCTTTTTGATTTTCTTTATGTCTTCTACAACCACCTCTACAAAAATTAAGGTAAGCACAGTTTTTACATTTGTCATTTATATCTTTAGACGAATTAATAAAATTTAATGTGCTGCTATTTTTATGAACATCATCAAAGGAGTTTTCTAATATATTTCCAATACTGTAAGATTCATAAGTATAAAAATCGCAAGGATAAACTTCACCATTACTTTCTATAATATGCTGACATGAGCAGATTCCTTTCATTTCACAAGCCTCGTAATCTTTGTTAAAGAATAATCCTAAAATATTATCAAAAAGTCTTATACTTACGTATTTTCCAGACAATGTATCCTTGTACCAAAGATCAAAAAGATTAATTAAAAAATCACCGTATTGAGATGGTGTTATAGAGAAACTACTTAAATTCATCTGAGAGTTTTCTAATGGCTCTAAACAAGGAATAAATTGAAGGTAGTTAAAATTATTCTTTTTATAAAAATTATAGGTGGAATCAATTTTTTTGCATAAAGCAGAAGTAATAACTGTTAGTATATTATAGTCTACATTATATTTTTCTAATGTATGTATTCCATTCATTACTCTGTTAAATGAATCTTTATTTAAATGGTCGACTCTGTTTAGATTATGTAAATCTTTATTACCATCAAGGGAAATACCAATTAAAAAATTATTGTTACTAAAGAAAATTGCCCACTCATTATTAATTAATGTTCCGTTAGTTTGTAATGCGAAGGAGAAGCTTGTACCATTAAGGTTATTTATTCTTATATAATCTATAAGCTGCTTGTAGAAATCTATTCCTATAAGTAATGGCTCTCCACCTTGAAAGGCTATTGAACAATTACCACCATTACAATATTCAAAAACTCTATCTAATATTTTTTTTATAGTATCTTCCTTCATAAAGCCATAATCTCTTATTTCCCTTGCATCAGATATAGAGTTATAGAAACAATACTTACATTTTAAATTGCATTTACTTGAAGAAGGTTTAATCATCAAGCTTAAATTCTTTCTCATAAAAATCCCCCTTTATAATGTTTTGGGTATGTGTAAAGGTTTTGATATATACATATTAAAATGAATTGGTAAAAAAGACAAGTAAATTCAGAATATTTCTAATTAAACAAAACTTATGTGAGAGTATCAAAATAATAATATGAAAAGTATTTAAGAGATAAAATGAGTATTAATGAGTATTAATATATAGAAAGAGCCTGAGTTTTGAGAGTTGGCATAGTATTTGCTATTAATAAGGGCAAGAGGAGGGTGAAAAAATGAATGAAATAGGAATTATATTAATTAGTCATGGTCACTTTGCAAAATATGCAATGGATAGTGCAGAAATGATTGTAGGAAAGCAAGAAAATTATAAAGTTATTTCAGTAACAGATGACAAAGATTTAGAGGATGTTCTGAGAGAGCTTGAGGATTCTTATAAAATATTGAGTAAGGATAGAGAAGTTATTGTATTAGCAGATATATTTGGAGGAACACCTTGTAATGCTACTTCAAGACTGATATTAAATGGTGAAAATGTAGTTGCTTATACAGGATTTAATTTACCAGTTTTATTAGAATTACTATTAAATAGAGATAGACCTATAGATGAGATTAAGTCAAATCTAGAAAGGACATATAATGAAACTTTTATAGATATAAGTGAAATGGTTTTAAGTAAAGTAAAAGAAGAGGAAATAGTTTTATAGAAAATAAGGGGGAGATTTAATTGAGTATTAAATTAGTTAGAATTGATGACAGACTTATACATGGACAAGTTTGTTCAACTTGGATTGGAGACTACAATATAGAACAAGTACTTATTATAAATGACAAGGTTGCCAATGATCCAGTTCAAAAATCAGTAGTAGGGTTAGCAGCTCCTTCTGGAGTAAGAGTTTTAGTTTTTGGAGTAGATCAATTTATAGAAGTTATTAAGAAAAATCCTATTAAAAAGGCTACATTATTATTATTTACTACTTCTACAGATGTTTTAAAGGTAATGAAGGGTGGATTAGAAATAACAAAGTTAAACGCTGGAGGAATGAGATATAACGAAACAAGAAAGAGGTTAACAAAGTCTATTTCAGTAACGCCAGAAGAAGAAAATGCATTTAAGGAAATTATAAATATGGGGGTAGAAGTATTTATACAAATGGTTCCTAAAGATGATGTTATTTATATGAAAGATATTATATAAAAATTTATAAAGGGAGAGGATTATATGTTAATTAAAGCTATATTAGTTGCTGTCTGGGCTGGGATATGTGCTTGGGACCAATATGGACCACACTTAGGATTTAGAAAGCCTTTATTAGCAGGAGCTGTTACTGGACTTATTTTAGGGGATTTAAGACAAGGACTTATTATTGGAGCTACTTTAGAGTTAATGTGGTTAGGGGTAAATAACGTAGGAACTTATGTACCACCTGATGTTATTTCAGGATCAGTAGTTGGAGTAGCAATAGGGATTTTATCTGGTGGAGGAGAAGCAGCAGGAATAGCAATAGCAATACCAGTATCACTTTTAGTTCAACAACTTGATATGTTATGTAAGACGTTAAGTATATCTTTAGTGCACAAGGCAGATAAAATTGCTGAAACAGGAGATTTTGACAAGATAGACAAGCTACAGTATATGGGAGCAGGTCTTATATTTTTAAGTAGAGCATTTCCAACATTTATAGCAGTATTTTTAGGCGCTAGTGCAATTGATTCAATTATGGCATTTATACCAGCAAGTATAATGACAGGATTAACAGTAGCATCAAAAGTAATTCCTGCAGTTGGTATAGCGATGTTGTTAACTATGATGCTTAAAAAGAATATGTGGATGTTCTTAGTATTAGGATTTACTTTAACAACTTATTTAGGAATTCCAACACTAGCATTAGCGTTAATAGGTGCATGCTTTGCAGGAATATACGATTTAATAATGACTAAAAAGGAAAAAGAAGTTGCTGTAAATTCAATAACAGTAGAGGTTGATGATTCTGTAGAAGGAGGTTGGGATTTATAATGGCAAATTTAATTACTAAAAAAGAATTGAAAAAGGTATTTTGGAGATCGCAATTATGTCAAATGTCTCATAACTATGAAAGAATGCAAAGCTTAAGTACTGTATATATATTAAAACCAGTATTAAAGAAGTTATATAAAGATAAGTCAAAAGAAGAAAAAGTTAATGCAATGAAGAGACATTTAGAATATTTCAATACGCATCCAATAGCTATGCCATTTATCTTAGGGATAGTATCTGCTATGGAAGAGACAACTAATGAGGAACAAAAAGAATCAGTTATTGCAATGAAAACAAGTTTAATGGGACCTTTTGCTGGTATTGGCGATAGTTTACTTAACTTTACTTGGATGCCAATTGCAGGTTCTATAGGAGCAGCTTTCGCTTTAGATGGAAATATATTTGGAGCATTAATGATGTTTTTAATGATTAATCTTTTGTATTTTCCAATAAAGTATTATGGACTAACTAAAGGTTATTCAAAGGGAATAGAAGTATTAGGCAAAGAGGATAACGGTAAAGGGATATTTGATAGATTAGCAAATATGGCTAATGTGTTAGGAATAATAGTTGTTGGGGGTTTAATTGCAACAACTGTAAAGGCAACATTAGGAGTTCAAATATCAGCTGGAGAAAATCCACTTATGCTACAAGAAATGTTAGATAAAGTTATGCCTAACTTAATTCCGTTATTAGTTACTATTGTATGCTACTACTTATTAAAGAGGTCAAATGGAAAGAATGCAGTATGGATTATATTTGGAGTTTTAATTATAGCTGTAATTCTATCCATGCTAGGTATAATTGTTTAATTTAATTTTAGATA
>JAHAIU010000395.1 GCA_018372555.1 Clostridium sp.
AGTGCATATAGACTTCCTTGACCTATTATTTCTCCATCATATTTATATTTAGTTAATGCAAGATCCCAAACATCATCTATATTAAGAATTCCATCTGATTCTGCTTTTTCTATATATTCATCTAAGTTTAGCATTTTTCCAGAATTTACCCAAGCCTTTACCTCTCCAGGTCCCATATAAACTACATCAGCCATAGTGTTTGAAGCCATTGCAGCTTGTATTTTTTGACCATATTGATCTTGTGTTGTTGTCACAATTTTAACTTTAACATCTGGATATTTCTCTTCAAATTTCTTTATAACCTGCTCATAAACTTCTGTTTCTTGAGGTTGTCCATAACACATCCATGTTATTTCCTTCTTACCATCAGCAGTTTTAGCACCTTCACCACTTGCTCCGCTACCACAACCTACTAGCATAACAGCTGTAGCCATCATAGCAAAAATTTTTTTTGACCTTTTTAACATAAATAATCCTCCCATTCTTTAATTATTCTTTTATACCTGTAAAGTTTAAACTTAGTTGAAAGATTAAACTTTAAATTCTTTATTATCTTTTGATGGTACCCCAAAGTTAGGTGTACCATCATCATTCCAGTGAATAACATCAATTCTCGCATGTCTATTAGGGTCTGATAAAGGATCTCCCTTTAATTCTAAATAATTTCTAGAATGATAAACTAGTAAATCTAACTTTCCATCTTCTGAAACTGTAAAACTATTATGTCCTGGTCCATATTGCTTATTTTCATAAGAAGTCTTAAATACAGGCTCAGTTGATTTAACCCATGAATTTGAATCTAAAAGATTACTATTTTTATCTGCTGTCAGCATTCCCATACAATAATTTTCGTCTGTAGCACTTGCAGAATAAGTTATGAATACCTTACCATTTTTCTTTATAACTGCTGGTCCCTCATTTACCCAATACAATTTTGTTTCCCAGTCCAATTCTGGCTTTGATAATAAAACTGCTTTACTTTTCAAAGTCCATGGATTTTCCATTTCTGCTATATATATATTAGAATGTGATTTTGGCTCAACTTCAGTTTCTTCTTGTGCCCATACATAATATAATTTACCGTTGTGTGAAAAAGTAGTAGCATCTAATGCGAAAGAATCCCATCCAGTTTCAATTTTACCTTTTTCTATCCATCTACCCTCTAAAGGATTTTCATCCTCACATTCAATTACATACATTTTGTGATTAAATGTTATTCCTGTAACAGTTCTATCAGGAGCTGCCGCAAAATAAATATACCATTTATTATTTATATAATGAATTTCTGGGGCCCAAATTAATTCACTCATTTCTCCTGACTCATGTTTTCTCCATACTGTAACTATTTCTGCATCTTGTAAATCATTTATTTTTTTTGCCCTTCTAAGCTCTATCGAATCAAAAGCTGGAACTGAGGCTGTAAAATAATAGTAGCCATCTATGTGTTTATATATACACGGATCTGCTCTTTGAATTACAATTGGATTATTGTAAATATTATTTTCCATAGATTTTCCTCCAAACTTGCTATATAATTTATAACTCTTAAACTTTACCAATACTTATTTTTATTAGGACAATAATTTGTTTTTACAGCAGCTCTAATTTCTACAAAACATCCACATAATTTACACATTCCATTTATTAATGAATCGCATTCTTTGCATATGCTTAATCTTTTTTCATACTCTTCTTCACTAGTCTTAATATAATCATCTATTGCAGAAATATATTCTTTCATATGAACATATTCAGCTTCACCCAATACCTCATCCATAAGACATCGTCTACAAAATGTTTTCCCCATATTATTCTACTATAAATCTCATTACACTACATTTTGGAATAGTGAAGTTTAGTCCTTCTTTTGTCACTGTGAAATCATTAAACTCTTTTATATTAACTAAATTAGGATTATCAAATGTATTATAAGCTGTCATTTCATTAGTTAAAATATTTGCTCTAACTTTTTTAGCTTCTTTTCCTAATAGAACTGTTTCAATTTTATAATCTTCTGTTATAGATAAATTATTAATAGTAAATATTAATCTACCCTCATTATCTATTGAAGCTGACTCATGTAAATTAGGA
>JAHAIU010000396.1 GCA_018372555.1 Clostridium sp.
AATTTCAGTAATTTGGAACAAATTACTTCCTCAATTCTTTCATTTTTCCATTCTTTAATTCTCTAATTCTTTCATTCCCTTATAGTATTAGCAAAAAAATGAATATTAAACAGATTTCAAACAAATAATACAAACAGGTGATGTATATGAAGAATTTAGATTATATAAAGGAAAAATTAAAGAATTCCTTTGATGTAAAATATAGGCCTGTTCAAACAGTATTAGGTAAGGCAACTATTATATTTATAGATGATTTATGTAATGGTGAAATGATAAGTGAATATGTAGTTTCTCCACTAAGAGGCTTTGGAGATTTACCACCTAAAGGTGGCAAGTTCACTTCTCTACAAGAGGTAATAGAAAATACTTTAGATATAAATGCAGCTGGAATAGCAAAAGATATTGATGACGCTATAATGCATATTTTATCAGGTGATCCAGCAGTTGTTTTCGAGAATTATAATGAAATAATGTATGTAGAAGCTAAAGGATTCCCTGTAAGAGGGGTAGGAACCCCTGAAACTGAATCTGTATTAAAGGGACCTAGAGAAGGTTTTAATGAGCTAATTGTAAATAATGTAGCTTTAATTAGAAGGCGTATTAAAAATCCAGCTTTAAAATTTGAAGCTACTGTAGTTGGAGAAAAATCTCAAACATCTGTAGCAATTTGCTATTTAGATGGAATAGCTCCAGTAGAATTGGTTAATAAAATAAGAAATAAAGTGAAGAACTTAGATTTAAGATTTATTTTAGATACTAATTATATTGAGGATGCATTAAAGAAGCAAAATAGCTTTTTTGATACAATTGGATATACTGAAAAACCAGATGAAGTATGTGCAAAGCTTTTAGAAGGAAGAGTTGGAGTTATAGTAGATGGAACACCTTTTGTAATTACAGCCCCATATTTCTTCTTAGAGAATTTTCAAATGCCAGATGACTATTATTTAAATAGGTATTATACAAACTTTAATAGAATATTAAGATGGATTGCTTTTTTTGTGGCAGCATTAGCTCCAGGTCTTTATGTAGCAGTAATGACTTATCATTTCGCTATGATTCCATCTTTATTTATGTTTAGGCTTGCAGTATCTAGGGCAGGAGTACCATTTCCTACATTTATTGAGGTAATACTTATGATGCTCGCCTTCCAATTTATAAAGGAAGCTGGACTTAGGCTTCCACAGCCAATAGGTGGCGCTATGAGTATAGTTTCAGCTTTAATATTAGGAGATGCAGCTGTAAATGCAGGAATAGCATCTAGAATAACAATAATAGTAGTGGCATTAAGTACATTATCATATTTCTTAATTCCTAAACTGTATGGAGCTCTTTCCTTTTGGGCAATAGTACTAGTATGTTTTTCAGCAGCTTTTGGAATACCAGGATTTTTAGCAGGTGCACTAATATTTTTAATTCAGCTTGCTGAATTAGATTCAGTTGGATATCAATTTTTATTCCCTGTTGGAAGTACAAATGAGTATAGATTTAAAGATGTGGTATTAAGGGGATCATTAAGTAAGATATCTAAAGATTTTGTAAAAAAAGGAGAAGAAGATGAGAGCTAAAAGATTTATAAGATTAATAACAGCCTTATTATTTCCAATCCTTTTAGTAGGATGTTTTAATTATAGAGATATAAATAAGGTAACCTTTGCAACTAGTATTATATTTGATACTGATGATTTTGGAAGATCGGTAGTATATGTAGATTGTATTAAGCCCTATAGAAGTACAAATGAAAGTTCAGATAAGGGCAGAAGGATGATATATAAAGGTATAGGAAAAACTGCTCTTGAGGCCTTAAAGGATGTTAACTTAGCTTCAAGTTATGAATTGAATTACTCGCAAAATAGAGCTTATATATTTACAGAAAAAGCAGCTAGAGATGGAGTAAAAGGGTATTTAGATTTAATTAATAATAATCAAGAGTTTCAAATAAAGCCTGATATGTTTGTTTACTTTGGAGAAGTTAAGGATTTACTTAAGGTAACTTCTAATGATGAAGAATATTTAGGCTTATATTTAGAAGAGTTAGTACATAGAAATAAAAGAAATCCTAGAGCTATAAGAGCAAATATTAATGAG
>JAHAIU010000030.1 GCA_018372555.1 Clostridium sp.
TCTCCTGATCTAAATATTCTTCTAGTTATAGTTACCTCTGAGTAGTCTGTATCTAAAGAATTATCTGAGTTATCTAATGTAAGTGAAACTTGAGCTAGTCCTACTTGTTTTCTAAATTGTGTACCAGCAAAAATTACATCTTCCATCTTTCCTCCTCTTAGAGTTTTAACACTTTGTTCTCCAAGAACCCATCTTACAGAATCAGATATATTACTTTTACCACTACCATTTGGCCCAACTACAGCCGTAACTCCTTTTTTAAACTTTAACTGGGTTTATCTGCAAAAGACTTAAACCCTCTAATTTCTAGGGACTTTAAAAACATAGACTTTCTCCTTATCTATATAAATGATACTAATAAACTAAGTGAAAACATAATAGCTAATGCTATAGTAATAATATATATCATTTTTTGCCTTGTTTTCTTCTTCACAATTACCACTCCTGTCTTATTTTAGTTTATAGCATTAAAGGTAAAATATCAATATAAGGTAGACAAAATCTAGCCTACCTTATAACTTAACATCTATTATTTTCTCAGTAACTATAACCTTAACTTTGCCTCTTTTTTGCTTTTCCATTTGCCTTACAATTATTTTTCCATTATGTTCTTTTATTAATTTACTATAATAATATTTCTTATTTGCATAAAGCTTACTTATATCCTTTGGATTAATTTCTATTATTATATCTTTATTATCTGGTATAGAATTTTTTATATTATCACATAGCAAACTTCCTTCAACTAATTCTCTAAAAGCTGGATGGAAAGGTCCATCTATTACATCTTTACCTAAAGTTATATTTTCTGTTGGTTGAAGTCCAACCCTTATTATATTTACAGAAGCATTATTATATAGCTTATATATCTCCTTAGATACTTCTACAGCTTCTTCTAATGTATAAGGTATATATTCTCCTCTTTTATGCATTTTAGCCATAGGAGTTTCTTTAATTACTAATGAAGGATATATCCTACATATATCCGGCTTCATTTCAATAGACTTTTTAGCAGTTTCTATATCCTTATTAAAATCATCTCCAGGAAGACCTGGCATAATTTGATGACCTAAGGTAATTCCGTATTCTTTAATTAACTTAGAAGCAACTCTTACATCTTCTGATGAGTGTCCTCTCCCTGATAATCTTAATACTTCGTCATCTAAGGATTGAACTCCAAGTTCTATAATATCTACAGTAAAGTCCTTTAAGTAATCTAAAATATATCTGTTAATAGCATCTGGTCTTGTAGACATTCTTATTTTATGTATTAACTTCTTTTCTTTATATTCCTTAGCAACTGCAAGTAATTCTTTTTGCTTATTAACATCTATTGCTGTAAATGTCCCTCCAAAAAATGATACTTCCAATGTTGAATTTTTACTATCTATCGTCTTTAAGTATTCATCTATAGTGTTTCTAACATCTTCTGCCTTAACCTCCTCTTCAACTTCTTTTGCAATCTTATCTTGATTACAAAATACACATTGATGAGGACAACCTATATGAGAAATAAATATTGGAATAATATAATGCTTATTGCTCATTTAATCCCTCCAAAGCTTTAAGTGCTGATCTTGCTGCATTTTGTTCTGATTCCTTTTTGCTATAGCCTTCACCACATCCAAGTTCTTTATCCTCAATTATTACAGATGTAAAGAACTTTCTTCTATGTGGAGGACCTTCATACTTTAATAATTCATAAACTATTGATACTTCACCTGATTTTTGCATTTCTTCTTGAAGTTTTGTCTTATAGTCTAAAATAATATCATTATTTATTGCCTTATCTATTATTTCTTTAAAGTGTCCAAGAATATAATCCTTTGCAAACTCCAATCCTTTATCTAAATATATTGCTGCAAGTAAAGCTTCAACAGCATCTGCTATAATAGATACTCTTTCTCTACCACCAGTAAGTTCTTCACCTTTACTTATTCTAATGAAGTATCCTAAGTTAAGCTTTTTACCAATTTCATATAGTGAATTTTCACATACTATTAAACTTCTTATCTTAGTAAGTTCCCCTTCACTTTTATTCTTATAATTTAAAAATAAATATTCTGTAATACATAGTTGCAGTATTGAATCTCCTAGAAATTCAAATCTTTCATTATATTCTTCATCCCTATGTTGATTTGCATAAGAACTATGGGTTAATGCTGTTTTTAGCAGCTTTTCTTCATTAAAAGTTAAACCAATATACTCTTCTATTTCTTTAATATTAAACTTCGCCATATCTCCATCTCCTCGAAGTTCATTCTTCAATTTGCTTTTTATATTATAACTTCTATTAAAGCGAGCAAATTCAAGAATAAACTATATTTGAAATTTTAAATATAAAATCCCGCATTATTGCGGGATTAAATTATTCTTCTACGTGATTTTTTAAATACTTAACTACATCTCCAACTGTTTTAAAGTTTTCAGCTTCTTCATCAGGGATTTCAGTATCTAATTCATCTTCTAAAGCCATCATTAGTTCAACTAAATCTAATGAATCTGCATTTAAATCATCTACAAAATAAGAATCCATTGTTATATCATCTTCATTAACACTTAATTTTTCAGCTATAATTTCCTTAACCTTATCAAACATCTGCATCACCTCCTAAATAACTTCATTTAGATAATAGTATATATTATTTCTATAGTCAATATACAGAATGATATAATTATATATTATTTTGAAGTTCTGCTTTAATTTTTTCTAACACACCATTGTCGTAAAATGTTTTCGTTTGTCTAATAGCATTTTTAAAGGCTTTTCCATCAGAGCTTCCATGAGCCTTAATACATATACCATCCACGCCTAAAAACGGAGCTCCACCATATTCCTTATAATCAAACTTAACTTTTAAAGATTTAAATACAGGACTTAATAACCCTGCTCCTAATTTACTTATTATGCTACCTGATAAAATTTCCTCTTTTATCATACTTAAAAGAGTAGATGCTACACCTTCGTACATCTTAAGCAATGTATTTCCAACAAACCCATCACATACTAAAACATTTACGTCCCCTTTTGATGTATCTCTTGGTTCTACATTCCCAACAAAATTCAAATTGTTTTCTTCTTTTAAAAGCTTATAAGTAGCCTTTGTTAGTTCATTTCCTTTTTCCTCTTCAGCACCTATATTTACAAGACCTACTGATGGATTTTCATTACCAATAACACCTTGATAATAAACTTTTCCCATTTTTGCAAATTGAACTAAATAATTAGGTTTAGAATCAACATTAGCACCAGCATCAACTATCATAAAACTACCATTTTTACCTGGCATTATTGGTGCAAGAGCTGGTCTTTCTATTCCCTTTATTCTTCCTACTACAAGTGTACAGCCTGCTAAAAAGGCTCCAGTACTTCCTCCAGATATTACAGCGTCACATTCTTTATCTTTAACTAGCTTTAAAGCCTTATAAATACTAGAATCTTTTTTCTTCTTTAAAGCCATTACAGGGTGTTCATTTGGTGAAATTATTTCCCTAGCATCAATTATATTTACTAAAGTTTTATCATAATTATAATTCTTTAGTTCTTCTTCTATTTGTTCTTTTGGACCGGTAATATAATACTCTATTCCTTTGTATTCTTCTAGGGCTTTAATTACTCCTTCTACTACAGCTTTAGGAGCATTATCTCCACCCATACCATCTATAGCTATTTTCATAAATTTTCACCTCTTTTTCCTATATATAAAGAAAAGAAAGTCATTTGACTTTCTTTATTCTTCTACTGAAGCAACAACTTCTTTACCTTTATAGAAGCCACAATTCTTACAAACTCTGTGAGCTAATTTCATTTCATGACATTGTGGACATTCAACTATTCCAGGTAAGCTCGCCTTAAAAGTTTGAGCTCTTCTTGAATCTCTCTTTGCTCTATATGTTTTTCTCGCTGGATTTCCCATTACTACACCTCCTTATTTCCAAACAACTCTTGTAACTTTGCCAGTCTTAAGTCTACATCATTTGTATTACAATTACAAGAACCTTCGTTAAGATTTTTACCACATTGGTAGCAAAGCCCTCTGCAGTTGTCTGTGCAAAGTCTCTTAATAGGTAAGGTTGAAATAATAACATTTTCAACAATTTCAGTAATATCTAAGATATTACCATCTACAAAAATAATTTCTTCATCATTTTGATGTTCATTATTATTTGTAAACCTTTCTTCTATTTCAATATCTATTGGATAGATAAAGGCCTCTAGGCATCTTGAACATTTTAAATCTAACTTTGTTTTTATTGAAGCTCTTAGAGTTAAAACATCTCCAATAGAGGTAATATTTCCAACTACAGTTAAAGCTTCTACAGCTTCTATTTTTTCTCCATCAAAATAGAGTGGTTTTAAGTCATATGTTACATTTATTTCTTTTTTTCTGTTTCTAGATAAGTTAAAATCTGAAAGTTGTATAATCATATGTAATTGCTCTAGATATTCTCTTCATATCTTACAAGATACATTATGTACAATAGTACATAGCTCGAGCCAAGCTTTATTTCACTCCTTAGATAAATATTTGCCGAATAAACACAATTTATTATATAAAGTGCATGATTAAAAGTCAAGCATTTTAACGAAAAACTGCCCTTTTAATTATGCACTTTATAATTAATTACTTAGTTAATTCTAAAGTATCTCTTGCAATAACTAATTCTTCATTAGTTGGTATCACAAAAGCTTTAACCTTGCATCCATCTTTAGAGATTTCTCTAACTTTACCTCTAACATTGTTTTTCTCTGTATCTACTTCAACTCCAAGGAATTCTAATCCCTTAAGTATAGATTCTCTAGTTTCAGGTCCATTTTCTCCTACACCAGCTGTAAATACAATTGCATCTACTCCACCCATAATGGCAGCATATGATCCAATTGTAGCTCTTACCTTATATTCAAATATTGATAAAGCTAATTTTGCTCTATGAACACCTTCTTTGAAAGCAGCATCTTCAATATCTCTAAAGTCAGAGCTTATTCCTGATATTCCAAGAACTCCAGACTGTTTGTTAAGTAAATCATTTACTTCTTCTATAGTTAGATTTTCTTCTTTCATTAAGAAAGTAACTATTGCAGGGTCAATAGAGCCTGATCTTGTACCCATTGCAACTCCTTCAAGTGGTGTAAAGCCCATTGAAGTATCTATAGATACACCATTTTTTATTGCTGCTAAACTCGCACCATTCCCTAAGTGGCAAGTAATAATTTTTAAGTCTTTGATATCTTTTCCCATAACTTCAGCAACTTTTTGTGATACATATTTATGAGATGTTCCATGGAATCCATATTTTCTTATTCCATGCTTCTTATATAAGTCGTATGGAAGTGCATAAAGATATGCTTCTTCTGGCATTGTTCCATGGAATGCAGTATCAAATACAGCTACCATCTTAGTATTAGGCATTAATTCTTCACAAGCTAATATCCCAATCATATTTGCAGGGTTATGTAGCGGCGCTAACTTAAAGCATTCTTCTATATACTTCTTTACTTCATCATTTATAATTACTGAAGACTTATATTTTTCTCCACCGTGTACTACTCTGTGTCCTACAGCATTAATTTCATCCATTGAAGAAATTACACCATTTTCTTTATCTACTAAGGCATCTAAAACAAGCTTAATTGCAATCTTATGATCCTTCATTGGTTGCTTAATAATATACTTTTCTCTTCCTTCTACTTTTTGTGTTAATACAGAGCCCTCAATTCCTATTCTTTCAACTAATCCTTGAGCTAACGACTCCTCTGTAGACATATCAATTAATTGGTATTTTAGCGATGAACTACCGCAATTAATTACTAATACTTTCATTTGTTCACGTCCTCCTTAGGGGGTATTTATTTTTGTGCTTGAACTGCTGTCAGTGCTACAACATTAACTATATCATCTGAACTACAGCCTCTTGATAAGTCATTGATTGGCTTAGCAAAACCTTGACACATAGGCCCTATAGCTTCTGCATTAGCAAATCTTTGAACTAATTTATATCCAATATTTCCACTTTGTAAATCTGGGAAAATTAAAACATTGGCTTTACCAGCTACATTACTATTAGGTGCTTTTTGGCTAGCAACTTTTTCTACTATAGCAGCATCTAATTGTAATTCTCCATCTATTAATAGATCAGGTCTTAATTCTTTAGCAAGCTCAGTTGCTTTTCTAACCTTATCTACCATTTCATGATCTGCACTTCCCATAGTTGAGAAAGAAAGCATTGCAACTCTTGGTTCAATCTTGCAAAGATTTTTAGCAGTATCTGCTGTTGCAATTGCAATTGCAGCTAATTGTTCATATGTTGGATTTGGGTTAACTGCACAGTCTGAGAATAGAAGCATTCCTTCTTCCCCATACTTAGAACCTGGTACCATCATAATAAAGAAACTAGATACTACTGATACTCCTGGTGCTGTCTTAATTATTTGAAGACCTGGTCTTAAAAGATCTCCTGTTGTATGAACTGCTCCAGATACCATGCCATCTGCATCATCTAGTTTAACCATCATAGTTCCAAAATATAATGGATCTCTAACGATTTTTTCTGCCTTTTCAACAGTCATTCCTTTATTTTTTCTTAATTCATAAAACTCATTTACATAAGCTTCTAATCTGTCTGAAGTGCTAGGATCAGCTATTTCAATACCTTCTAACTTAACTCCAAGCTCTTTTGCCTTATTATTTATTATATCCTTATCTCCTACTAAGATAACATCAGCTAAACCTAGCTCATGAATTTTTTCAGCTGCTACTAAAGTTCTTTCCTCATCACCTTCTGGAAGAACTATTCTCTTTCTATCAGCCTTAGCTGCATTCCATAATTTATTCATAAGTTCCATAACGTTTTTCTCCTTTCAAAAAAGATACGCTCTTTTCTTCATATACTAATATACTCCTAAGTACCTATATTTTTCAATATAAAAAATCCAAAAGAATTAATTCTTTATATTAGGAATATTCAGAATAATAATTCTCTTTGATTATAACATACTAATACACAGTTTTCTTATTTTTTTATTATGTTATAATAATTTTATATTTCCCATTAAGGAGTGTATTTATGAATATAACAGGTATAATAACAGAATATAATCCCTTTCATAATGGTCATTTATATCATTTAAATTCTGCAAAGAAAAATACAGAAGCACATGGTATAGTATGCATTATGAGCGGAAATTTTGTTCAACGAGGAGAACCTGCAATAATTGATAAATGGAAAAGAGCTGAAATGGCATTATTAAATGGAGTTGACTTAGTATTAGAACTTCCAACCTTTTATGCTTTATCTTCAGCAGAGTTTTTCGCTAAAGGTTCTGTTTCAATATTAAATAGTATAGGTGTAGTAGATAATCTTTTTTTCGGAAGTGAATGTGGTGATGTAAATTCCCTTTATAAGATTGCTAAAATTTTAACTTTTGAAAGCGAGGAATTTAAAGAAATTATTAAGAAAAATTTAGGAAAAGGTGTAACTTATGCAAAAGCTAGAGAAATTGCTTTAATAGAAACTTTAAAAGATGAATCCTTAAATACGATCTTATCTTCATCAAATAATATCTTAGGAATTGAATATATTAAAGCAATACTAAAATTAAATAGTCATATAAAACCAATGACCTTAAAAAGAGAAGGTTCCAACTATAACGATAATGAATTAAATTCAATTTTTTCATCAGCAACTAGCATTAGAAAAAATTTAAAAGATTGTCATTCAATAAAAAACTTAGAGAATTATATGCCAAAGCCTTCTATAGATATTTTAACTAATCTTAAAAATAATAAATATCCTTTTGTATTTTCAGAAGATATGTATTCATTTATTAAATATAAATTATTAACTAATTGTATAAACTTTAACAATATTTTAGAAGTTAAAGAAGGTTTAGATAATAAACTAATTAAGGAAATTTATAGTAGTGAAAGTTTAGAAGAATTCATTTTAAATATAAAAAGTAAGCGATATACTTATACAAAAATCTCTAGAATTTTAGCTCAAATATTTATTTCATTAGATAATTATGATTTCAATTCATTACTTGATGAAAATAACCTTTATGCTAGAGTACTAGCTTTTAATGATACAGGAAAACTTATATTAAAAGAAATGAAGAAGAAATCTAATATTCCAATAATAACAAAGGTTCAAAAAAAACATAACAATCCACTTTTATCTTTAGATATACAAAGTAGTAAGGCTTATTCTATTTTAAATAATGAATATAATCCTTTAAGTGATTTTTTAAATTCACCTATTATAAAATAATAATATTAAGAAGCCATATGAATATACATATATAAGCTTTAGAAAATCCTACATTTAATTAAATTATTTTTTTCTAGTATTAGTTATTAAGTAAGGTAATTACTTAATAAACTTATATAAGAATTAAAAAATCTATGTTTTCAATTGATCTGACTTACTTTGAAATATGTTTTTCACTTAAAATGTTATAAAACATTAAAGGTAATTTATTTATTGAAACATAGATTATAGGAGGTAATTTCTATGTTTAATATTTATATTTTATGGCTTCTTATATTTTTACTAATTGCTCTACTACTAAAACTTCTCGATATAAAAAAAAATTACATTGTTTGCTTTCTAATTACTTTCCTTATCATTTTATTTGTAATTAACTTAGAAAGTAGCATAGGCGCTGCAATATCAGGTGCTAAATTAGCTTTTACAGCAATTTTACCTACAATCTTTCCTTTCACTGTAATTTGTAACTTACTAATATGTTATGATGGCATTACCCTATATTCTAAAATATTAGGTCCTTTAATATGCAAACCTTTAGGATTATCCAATAACTGCTCCTTCCCAATAGTAGCAAGCTTTATTTGTGGATATCCCCTAGGAGCAAAATATGCATCTGATATATATAATCTTGGATTTATACATAAAAAGGAATATGAAAGATTATTAAATATTGCTTCTAATGCTGGTCCTATATTTATTCTTGGCGCTATTTCTGTTTCTATGCTTAATGATATACGTTATGGATATATACTTTTAATTGCAAATTATTTATCTACAATAATAATTGGTATAATTACTAGAAAAAAAGAAGATATTAGAAACATTCCAAGTAAAAAAGTTAACTTTGAAAATAAACCCTTTGGTACAAACCTAAAATTTGCTATTGAAGGAGCTTTAAATACCACCTTAAATATTAGTGCTTTTGTAATATTATTTTCTGTAATAATAAGTATAATAAAAAGCAACACCTTAATTAGCGCTGCTTTTATAAACTTATCACAATATTTTAATTCAGCTAGTGAAATTATATATAATTTACTACTTGGAAGTATCGAGTTTACTAATGGAGCAAAATTAATTGCATCTACCAATATAGCTATAAGCTTAAAGCTAAGTTTAATAAGCTTTATACTTTGCTTTTCAAGCCTTTCTATTATTGCTCAAGTAGCTTCATTTATTAGTAAAGATAATCCAAATTTTAAAAAATATATTTTTCTTAAGTTTATTCAAGGAATAATTGGTTTTATAATAACATTTATATCTAGTAATATTATTTTAAAATCGATAAAAACATTTAATAGTAATTACAGCTATAATTCTAACATTATAACTCTTAAGACTTTTATTTTAATATTAAGCCTTTTAATAGCTACATTAATCTTTACTATTACAATAAAGAAATTAAAATTAAAGTTACATTCCTCTTAATTCAGAAATATTTTCTTTTATCATAGATCCATTACTACTTAAATTTTCATCTATTTCTTTAGCTACTGACTCAAAAGATTTTTGCATATTTTTAATTAGTTCAACCTTTTTAGCTTCAATTTGTCTATCTAATTCAGATAAAATTTCGATGGAATACTCTCTTGAACCTAATCTAATTGCCTTAGCATCTCTTTGTGCTAGGGCAATTATTTCGTTTGCTCTAGCCTTAGCTTCTTTAACTACATCATGATTTTCAACATTTTGTTTCATCATTTCCATTATTTCAGCTTTTGTAGTTTCATATTCTTTTTGAGCGCTACTAATAATTTTGTCTTTTTCATTCACTATCCACTCTGCTTTCCTTATTGAATCCGGTAAATAGCTATGTATTTGATCAATAACCTCTAAAATATCTTTTTTATCTACTACACTTTTACCTGTTATAGGCACCTTGGGTGCATTGTCTAATATTTCTTCTAAGTAATCTAAAAGTTCAATAATATTTACTTCAACTTTATCCATCCCTATTCCCCCTATATATTATTAATTAAACTTATCCATAACTTCTTCTATTAATTCTTCTGGAACTAAGCCATTAATTGATCCCCCAAACTTCGCAACTTGTTTTACAGAAGATGAACTAACATAAGAATATGCTGAAGATGTCATCATAAATACCGTTTCTATATCTGGGTTTAATTTTGAATTCATAAGTGCCATCTGGAACTCATATTCAAAATCTGACATTGTTCTAAGACCCTTTAAAATAACTTTAGAATTATGTAATCTTGCAAAATCTACTAGAAGACCCTCGAAGCTTAAAACTTCCACATTATCTAAATCTTTTGTTACTCTTTTTATAAGTTCAACTCTTTCATCAATGCTAAATAAACACTTCTTATCAACATTAACTAAAACTGCTACTATAAGCTTATCATAAATTTTAGAACCTCTATCTATTATATCCAAATGCCCCTTAGTAATTGGATCAAAACTTCCTGGATATATTGCAATATTCATATCTCTCACTTTTAATTACTCCTCATATTTATATAAGCATACTGTAGTATTCCCATACTTTTTACTTTTTACATTTTGTATATCCTTATATCCCTCATATATTTCTTCAATTGAATCAATTTTTGTTACTATTATTCCATCTTTATCTAACATATTATTTTCTTTAATTATTTCTATGGCTTTTGGTATCATTTCTTTACAATATGGTGGGTCAATGAAAATTATATCAAAAACTTTCCCTTTTTTACTTAAAGTTTTTAAAGCATCATAAGAATCCATATTTAAAGGGAAACAAAAATCCTTAAACTTTAAGTTTTCTATATTTTTTTCTAGTAAAGGATAAGTTGTATTGCTCTTATCTACTAAATATACTTCCTTAGCTCCTCTACTTGCTGCCTCAAGGCCAAGACTCCCTGTTCCTGCAAATACATCTAAAACTACTGCATCTTGTATGTAATTTTGTATTATGCTAAACATAGCTTCTTTTACTCTATCTAGAGTTGGTCTAGTTTCTATAGTTTCAGGTGGAATAAGCTTTCTACCTCTAGCTTTTCCTGCTATTATTCTCATGTAATTTCCTCCTTAGCTATCATTATTTCAATTTTATCATAATATTAATTTATATACAATTTTTTTAATTAAAACAAATATATCGACTATATCTTTCAATAGATTTAGATATTTCTATGCATAATTTTACATTTTCTGTTTCATTTGAAGATATTAATTTACTAGCTTCATATCTTGAGCATTTTAATATATCTATATCTTCATAAATATCGGCAAGCACTAATCCTATATCTCCACTTTGTCTAAGACCAAACATCTCTCCAGCTCCCCTTAACTTTAAGTCTTGTTCAGATATAAAGAAACCGTCTGTTGATGATGTCATTATTTCCATCCTCTTCTTAGTCTTATTATTATTTGCCTTCCCTATTAGAATACAGTAAGAAGCATATTCACCTCTTCCAACCCTTCCTCTTAGTTGATGAAGCTGTGCTAATCCAAACCTTTCTGAATTCTCAATAATCATAACTGAAGCATTTGGTACATTTACTCCTACTTCAATAACAGTAGTTGAAATTATAACCTTTGTATTACCTTCCTTAAATGAATTTATTATCTCATCCTTTTCTTTTGGTTTCATTTTACCATGAAGTATTTCTACAGTAACATTCTTAAAAACATCACTTTTTAATTCTTCATATAGATTTTCAACAGAATTTAATTCCATTTTTTCATTTTCTTCAATTAAAGGACAGACTATATAAACTTGCCTTCCTAAACCTATTTCTTTTAAAGCTAAATCATAAGCTTCCATTCTATTTTTATCAGTATAAAACCTAGTATCTATTTTCTTTCTACCTGGTGGCAACTGATCTATAATAGAAACATCTAAATCAGAATACATATAAAGTGCTAAGGTTCTTGGTATTGGTGTTGCTGTCATTACTAAAACATCAGGCCTTCTTCCTTTATTAATTAGCTTATTTCTTTGCTCAACCCCAAATCTATGTTGTTCATCAGTAATAGCTAATCCAAGATTCGTAAAATCTACATCTTCTTGTATTAGGGCATGGGTTCCTACTACTAGCAATGGTATTCCTTCAGAAATTAATTCCTTAATCCTCTTCTTTTCCTTTGCACTAGTGCTACCTGTTAAAAGCTCGACCTTAATACCAAAGCCATTATATATTTTTAAAGCTTCTTTATAATGCTGATTAGCAAGTATTTCTGTTGGCGCCATTAAAGTTGCTTGATATCCATTTTTTACAACATTAAATATTGCAATTAATGCAACAATAGTTTTTCCGCTTCCAACATCTCCTTGAACTAATCTATTCATAGAATATTTGCTTTTTTGATCTCTTAAAATATCTCTTACTACATTGGTTTGGGCATCTGTTAATTTAAAAGGAAGAGATTCCTTTAATTTTACTAATTCCTCATGCCACTGAAAGGATATTCCATCATTACTTCTTAATTTATTTTTTAATAATAAAAGCTTCATAGAATAAGTAAATAATTCTTGAAACTTTAACCTATTTACCGCACTAGTTAGTTCATTCTTTCCTTTTGGAAAGTGAATTTCCCTAATTGCTGTATCTAAGTCTAATAAATTATACTTTTCTAAAATATATTTAGGTAAATTATCAGTGATAATAACCTTATCTAAGGCTTCATTAATGAGTTTTGCTATAACCCTATCATTTAAATCACCTTTTAGAGGATATTTAGGGATAATCTCACTTTTTTTAGCGTCGTTACATCCGACTATAGGATTAACAACTTCTAACATTTTACCTACCTTTTTAAATTTCCCCACTAATTCATATGTATTATTCATTTTAAAGGTATTTTTTATATATTTTTGATTAAACCATTTTCCAAGGACAATATGACCATTATAATCAAATTTAATAGTTGTTAAAACCTTACCATTTTTAGTTTTAATATCTCTATCATAGCCTATAACTCTACAAGATAAAATTTGCTTTTCTTCTCCATCTATTTCATCAAAATCTACATCACTTTTAATAAACTCATAATCTCTTGGAAAATATAAAAGTAAATCATAAATAGTAAAAATACCACACTTATTTAATTTTTCTGTTAATTTGGGACCTACTCCTTTTAAGGTGGATACTTCCATTTTTATATTCATATTTTCACCTCAAATTTATATATATAAGTTATAATAAAATTATACATTTAATTAAATTTTTTCTCTAATTCATGACCTTTAAGTAAAGTAAGTATCTAAACAACTTATATAGAGAAAATAAATAGATATATACTTTCAATTTCTTATATATTATTAAAATATAATTATTCTCTAATTGTATAAAATTATGCTAATGTATATTAATAATTGAAACATATATACGTTAAATATTAAAGCACAAGTTCCCACTTATGTAAATAAAAGTAGTAACTTGTGCTTATTTATTATTCTACAGCTAATAAGAAGTAGTAAAGAGGTTGTGCACCTTCATAGCATTGAACATCTAAATCAGGATACTTTTCTTCAAGCTTTTCAGTAAAACTTTCTGCTTCTTCTTCAGAAATATCACTTCCATAGAAAATAGTAATAAGTTCACTATCTTCATCTATCATTTCTTCTAATACTTCTTCAGCTACCTTGCAGTGGCTTTCTCCTACCTTCTTAATTTTACCTTCTACTAAACCTAGCATATTTCCTTCTTTAATCTCAATTCCATCCATTTCTGTATCTCTAACAGCATATGTTACAGAACCTGTCTTAACCATCTCCATAGCTTCTTTTAAAGCTTCTTCATTTTCAGCTACTTCATTTTCAGGGTTAAACATAGTTACACAAGTTATCCCTTGAGGTATTGAAGTAGTTGGTATAACAATAACATTCTTATCAGAAATTTCAGCAGCTTGATTTGCTGACATTATAATGTTTTTATTATTTGGAAGAACAAAAATATTCTCAGCATTTAGGTTTGCTATACATTCCATAATATCTTGAGTAGATGGGTTCATAGTTTGACCACCTTCGATTACGTAATCTACACCTAAATCTTTAAATATATTTGTAATACCATCTCCCATTGCAACAGCAACAAAGGCATATTTTTTAGCTTCTTCTACTTCTACAGCAGCTTCAACATTTTGATCCTTAAGCTTATATTCTTCTTTACTTAAAAGAACTTCCCTATGTTCTTCTCTCATATTATCTATTTTTATCTTAGATAATTCACCTAATTGTACTGCTTTTGCTAATACTGCTCCAGGATCGTTTGTGTGAATATGAACCTTTATTACATCTTCATATCCAACTACTACTTGAGAATCTCCCATAGGTATTATATCATCTCTAAACTTTTCTGCCTTACTTGCATCAGCTAAAATGATAAATTCAGTACAGTATCCAAATTTAATATCTATATCTTCAGTACCTTGAGCACCTTGCATCTTAGCTTCTGATGGTTTTATATCTTTAATTTCTGCCTTTATATCATTCTTTAATGCATCATACATTCCATTTAATATAATGTATAATCCCATTCCGCCTGAATCTACAACCTTAGCTTTTTTTAAAGCTGGTAATAATTCTGGTGTTTTATCAAGCATAACCTTTGCTTCTGTTACTATAACATCCATCAGCTCTACTATATCTTTTTTATCTGTTTCAATAGCAGCTTCTGCTGCAGCTCTTATAACAGATAATATTGTTCCTTCAGTAGGTCTCATAACTGCTTTGTAAGCAGCTGCGCTTCCTTCTTTAAATGCAATAGCAAGTTCAACAGCATCTACTGATTCTTTTCCTTCTAATCCCTTAGAGATACCTCTTAAGATTTGAGATAAGATAACTCCTGAGTTACCTCTAGCTCCCATTAAAGCTCCTTTAGCAAGCTTCTTTGAAGTTTCTCCAATAGAACTAGAATTTAAGCCTTCTATTTCCTTAACTGCTGCCTTAAAAGTAGCTGACATGTTAGTACCTGTATCTCCATCTGGAACAGGGAATACATTTAATGCATTAACATATTCACTTTCTTCTAATAATCTATTGCTACCGTTAACAACCATGTTATAAAAATCATGGCCATTTATAGTCTGATATTTCATCTTTTTACCTCCTAGACTCTAACTGCTTGAACATTTACTGTAACAGATGAAACTTTTAATCCAGTAAAGTTTTCCACACTATAGCGCACCTTTTGTATAATGTTGTTTGCTATTTCTGAAATTTTTGTACCATATTCAACCATAACAAATAATTCTACCACTAATTTATCTTCATTAACTTTTAGCTTTACACCTTTACTTAAATTCTCTATTCTCATTAATTCCCATAGTCCTTCTGTTGCGTTCTTAGAAACCATTCCTACTACGCCGTAGCACTCCATAGTAGATAAACCTACTATCTTAGCAAGCACCTCTTCAGAGTAATGTATATTTCCAAGTTCATTTGAATATCCTACCATACAGAATCCTCCTTAATATATATCTATACAATATATTTTATATTACCTTCATTTATTATTCAAGTAAATATTACATAGGTTATTATATGAAGATTACTAAAAAGATATGAAAATGTCTATTTTAAAAGTTTTTTTGCTTTTTTATTATTTTTCCTTGCTTTTCTAGTATATCCTATGTTAAAATTTAATCTGTCCTATTGAAGAGAAATTTATCTTCAAAAATAAGGAGGTGTTTTCAAGTGGCAAGAAGATGCGAAGTTTGTAACAAAGGGGTTGTATCTGGAACTCAATACTCCCACTCACATCGTCAATCAAAGAGAACTTGGGCTCCTAACATAAAGAGAGTAAAGGCTTTAGTTAATGGAACACCAAAGACAGTTCATGTATGTACAAGATGCCTTAGATCTGGCAAGGTTCAAAGAGCAATATAAGTTCAAATAAAAAATGCAATTGTTAATTCAATTGCATTTTTTATTTTATTTATTTTTTCCTATGTATTATCTTTTTCTTCTAAAAAATTTTATAAGATTAGATAAAAATCTCGGTAATTTGATTGCTATTATTTTCATTTACATCCCTCACTAATGTCTTATTTATATACATAGTATGCAGAGATATAAAAATCAGTGATTAATATTATTAATCTTTTGTATAAAGTACTAATATTATTCCACTATCAAAAGATATATCTATATAATCTCCTAAAAATTCATTTGAAGTAGTTAATCCATCACCTAATCTTAATAAATGATTATTTAAATCATATTTTGAATTTTTAATGCTAAAATTCTTTACTTCCTCACTATATGCATGGAAAGAAATTGTATCCCCTGGATTTCCTTTTAACGAAATATTCTTATCTGTTAAAAACATTAAATTATTATCATCAATAATTCTTGCATTAACTCCCTTACTTAAAGCCTTCTTTAAAAGACCAATATTACTTAAAGAATGATCATATCTTGTCCCAGTAGCTCCTAAAAGCACTATATCATCAGGATTATTTTCTAAAGCTAAGTTAAAGGCAATTTCAGTATCTGTATAATCTTTTTCTTTTTTAAACTTTATTTTCTTTTTAGCCTTCTTTTCTATAACATTTATAATGTTCATATCTGCTGAATCAAAATCCCCTAAAATAACATCAGGTATTATTTCATATTTATATAAGACTTCGCAACCTTTATCTGCTCCAATTATAAAGTCAGCATTTTCTACTTCTCTTAATAAAATTTCTTTAGAAGGAGCTTTTCCACCAGAGACAATTACTATCTTCATTGCTCTACCCTCTAATAGCTTCTATATTTTCTTTAAGTTTTCCATCTCCAAATATTGCAGAGCCCGCAACTAAAACATTTGCTCCAGCTTCAATTATTGCCTTAGAATTATTTCGATCTACTCCACCATCTACTTCAATAAGTAAATCTTTATTTACATTTAAGCTCATTTCTTTAACTTCTTTTATCTTATTTATTGAATATGGAATAAACTTTTGTCCTCCAAAGCCTGGATTTACAGACATAATAAGTACTAAGTCTAACTTTTCTATTATATCTTTCAATACTGTAGTTGGCGTACCTGGATTTAGTGAAACCCCTGCTTTTACGCCTTTAGATTTTATATAATCTATGGCTCTATCTATATGCTTTTCTGCCTCATAATGAATAGTTATTATATCTGCACCAGCTTCTACAAATTCATCTATATATCTTGATGGATTTTCTATCATTAAATGAACATCAAAAACTTTATCAGTTTTATTTCTAATAGATTTAATAACTGGTAGTCCTATAGATATATTAGGAACAAAATTTCCATCCATTACATCTATATGTATGAAATCTGCACCTGCCTTATCTAATTTTTTTATTTCTTCACCTAACTTTGAAAAATCAGCTGATAATATTGATGGTGATATTTTTACCATTTGTTCTTCCTCCTGTCTAATAGCTCTTCTAATATTCTAATATAGAAACTATATCTATATTCATTTATTTTACCTTCATGAGCAGCAGCTTTTACCGCACATTGTGGTTCCTTGTTATGAAGGCAACCTCTAAACTTGCAATTATGATTATATTCCTCAAACTCTGGGAAACAATATCTTAGTTCATCTTTATCAATAAAACTAATATCTATATTTGAGAATCCTGGGCTATCTACTAAATATCCATTTTCGATTTCAATAAGCTCACTATGTCTAGTTGTATGCTTACCTCTTCCTATTTTATCAGATACCGCTCCTGTTTCCATATGACTTCTATCAATAAGAGTATTAATTAAAGTCGACTTCCCTGCTCCTGAAGGTCCGCATAAAACAGTTACCTCTGATTCTAATCTTTCTTTTAATAATTCAATTCCTATAGCCTTCTTTGCATTAATAAATAATACATCATATCCTATATCATTTATTTTCTTTTTAACTTCTTCCTTTTCTTCATTAGTTGCTAAATCCTCTTTATTTAAGCATACTATGGACTTAATATTATTATGTTCACATAAAATTAAGAATCTATTTAAAAGGTCAAAATTAATATCTGGAGTTTTAATTGCAAAAACTACAAAAGCTTGCGTAACATTTGCAACAGTAGGTCTTATAAGTTCAGAAGATCTTTCTAAAATATCTTCTATTACTCCCTTTCCATTAGAGACATTTATTATTACATTATCACCAACCATTGGTTTCATATCTTTATGCCTAAACTTGCCTCTAGCTTTACATTCAATTACTTCTTCCTTAGTTTTAACATAGTAAAACCCACCAATTCCTTTAATTATTTTTCCTTCCATAATTCCTCCATATAATTTTATCTTCATAATTATAATAAACAGATTTCCCTAAAAAATGCAAATAAATTTTATAAAAAAGAATCAGCACTAGGCTGATTCCCATTTATTGATTATTGTTTCCGTTGTTATTACCATTATTATTGCCACTATCATTTTGTTTCTTCTCTGTTGTAAGAGTTACAGCTCCACCTTTTTTCACTTCTTCTGGTGTAAAGCTTGTTACTATTGCATCATCATCACTTGAAGATCCATCTGCAAAATTAATTGATAGCCCTAACTTTCCAAGTGTAGCCCTAGCATCTTTTACAGACATACCTGCTTTTATATGTTCAGATACATCTATAGTTGGCTCTACAAACTTCCAAACCGTCAAAGTAATCTCTGAGCCTTCTTTAACCTTACCAGAATTAGGATATTGTTTTAATACTTTTCCATCCAAATCCTGATTGTTAGTAGTTTCATATTTTATCTCACCTACCTTTAGCTTTAGTCCTTCTATAGTAGCCCTAGCATCAGATTCACTTTTATCTTCCACATTAGGTACATCTACCTGTATAAATTCTGGACCTTCACTAACAGTAATCTTTATACTTGTTTTCTTACTTACTTTTACTCCAGATTTAGGACTTTGTGAAATTAAATAATCTTTTTCAATAGAATCATTATATTCTTTAACTATTTCATAGTTAGTTAGCCCTAACCCATCTAATGTACTCTTAATATCATTAACATTATAATCCCTTAAATCAGGCATATTTATTTCTTCTTCCCCAGCAGATACTACAACCTTAATTACAGTTCCTTTTTTAACCTTTACTCCAGCTTTAGGATCACTTTCAAGAATTGTATTTTCTGGCTTATCACTTTTTTCTGTTTTACTAATCTCAAGTTTTAATCCAAGCTCTTCTACTTCTTTTTCTGCATCATCAAATAACTTATCTTGAAGTTTAGGAACAACTATATCACTACTACCAGCCCCACCAGCTAAAAAGAATCCTATAGATGCTAAAAGTAATACCCCTACTGTAATTCCAATAGATACAAATATTTTTTTCTTAGTATTCTTCTTTTTATTTTTAGGCTTCTCATCTTCATCAAAGTCATCATAATCTTCATCATCATATTCTTCATCATAGTCATCATCCTCATAATAATCGTCTTCTATAGTAGAGCTTTTATTATCTTTAACATTAGAAATAGGCGCCATTATAATAGTGCTATCATTATTTGTGTTTATAGCACTTCCGATTACAACATCAGGATTTTCTTGAATCTTTTGAAGATCTTGAATCATTTCCTTTGCATTTTGATATCTCTTTATAGGCTCTTTTTCGATAGCCTTAAGTATTAATTTATTTAAACTATCTGGAATAGCAGAATTTATATTTTTAGGAGGTACAGGCTCTTCTTGAAGATGCTTTAAGGCTACTGTTACAGGTGAATCTCCCTCAAAAGGTAGTCTTCCTGTTACCATTTCATATAATACTATACCAAAAGAATAAATATCTGATCTAAAATCAATATAAGTTCCTTTTGCTTGTTCTGGTGAAAGATAATGCGCAGAACCAATAATACTTGTAGTATTTGTTATAGTTTGAGAATCTGTGGATTTAGCAATTCCAAAGTCTGTTACTTTAACTTCTCCATTTTCAGTAACTAGTATATTTTGTGGTTTTATATCTCTATGAATTATATTATTCCTATGTGCACAATCTAAAGCTTTTGCAATTTGAAGCGCTATTTTTATTGCAGTATTATAAGTTAATTTGCCACTATAATTTATTAATTCTTTAAGAGTTTTTCCAGTTACTAGCTCCATAACTATATAATCAATATCCTCTTGAGTTCCTACATCTAAAATATTAACTATATTAGCATCAGATAAATTTGCTATTGCAGTAGCTTCTCTTTTAAATTTTTGAGCAATATCTTTATTATCTGCAAATTGTTTCTTCAATATTTTCACAGCTACAAATCTATTAAGCTTATTGCATTTAGCCTTATAAACTTCAGACATTCCACCTTCGCCTATTTTTTCTAATAGTTCATATCTTCCGCCTAAAACTATTCCATTCATATTTGCACCCCTCCTCCAAATAACATTACAGTTATATTGTCTCTTCCACCATTAGCCTTTGCTTCTTCTACTAACTTCTCACATATAACTTGTAATTGATTTTC
>JAHAIU010000397.1 GCA_018372555.1 Clostridium sp.
TAAATAAGTGGATAGAGGCAAGAAATAGCAATTATGACAACATAGATGATTTAAGGATTGTATCTAGAACCTTAGCGGAGCTACATAATTGTAGTGAAGGATTTACTTTAGATAAAGATATGAGGCCTAGAATAGCTTGGTTTTCTTGGATTAAAGTTTTTGATACTAGGTGTGAAGAAATATTAGATTTTAGGAAAAGGATATATCAAAAGTCATATAAATCAGACTTCGATAAAATATATTTAGCTGAGATAGATAAAGAGATAGATAGAGGGAAAAAAGCTATAGAAAGCTTATTATCCAATAATTATTTTGAAGTTATGGAGAAGAAGGTTTTTAAAAGAGGATTTTGCCATCATGACTTTGCTCATCATAATGTTTTAATAAATGGTAAGGGAGAGGCAAATATTATAGACTTTGATTATTGTATTCTAGATTCTAATATACACGATGTAGCATCATTATTAATTAGGACTATGAAGGATGGAAAGTGGAATAGAAAGAAGGCAGAATATATTATAGATAACTATTCAGAATGTAACTATATAAGTAAAGAAGAATCTAAGCTGATGAAGGGATTTATTATGTTCCCACAGGGATTTTGGCAAATTGGTCTTCAATATTACTGGGAGCAGCAGCCTTGGGGAGAAGAATTTCTGATAAATAAACTCAATAAGTATCTAAGGGATAGGGAAGAAAGGGAAGATTTCCTGGAAGACTTTTTTAATGAGGGGTGAGGGTATGGATAACTCTAGGTTAGTATCCTTCTTAGAAAAGAGGGGGATATATGTTTTAAATGAAGAATTTATAGCACCTAAGGAGGATGATAATATTCTAAATCAAATTGATAATATTATTGCATTTCAAAAATGTATTGGGGAGTATAAGGAGAATTTATATCCTAGAATAGGTTCAGTAATAGGTAAAGAGATAAATAGCTTTAATTCACAGTTAAGATTAATGTCTAGTTATTATAAGAAGGTAGAAAAAAGAGAAGAGCTTAATACTATAGATTTTTACTTTATAAGAAGGGCTGAAGCTTTAATAGATAAGGGGAGAAAAGCTTTAGATCATTTATATGCTTGTAATTATAAAAAACTTATAGAGGAGAGTATGAAGAATTATGAGGTATGTTTAACTAGGGTAGATGAAAAGAATTTATATGTAAGTGAAGATGGAAAGATACTAGTTAAAACCATAAGGTATTTGTCATATAACCTAAAGGAGCATGATATTTATTCTTATATAAAAAAGTTAAAGAGAAGAGATAAGTATATTAATTGTGATGAGATTATTAGCTATTATGTTGAAAAATTAAAATTAGATAAAGATAATAAGGAATACTTGAGAGCACTGTCTTCTTACCCTTGTGAGGAGCTTAGGATATTAGAAAAGTATATTTTAGGTAAATTGAAGGATAGGGATGATAAGATTATTAATAGTCTTGAGAAGGCGAGAAAGTATGATAGTAATGGGATAACAATGTAGGAGGGTTACAATTTGAGTAAGTATAAATATATAGATAGAGATATATTATGCAAATATGATTTTAGTGAGGAATTCTTAAAAACATTAGATTTTGAAATAGAAGATATAATACCCCTAAGGAAGGTTTTTATTTTATTAACTAATAAGGGTAAAAAAATATTAAAACTAATAGATACATCTTCAAATAGGATTAATTTCATTAACACTGCCCTAGAATACTTATCTTTAGGATATGAGGATATATTAAGTTACTATAAAAATGATAAAGGAGATATTGTATTTGAATCACTAGATAATAGGTATGTAGTTTTAAATATGATAGAGGGGAGGGAAGCAGCCTTTAGCAATCCAGTTGAAATAGAGCTTTGTACAAAAGCCTTAGCTAATATGCATAACTCTTCTAAGGGAATCTTTAATATATTGACTTCTGATATAGTTCAAGGGAATGTAGGTGACTACCTACCTAATTATTTTAATAATGCTAAAGAAGATTTAATTAGTATTAAGGATTATATAATGAGATTTAGATACAAGAATGAATTTGATAATATATTTTTAGATAATGTAGATAAGTTTATTGAA
>JAHAIU010000398.1 GCA_018372555.1 Clostridium sp.
ATTAAATTGGAGATTTTATTATAATGAGAAACTACAATTCTTATTTAAGATATCTAAGATGGCGTTAAGAATTTTTATTGTTTGAGCAAAGCGAGTTATGAAAATTTAGCCAGCTTAGATAGCTTAAATTTAGAATTGTATTCGAAATTATTTAAAAATCGGAAAGTTAATACATATCATTATGTTATATTCGCATTTTTAAACAACAGTTCTATATTTTTATTATGTATTACCTTGACTACAAATATGGCCTATGATATACTTTAGTGGTTATTTTAGTATTCGAAAGAGGTGAAAAATATGAGAGAAGGCATACATCCAAAATACAACAATGAAGCTGTAGTTAAGTGTGCATGTGGAAATACTTTTACAACTGGTTCAGTTAAAGATGAACTAAAAGTGGAAATATGCTCTAAATGCCACCCATTCTTCACTGGTAAACAAAAAATCGTTGATGTTGGCGGTAGAGTTGACAAGTTCAATAAGAGATTCAATCTTAATAAGTAAGAAATTCTGGAGCTGTTACACTAAATTATTAGTGTGCAGCTTCGTTTTTTTGCTAAAAAATAAATCTTAAGCTATTAATCAAACTCTTATTACTTTAACCTTCAAAATAATATTGTTTATAACATCTCAGTTTAATAAGATATTTAAAACATCTATAACTCTCTAAATAACCTTGACAAGTATCCGATTTCATACTAAATTGTTAATATCATAAATTGGAAACTTTATAGTAAAGAGGATCAAAAATAAAAGAGTGGTAATTCATCAAATAAAATGCGAAAAATATTATTAATTTTTATAAGAAAAGGGGATAACTATGCAAAATAATAAAATCAATCTACTTGTAACATTTGATAAAAATTATATTAAACCTTTTAAAACTATGCTTAAGTCTATAATTATTAATAATCCTAAAGAATCATTATCTGTATGGTTACTACACAGTGCCATTCCCAAATGCGAACTTAAAGAGCTAGAAGAATACTGCCATTTACAGTCAGTATCATTTACTTCACTAGAAGTAGATCGTACTATATTCCAAAATGCACCCATTTCAAAAAGATATCCACAAGAAATGTATTATCGTCTGTTAGCTCCACATTTATTACCAAATACTGTGGAAAAAATTCTATATCTTGATCCTGATATACTTGTTATTAATTCACTTCGTCCATTGTGGGATATTGAGCTTAAGCACTGTGCTTTTGCTGCTGCATCCCATACTAGCATCACTGACATAATAAATGGAATTAACCGTGTAAGACTTGGAACTGAACACGATTATTTTAATTCAGGTGTTATTCTTATAGATTTAATAAAAGCAAGAACAATTGTCAAACCTGATGAAATCTTTAAGTACGTCAGATAGAACGAATCAAAACTTCTACTCCCTGATCAAGATGTTTTTAATTCCCTATATGGAAGCTATACCTTACCTTTAGATGATGCTATATGGAATTATGATGCTAGATATTATTCTACTTACCTTATTAAAAGTGATGGAGATTATACTTTAAATTGGATTATACAAAACACAAGAATTCTACACTTTTGCGGAAAAAACAAACCATGGCTTCCATCAAACTCACGCCGCTTTGCAACTCTGTACAAACATTATATGCACATTGCTAATAAATAGTTTTAAAATTTAACTTCTTTAGTTTTCCTTAAGAATAAATTGTTATTTCTTAAATTTATCTAAGTTTTTTCAAATTTTACTTCTATTTAACCTATTTGTATTATAATATAAGTATGGATTTTTAATAATATAAGTTGTAATAAAATTTCTTTATTTAATTAAGCTATATTTCCAATGTCTAATTCGTTAGTTATGGAACTATACTCAACTTATATAAAAATTAAAATATCGATGCTTTCAATTAATGTAATTTATTATAAGATTGTTTTTTACTTATAATTTTATAATCCTTAAAATGTATATTAATAATTGAAACATAGATTAAGTTATTTAGAAAAGCGAGTGTATTTTATGAAGAAGATTTTAATATTAACAACATCAACTGGAGAAGGTCATAATCAAGCT
>JAHAIU010000399.1 GCA_018372555.1 Clostridium sp.
AATTAATTCCTATAATGAAGTTCAGAAATTAAATAAGGATGAAATAAAATTAATTTACTCTATTTTAAGTTATCCAAGAGATTTTATAACTATATCAAGGGATTATTATTATAAACAAAAGAAATGGGATTACGAAGTATTCCTAAGTAGATTAAATGATAAGATAAATAATGAAGAATATAGAAGAAGGTTTATAGAAGAATTTATAATAGACATGAATGAATATTTCTATTAGATTGCTAAGGAGTCTTTAACATATTATGCTCGTCCGACCTTGCACGCTCCAAGTCGGCTTACGCACAATATGTTAAAGACTACTTGAATAATTTAATCTTGTATATGTAAGCCTACTGAATGAAGAAATTCAGGCGAGCTGAATTTCAAGGGTTATTGCTTTGTGAGTGCATTAAGTCAAAGTATAAGCTAATTATAAACTTATTGTGTATGTATATTAAAGAAAGATATCTATTAGCATATAATTTTTATATTTGCCAGTATATTAGTATTTAAAATACTTGATAGCATATTAGATTACGAAGCAATATATTTAATAGATAATTGATAGTACATAATTGATAATTAAGGATGTTTGTCTCCCGAAAACTTAAAACTAAATTGCTGCGAAGCACTTTTTATTTAAAACTCCGTAAGGAGTTTTTTTCTTAATTGATAATTGTTAATTTTTTTTGCTTAGCAAAAAAGAGCATGCCCTGAAATTGTTGGAGTTAATATCACTGTATTTGTATAAATACTATTTTGATACTAACTCCAGAAAAGGGATGCTCTTATTATTTAATAATTTCATTATAAGCGTTTAAAGTAGAGAAGGCTGTATTATTCCATGAATAATGGGCGCTTTGAATAAGGCCTTTAATAATCATACTTTTTCTAAGTTCATTATCACTTAGAACTGTTTCAATGGATTTAGATAACTCTTCTATATCGTATGGATTTATTAATAGGGCAGAATCATTGCATATCTCAGGAAGAGAAGTGATGTTAGAGGCTATAACTGGTGTACCACAAGCCATTGCTTCTAAAGGTGGTAAGCCAAAGCCTTCATAAAATGATGGATATGCTAATAATTTAGCAGCATTATAAAAAATAGGTAATTTCTCTAAAGGAATAAAGTCTGTAAAAATAACATCATCTTCTATATGCAATTCAACAGCTCTTTTTTTATAGGCTTCATAAGATATTCCCTTCTTACCTGTAATAACTAGCTTAAGGCTTTTTTTAAAGTTGTTTAATAAAAGAGAAAAGGCTTCAATTAAGCCTAAAATATTTTTTCTTGGACTAAACCCACCAACGTAAAGTATAAAATCATCCTTAATTTTATAGTCGTCTTCTATTATTTTTTTGCACTGATACTTATTTAGTGGCTTATATATATCCTCTGCAGCAAGATGAGTAACAAAAATCTTATCTTTTGGGAAGTTAAATTCTTTGGCTATATCTTGCTTTGAAAACTCAGATACTGTTAATATTCCATCTGAATTATTAATAATGTTAGGAAGCTCTTTGTTAAAGATATTTAAATACCTATCACTAACAGTTTCTGGCATTCTCAGTGGGATTATATCATGCAAAGTAATAGCTTTGTGACAATTTATATTAGTATTAAGACCAACCCCGTTTTGTGGGACATGGTAAATATCTATATTTTTATCATTTAAAATATTAGGAACTTTAACCTCATCCCAAAAATTTATTTCAGCTGTGGCTTCAACTAACTCAACACTAAAATTATCACTTAAATCTAGAGCTGAATTTTCAGGTAAAAAAACTAGGTAGTCATTATTCTTATCTACTTTGCTTATACTATTAATAAGTTGGTAAGTATAAGTGCCGATACCAGTTCCTCTATACCATTTGGCAGCCCTGCCATCTATGCTTATCTTCATGATTTAATCCTTTCTCATTGTTTTTAATTTATTATATTAAAGATAGGAATAAAATGTTAATAAAAGAATAAATATAGTCATATAAATATAAAGGGGGTGATGGTTATGATGAGAGAATTTGAAATAGAAAGACAATTTGATATTAA
>JAHAIU010000031.1 GCA_018372555.1 Clostridium sp.
AATTCATTAAACTTAAAGAACCGCCGTGTACCAGACCGGTACGCACGGTGGTGTGAGAGGTCGGTAGATAAAATAATTATCTACCTCCTACTCGATTTATAATTATTTAATTAAGTTCTTAATAACAAAGTAAGATATTTAACTAGTTTCGACTATTTTTAACATATAAATTTTTATTGTATATAATATATAAAAGCGATATATGAAAAAAGGAGATACTAATGTCCTATAATGAAATTTTAAAAGGCTTTAGCTTTGATAAGGAAGTTGAAAGATTAGAGAAACAAGCTTTACTGGGAGTAAATAAAGAACTTAAGACTTTAAAATCTTTAGGTATACAAGAAGACTCTTTAATACTTGAAGTAGGAAGTGGACCAGGAATATATACTAAAATATTATTAGATAAGTTTAAAAATTCAGAAATAGTATGCTTAGATAATAATGCAGAAATGTTAAAGCATTCATATGAAATATTACATGAAGATTATAAAGATAGAGTTAGTTTTATTAATGATGATATAATGAGATCATCTCTACCTAGTAATTATTTTGATGTTGTTATTGCAAGATTTGTATTTCAACATTTATCCTATCCAGAAAGAGCTTTAAAAGAAATATATAGAGTTTTAAAGCCTGGTGGTAAAGTAATAATAATTGACGTTGATAGTGGATTATGGGGATTAACATACCCAAATAATCAGCTTATAAATAATCTTAATAATCAATTATCTGCTTTTCAATCAAATAAAAATGGTAATAGAGAAATAGGGAGAGTAATTTTAACTATGCTTAAATTATTAAAGTTTAAGAACTTAGATATTGAGGCTTTAATAAATCATAGTGAAATACTTGGAAAAGATAATTTCAGGAATAATTTTGATATTGAAAAAGTTAAAGATAAAAGCTTATATAGTATGATGAAAAGTTATAATGACTTTTTTGATTTAAAGCATTCATCTATTATGATTTTAAAATTAGTTTTTTATGGAGAGAAATAAGATAGTGACTCAAAACATAAGAAGTGGATAAAATCACTTCTTTTTGTTATAATTAAAGGATAATTACTTTTAAGGTGGAGACTATGTTGAAAAATGATTTAATTAATAAATTTAGAAAAAGTACTTCTGGTAATAAAGAAATTGCTGGTAAAAGGATATTAAATGAAGGGTTAATTAGTTCTTTTAACGTTGAAAAAGATAATAATGAAATAATTATAAATAGTAGTGTTATTTCTGAAAATTATTTCAGTGAATATAGTACTAAATTAAAAATAGATATTACAAGCAAGGATATTATTTCAACTCATTGTACTTGCCAAGATTATGCTAATTATGAGCTTAAAAGAAAGAATTATTGTTGCAAGCACTTACACGCAATATTTTATAATTTTTTAACTAATCTTGAAAATTACGACGATATATATAAAAGTCTTGAAGAAACTTATTATTATGAAAAAAGTAATGATTCTATATTTAAAGTAAATAGTAATAATAGCATTTTAAGTTTATTGTTAGAAGAAGAAAATAAAGAAGAAATAAAAATAGAAGTGTATATAAATAAAAAGGGATATAAGAATTATTTATGTGCAGAATTTAAAATTGGACTTAAAGGTCTTGCTTCTAATAAGCTTTATGTAATTAAAGATATAAATCAGCTTCTAATATCTTATACAAATAAATTACCTATAAGGTACGGTAAAGACTTCACATTTAACTTACGTACACAAAGGCTTGGAGTTAAAGAAGATAAGATAATTAAGTTTATTCAAAAGATAAAAGAAATAGAAAATTTATCTTCTAGGTTTATAAAAAGACAGGATTCATTTATTGATGGTAAGAATATTATAATTCCAGAGTTCTTAATTAGAGAGTTCTTTGAAACTATTTCGAAAAATAGGGTATATCTGAATGAAGGATTCTTTTATAGAGCAGTAGAAGCTGAAATTCTATTTGATAAACCTAATACTTCTTTTTATCTGAAGGAACTTAACAGTAGATACTTATTGTCTATAGAAGATGGATTTCCTGTTGCATTAAATAAAGAAAAAACTGTTTATATTTATGGTAGTAGTATATACTTACCTGAATCAAAGTATTGTTATGAAATTTCAAAGTTTATTAATGCTTTTAATGGGAAGGAACAACTAACTTTAGATAGAAAAGATGAAGTGAAAATATTATCTAGTCTTTTACCTAAACTATACAATTTGTCACAAGAAGTAAAGATTAGTAATTCTATTAAAGAAAAAATTGTAAGAGAAGATGTTAAATTTAGTTTTTATTTTGATAAGGTAAATAGAACCACTGTCTTAACTGTAAAAGTCAAATATGGTGCTCATGAGTTTAACATATTCCATGACTACAAAGATAAAATTATCTATAGGGATTTAAATAAAGAGTCTGAAATAACATCTTTATTAAGGGGTTATGGGTTTGAAGCATCAGGTGATAAGTTCTATTTAATTTTGGGAGATGACTATATATTTAATTTCTTTAAAAATGATATAGCTAAGCTTCAAGAATTAGGTGAGGTTTATTATTCAGAGAACTTTAAGGGAATTAGAAATATAAGTACTAAAAGTATTTCTGCTGAAATTAGTGCTGGAAAATATGATTATTTCGATTTTAAATTTAACATTGATAATATACCTAAAAGTGAAGTTTATGAAATATTAACTGCCTTTAAGGATAATTTGAAATATTATAAGCTAAAGGATGGAGAATACTTAGATTTAGATGAAATAGAACTTAAAAGTTTCTTAAAGCTATTAGATGCTATATCTGTAGGAAATGACTTAAGCAAGGATTCTTTACTTGTTAATAAAAATAAGGCTGTATATCTAGAAAGTATAATTAAAGATAATAAGCTTAGATATATAAAAGGTAAAAATGAACTATCTAAAATTAGTAAAAAGTTTAAGGAAATAAAAAAGTTAGCTTTTAAGGAGCCTTTATCTTTAGTTGCTGAACTTAGGTCTTATCAAAAAGAGGGTTATAATTGGCTTAAGACTTTAGATTATTTAGGTTTTGGAGGTATCTTGGGTGATGAAATGGGCCTTGGAAAAACTATTCAAGCAATAACGTTTATTTTATCTTCTTTGCCTTCAAAAACATTAATTGTAGCTCCAACCTCATTAATATATAACTGGGGCAATGAAATTAAGAAATTTGCCCCAACTATAAAATTTGTGGTAGTTAATGGTATAAAGGAAGAAAGAGTTAAAGTTTTAAATGAGTATCATAATTTTGATGTTATAATTACAACTTATAATTTACTAAAAAGAGATTTAGATATTTATAAGGAAATTAACTTTGATTATTGTTTTATAGATGAAGCGCAAAATATAAAAAACAGTAGCTCTCAAAACTCTATTTCAGTAAAGGATATTAATGCTAATAGAAAGTTCGCTTTAACAGGTACTCCTATTGAAAATTCACTAATGGAGCTTTGGTCTATTTTTGATTTTATTATGCCAGGTTATCTATTTGAAGAAAAGGACTTTAGTGTTAGATATCATAAGAAGTTAAAGGAATCAAAAGAAGTATTAGAAGAACTCAATAAACTAATATCACCATTTATATTAAGAAGATATAAAAAGGATGTAATTAAAGAATTACCATTAAAGATAGAAAAGAAATTAGTAGTATCGATGTCAAAGGAACAAGAAAAGGCTTATGGTATATATTCAGATTATGTTAAGAAGTTAATTGAGAAGAAAGTAATGGAAGATGACTTGAAAAATAGCAAAATAGAGATACTTTCATATATTACAAAGCTAAGACAACTTTCTTTAGATCCCTCTGTTGTTTTAAATGATTATTCTGGTGATAGTGGTAAGATAGATGCACTTATCGAAATATTAAAACAAGGTATAGATGAAGGACATAAAATATTAGTATTCTCTCAATTTACATCAGTACTTAAAAATATAGCTAATAAAATAAAAGGTGAAGAAATATCTTTTAATTATTTAGATGGAAGTGTTCCCTCTAAAAATAGAATAGAATTAATTGATGATTTTAATAATGGTAATAAATCAGTGTTTTTAATAAGTCTTAAGGCTGGAGGAACAGGCTTAAACTTAACATCTGCTGATATAGTAATTCATTTTGATCCATGGTGGAATCCTGCTGTAGAGGACCAAGCAACAGATAGGGCTCATAGATTGGGTCAAAAAAATGTAGTTGAAGTTATTAAACTAATATCAAAAGATACAATAGAAGAAAAGATAGTAGAATTACAAGAAGAAAAAAGAAAACTAATTGCCAATATATTAGATAATGAAGGTGAGGCTATTAATATAAATTCATTAACTGATGAGGATATAATAAACTTATTTTCTAAATAGAATTTAATCTTTAAAGGTGAAAGTTTTTTATAGTATAATAAGAAATGATAGAGTTAATTAAGTTATTATGTAAAATTAAGGCTGTCAATTAGGCAGCCCTTTGCTATTTTTTACATTTTAATTCTATCTTAGATTTTAAATTTAAATTTGTGAGGTATTTATATGTTAACTCCAATGATGAGACAATATTTTGAAATAAAAGAAAATTATAAGGATTGTATATTATTCTTTAGACTAGGTGACTTTTATGAAATGTTCTTCGATGATGCTAAAATAGCATCTAGAGAATTAGAGTTAGTTTTAACAGGAAGAGATTGTGGTCTTGAGGAAAGAGCCCCTATGTGTGGAATACCATTTCATGCTGCCTCTTCTTATATAGCTAGGCTTGTTAATAAAGGATATAAAGTAGCAATAGGTGAGCAAGTAGAAGATCCTTCTGTAGCTAAAGGTATAGTTAAAAGAGATGTAATTAAAGTTATTACACCAGGTACTTTTGTTGAAGCTTCTGAAGATAGTGAATATAAAAATACATATTTAATGTGCATAATTGAAGATGATATAAATTACGCTTTAGCTATTACAGATATCTCTACAGGTGAATTTAAGACAACATCATTTAATAACAGCATGGCAACTTTATTTGATGAGATAACTAAGGTTGCACCAAAAGAAATAATAGTTGATGAAAATATTAGTGAAGAGCTTTTAAAAGAAATAAAATCTATATCACAAGCTTTAATTACTAAAAGAAACTTTAATAAAGAAATATGTAGTGAAGATGATTTAATAAATCAATTCTCTGAAGTATGTGTAGCTAGTTTAGATAATTCTTCTAAAAAAGCATCAATGGCATTATTAAAGTATATCTTTGATACTCAAAAAATGAATCTAACTAATATTAACTTACTTGAATACTATGACATAATAAACTATATGACTATAGACGGTAACTCAAGAAGAAATTTAGAGCTTACTGAAAGCTTAAAGGAAAAGTCTAAAAAGGGTAGTTTAATTTGGGTATTAGATAAAACTGCTACATCAATGGGGGGAAGAGCCATAAGAAAATGGATTGAAGAACCTCTTATTATTAAAAATGAAATAGATAAGCGCTTAAATGGTGTTGAAGAGTTATTTGAGAAAAACTACTTTAATGAAGACTTAAGACTTTTGCTTAAAGAAATATATGATATAGAAAGAATAGTAGGAAAGATATCTAATAAAAATGCTAATGCTAAAGATTTAGTTTCATTAAGACACTCTATATCTAAGATACCAGGAATAAAAAATCATTTATCTGAAGCAAATTCAGACCTATTAAAAGAATGGTTTAATGCAATAGATGAACTGGAAGACGTTAAAGAATTGCTAGATAAATCTATACTAGATGATCCATCCCTTTCAATTAAAGAAGGGAACATTATTAGAGATGGATATAATGAAGAAGTTGATAGCTTAAGAACTGCAAAATTACACGGTAAAGAATGGATAGCTGCTCTAGAAAATAGAGAGAGAGACTTTACTGGAATTAGATCTCTAAAGGTTGGATATAACAAAGTGTTTGGATATTATATAGAAATATCTAAAGCTAATTATTCTTCTATTCCTGAAGGTAGGTATATAAGAAAACAAACTTTAGCTAACGCTGAAAGATTTATCACTCAAGAACTAAAGGAAATGGAAGATAAGATTTTAGGAGCTGAAGAAAAACTAATTTCACTAGAATATAATCTATTTATAGAAATTAGAGATGCTATTGAAAAAGAAATACCAAGACTTAAGAAAAGTGCTAGAATAATTGGAGACTTAGATGCTTTATCTACTCTTGCCATAGTAGCATTAGAAAATAATTATACTAAACCAGTTATTAATGAAGATGGGATTGTTGAAATAAAAGATGGAAGACATCCTGTAGTAGAAAAGGTTATTGGAAATGGCGAATTTGTTTCTAATGATACATTAGTAAATCAAGATGAAAATAGATTACTATTAATTACAGGTCCCAATATGGCAGGTAAATCTACATATATGAGGCAAGTAGCGTTAATAACACTTATGGCTCAAATAGGGTCCTTTGTTCCAGCTACATCTGCTAATATTTCAATATGTGATAAGATATTCACTAGAATAGGGGCATCTGATGATTTAGCCGGTGGAAAATCTACATTTATGGTAGAAATGTGGGAAGTTTCAAACATCCTAAAAAATGCTACTAATAAAAGTTTAGTTTTATTAGATGAAGTCGGAAGAGGTACTTCAACTTATGATGGACTAAGTATAGCTTGGTCAGTAATAGAATACATTTCAACTAATAATAATTTGAAATGTAAGACTCTATTTGCAACCCATTATCATGAATTAACAAAACTTGAAGGAGCTTTAGAAGGAGTTAAAAATTACTCTGTAGCAGTAAGTGAAATAGATGATAATATCATATTCTTAAGAAAGATAGTAGAAGGTGGAGCTGATCAATCTTACGGTATAGAGGTAGCTAAGCTTGCAGGACTTCCAAATGAAGTAATAAATCGTGCTAAGGAAATTCTATCAACATTAGAAGATACAAATACTAAAGTTGATAATAAAGAGATAGCAATTGAAAGTGTTAAAATAAATAATACTAATAACGAAGATAAAGATAGTAATTTTAATGATAATTATATATTAGAAACTAAGGATAATAAAAAGTCTAAAAAAGTTAAAGAAGATAACTTCCAATTAGATTTCACTATGATAGAAAAAGAAAACTTACTGAATTCTATAGCTAATATAGATGTTATGGCGTTAACACCATTAGATGCTATGAATGCTTTGTATAAACTAACTATAGAGGCTAAGAAGTTACAGTAATTTAAAGGGTGAGTATATGAAGAGAATTAATATATTAGATGAACATACTTCTAATAAGATTGCAGCTGGAGAAGTAGTTGAAAGACCTTCTTCAGTTGTTAAGGAGTTAATAGAAAACTCAATAGATGCAGAAGCTAAGAATATAACTATAGAAATAGAAGAAGGTGGATGTTCTTTAATTAGAATTATTGATGATGGTAATGGAATTCATAAAGATGATATTAAAAAGGCATTTATGCCCCATGCTACATCAAAAATAAAAGATGTAGAAGATATATATTCTATTTTGACATTAGGCTTTAGAGGTGAAGCCTTAGCATCTATTGCTGCAATATCTAAGGTGAATTTAAAAAGTAAAACTGAAGCAGATGAGTTTGGGTCTGAAATAATTATTGAAGGTGGTGTAATTCAGTCCACAAAAGATATAGGATGTAATAAGGGTACTATTATGGAAGTAAGAGATTTGTTTTACAATGTACCTGCAAGAAAGAAGTTCCTAAAATCAATATCAAGAGAAGGATCTTTAATAGGTGATATAATTAATAGAATTGCATTATCTAATCCAGATATATCAATTAAGTTTTATAATAATGGTAAAAAAGTTTTACATACTTATGGAACAGGAAATCTAAAAGATGTAATTAGAACTGTATATGGTAAAACTATTAGTGAAAATATAATTTACTTTGAAAGTAAAGAGGAAGATATATCACTATATGGATATATAGGTAAAGAAGAAATATCAAGGGGGTCTAGAAATAATCAAAGCATTTTTGTTAATGGTAGATATATTAAAAATAAAACTATTGTTGCTGCTGTAGAAAACGCCTTTAAATCTTTTGCTACAGTTAATAAATTCCCTTTCTTCGTCTTATTTTTAGAAGTATATCCTGAGTTTGTTGATGTTAATATTCATCCAACAAAGGCAGAAATAAAATTTAAAGAAGATAGGATAATTTTTAAAAAAATATTTGATTTAGTTCATAAGGCATTTAAATTAGAAGTTTTTAATGATTTTTATATTCCAGAAGAAGAAAAGGAAGAAATTGAAGAGAAAAATAAAATAGATGAGGTTGAAAATATCTCTTTTAATATGGAAGTAGTAACGAGAGAAGAAGAAATATATAGAGAACCAATTATAAATAAAGACTTAGATAATCTTTCTTATGATGATATAAAGAAGGAAGAGGAATTATATAAGGCTCTTAAAAATAGTAATGTAGTTTATAATAGCAACAATATTAATAAATCAGCACCTTCTGTAGTTTCTGAGAAAAGAGAACAAATAAATGAAGATATAAAGCCGTTAAATAATGAAATTAATAGAACTCCTAAGTTTCCAGGACTAAAAGTAATAGGGCAATTTAATAAAACTTATATACTTGCTGAATATGATGAGGTGCTATATATAATAGATCAGCATGCAGCTCATGAAAAAATACTATTTGAAAAATATTTAAAGAATATTGAAGATGGTGATATAGTAGTGCAAACATTATTAGTTCCTACTTTAATAGATTTAACTACTGATGATTATTGTTATTTTGAAGAAAATATAGATATATTTATTAAGGCTGGATTTATCATAGAAAAGTTTGGTGGAAATACTATAGCAATTAAGGAAGTACCATATTTTCTTGGAAAATTAGATGCTAGGAATCTATTTATAAATATATTAGACAATATAAAGTCATTAGGAAGCGGAAAGACAACTGAAGTTAAATATAATAGGATAGCAACTTTAGCATGTAAAGCTGCTGTTAAGGCTAATGATTACTTAAATGACATAGAAATGGAAAGGTTAATAAATGATTTAAGATATATAGAAGATCCTTTCCATTGTCCTCATGGAAGGCCTGTAATAATTAAATTTACTAATTATGAGCTAGATAAGAAATTTAGAAGAATTGTTTAAAGGAGAAATAATGAATAACAAATTACTAATTATTGCAGGACCAACTGCTATAGGGAAAACAAGCTTATCCATTAAGCTTGCAAAAGCATTAAATGGAGAGATTATATCTACTGACTCAATGCAGATATATAAGTATATGGATATAGGTTCTGCTAAGATAAGTAAAGATGAAATGGATGGAGTAATACATCATATGATAGATGTTGTAGATCCTAAAGACCCGTTTTCTGTTGCTGACTATAAGGAGAAAGCAGATAAGGCTATACAGGATATCTTAAGTAGAAATAAACTACCTATTTTAGTAGGTGGAACTGGCCTATATATAAATGCCTTAACTTGTAATATGAATTTTACTGAAGCAAATAAGGATGAAAATTATAGAAGTGAACTTGAAAGTTTAGCAGAAGAAAAGGGAAATGAGTTTATTCATAATATGCTAAAAGATATTGATCCAATAAGTTATAATGAAATACATTATAACAATAGAAAAAGGGTGATTAGAGCATTAGAAGTTTATAAATTAACTAATAAGCCTTTTAGCTCCTTTAATCTGGGTGAGGAAATCTATAATGGGCCTTATGAAGTTAAGTATTATGTTTTAGATATGAATAGGGAAGCTCTATATGATAGGATTAACTTAAGAGTTGATATAATGATGAAAAATGGGTTGTTAGAGGAATGCATAAAACTAAGAGAAATGGGGTATAATTCTTCTATGCAGTCAATGCAAGGTATAGGTTATAAAGAAATGTTTTATTATTTAGATAATAAAATTACATTAGATGACGCTATAGAAATGATAAAAAAAGGTTCTAGAAACTATGCCAAAAGACAATTGACTTGGTTTAGAAGAGATCCAAGAGCTATATTTATTAATAAAGATAACTTAAGTGAAGAGGAAATTTTTAATAAAATACTTTTGGATTATAAAAAATAGGTATTATAATTTATGGAGGTAACTATGAATAAACAACCAAATAACTTACAAGACATTTTCTTAAATGGCGCAAGAAAAAGTAGGATTTCAGTAATTATTTATTTAACTAATGGATTCCAACTAAAAGGTTATGTAAAAGGCTTTGATAATTTCACTGTGGTTTTAGATAGTGATGGAAAGCAAATGCTAGTTTACAAGCATGCTATTACTACAATAACTCCAGCTAAACCAATATTATTTTCTAATGAAGAAGAGTAGGCTATTAAGCCTACTTTTTTTGTTCTAAAATAATAAGCTAATATTTTAAATTATAAGTAAATATGTTATTATAGTCTTTATAAGAGTGCAGTTATATTGGTACAACACCATAACGCCATAATACATAAAAAGTAATCATTACTATTTTGAATACTTTTGCAAATAAGAAGGGAGAAAGCATATTTTATATATGCAGCTTAAATTATGTTAAATCTAACTGAAGAATTAATGATTAAAGAATTTAAATTTAAAGAAAAGACTTTTGAGCTATATAATAAAGCTTTAAAAGACGTAGAAGAGGTTTTTAATACATATGATGAAATTAGAGAATATAATCAATTAAAAGTATTAAAAGCATTTCAAGAAGAAAGAATTAGTGAATCTCATTTTACTAATTCTTCAGGTTATGGATATGATGATATAGGAAGAGATACTCTTGACAAAGTATATGCTAGAATATTTAAAACTGAAAGTGCTTTAGTAAGACCTCACTTTGTAAATGGAACACACGCTATTGGCTGTGCATTAATGGGAAACTTAAGAACAGGAGATACAATGGCTTGTATATCTGGAGCACCATACGATACATTACATAATATAATTGGCATTAGTGGTAAAGAAAATATAGGATCACTTAAAGAATATGGTGTTAATTATAAGCAAGTTGATTTAAAGAATGGATATTTTGATTTTGATAAAATAGAAGAAGTCTTAAGAGAAGATAACACTATAAAGCTAGTACATATTCAAAGAAGTACAGGATATGGATGGAGAAACTCATTTTTAGTATCTGATTTGGAAAAGGTAATTTCTTTTGTTAAAGGAATTAGAAATGATATTATAGTTTTTGTAGATAACTGCTATGGAGAATTTATAGATACTATGGAGCCTACTGAAGTAGGAGCAGACTTAATAGCTGGATCATTAATAAAGAATATAGGTGGTGGAATAGCGCCAACTGGTGGCTATATAGCAGGTAAAGAAGAGTATGTAACTCAAAGCTCATATAGATTAACAACTCCTGGAATAGGAGGAGAGTGTGGTTCTACCTTTGGAGTTATGAGACAATTCTACCAAGGATTATTCTTGGCACCACATGTAGCTATGGAAGCAGTAAAGGGAGCAGTTTTTTGTTCTAGAATAATGGAACTTGCTGGATTTGAAGTTCTACCAAAATATAATGAAAAAAGAAGTGATATAATACAAGCAATTAAGTTTGGCAATAAAGAGAATTTAATAAAATTCTGTAAGGGAATTCAAAAAGGATCACCTATAGATTCTTTTGTGGAATGTGAACCTTGGGCTATGCCAGGATATAATGATGAGGTTATTATGGCTGCTGGTGCCTTTATTCAAGGATCATCTATTGAACTTTCAGCAGATGCTCCAATAAGAGAACCTTATATAGCATATCTACAAGGTGGGCTAACATTTGACCATGCTAAGATAGGAATATTAATTTCTTTAAATAATATTTTAAGTTAATTAAAATAGGACTACCTAATGGTAGTCCTATTATTTTTCAATGATAATATTATTTAAATTTAATTTTAAATTACTACCTTTAAAGTTATGTTTTAAAATATTTAAAAGATATATTAAATCTTTCGTTGAAATTATAGCAGTAGCTGAAGCAATAAGGTATAAATAAAAATTAAATTCTAAAAAGTAACTCAATATAGTTGGCACTACAATTAATAAAATAAATGGTATTAATATTGAAATGATATATCTTGATTTTGAAACTACACTTTTTGTAATAATAGTTGAGTCAAGTGTCAATGGATTTAAGGCGATTATAATTTCGTCATTAGAAAACACTTTAGGTAGTAATAGAGATTTTATGATAGAGTATGGCAAATCTATAATATAGTACAATGGAATTAAGATTATCACAAACTTAACACCAACTTTAATAAAGTCATCTCCAAAGAAAAATAAGCTATATCCTAATCCAAAAGCATATAGTACTGCTATAATCACTTTAAAGATCAGTATATTTCTTGAAGATTTCTCTTTCTTAATAACGGCAAACTCCTCATCATCAGTAACATTAGGTTTATTAGATTCATTAGTAAATTGATTTCTTTTATTTATAATAGAAATTTTCAATTTATAAACCCTCCTTATATAAAAAATAAGAGCCATACATAATTAGTGTATGACTCTTATAAATTAATATGCTCTAAATAAACCAACTAATTTACCAAGTATTATGCAATTTTCAACAATAATAGGAGATAGGCTATCATTTTCAGGCTGTAATCTTATATGATCTTTTTCCTTATAAAATGTTTTAATGGTGGCTTCATTTTCAATTAAAGCAACAACAATATCTCCATTTTTTGCAGTTTGAGCCTTCTCAATTATGGCATAGTCGCCATCGTTTATCCCTACATTTATCATACTATTACCGCTTACCTTAAGCATAAATAATTCTTCGTTATGACTTATGTATTCTATTGGAAGTGGGAAAGTATCTTCAATATTTTCAGTTGCTAATATTGGTTCTCCAGCTGTAACTTTTCCTATTATAGGTATATTTAACATCTCTTTTTTCGAACCGGACATTTCCATTATTTCTAAAGCTCTTGGCTTAGTAGGATCTCTTTTAATTAATCCCTTCTTTTCTAATCTTTTTAAATGACCATGGACAGTAGAAGTAGATCTTAAATTAACTGCCTCACAAATTTCTCTTACTGATGGTGGGTATCCTTTATTTTCTGTATACACCTTTAAGAAGTCATATATTTCTCGTTGCTTATCTCTCAATTCCATCATCAAACACCTCGCTTTATTTAATTTATTATAACATAGTATTATTAAAATATCAAACTTATGTTCTTTAAATAGATAATATGTTTGCGTATTTAAAATAATTTTGATATAATAAGCTTTATGAAATAATATCTAATAGGTGGTGTTTTAGTGAATATTAGAAATTTTAATGAAGATGATATATGTGATATATATCCAAATAGAATTTGTGATAACTGTGGTGATTGTTTAAAAGAAGAAGGAATAGATGTAAGAGCTATTAAAATAGAAGATATAGCTAAGAATGTTGAAGAAAATGCATTTTTAGAAGAAGAGTATAAAAAAATGTTAGCTTTACTTAAGGAAGAAGGTTCTTTAGATAAGTTAGAAAATGATACTTTTGATGAGTTAAAAGGAGAAGAAAGTCAAGAATACATTGATGCTTTTGATCATATCGAGTATATAGATGACTTAGAGTTATTAGATGAAGAGAATTTTGACGAAACAACTGAAGAGATATTCCCAGGTGTAAGAAAGTTAAAAACAAAATATTAAGATAAAAGAGCTGCTTAGGCAGCTCTTTTATAGTTTAGATAATGGATTAGAGTTTGCAGCTTCTCTTAATATTTCTTCGTCTACGTGAGTATAAATTTGTGTAGTAGAAATATTTTCGTGTCCTAATATACTTTGTAAACTTCTTATATCTACATTACCATGTTTGTAAAGTAAGGTGGCAGCAGTATGACGAAGTTTATGAGGAGTATACTTTTCATTTTCTAATCCTGAATTAGTAATATGTTTCTTTACTAATAATTCAACAGTTCTTTTATTGATTGGTTTAAAGCGGGAGGAGAGTAGTAGATACTCTTTATCCTCAGGTAATGCTTTAGAATCATCTCTGAACTTTAAATAATTTTCTATAGCTTTCAAGCAAGCATCATTCAAATATACGGTTCTTTCTTTATTACCTTTTCCTATGATGGTTAAAGTATCACCCTTTATTTTATCTAATCTTATCCCACATAATTCAGATAATCGCATACCACAATTCAAAAATAATGTTAGTATACAATAATCCCTATGATAATTTTTACTTTTCTTATCTAAAGAACTCAGTAAATTAATGCTTTCATCTAAAGTCAAATATATAGGATGCCTTTTACTTATTTTAGGAGATTCTAAATCGAAAGTAGGGTTTTCATCTATAATTTTAGCTTTTCCTTGTAAATACTTAAAGTAAGATTTTAAAGCAGCAACTTTACGGGCTCTGGCATAAGTTCCATTTCCACGTTGTTTTTCTGAAAAACTTAAAAATGCATAAATATCTGTCAATTTTATATTTCTAATAAAATCATTATTTATATCTTTAATATTAATTTCTTCAAATTCTAAATCGGTATCTGTAACTAATCCTTTATAGACTTTTAAGAATTTAAAGAATAATGATAAATCAATTTCATAAGCTTTTATAGTATTAGGGGATTTACCCTTTATAGTCTCTAAATAATCTAAAAAACTAGAAAGGCTCTGTGGTAAATTTTTCGATTCAAGAATTTCTATTCCGAACTTATTCATTAATATTGAATTATTAGAATTTGAATTTTTATCAGAGTTGAATTCAATATCAGTATGTGAATTCTTTTTATTTATTTTCTTTGCTTTTTTTATAGATCTATTTAATCCTAATTCTTTTAGCCAAATTTGAACATTCCTAACACCGGTGTCGTATATTAAAGCTAGCTGTGAAGTAGTTAGTTTGTGAATTTCAGACAGCTTAAATATATCTTCTATAATATATTCATAGCCACGAGAAACTCCTAAATTATAATAATTCGAGTAGGTAATATGTAATTTTTTCTTATCTTTATTAGATAATTCTACAGTTAACAGTTTACTAATATCATCACTATAAGCGAAATCTTTATATTTATTAGTTATATTTCGTATTTCAGACATTTTTTATACCTCCAAAATGCTTCTAAAGCCTTGATTTCATTATATCACAGCTTATCTAACAATTCAATATAGCGAAATACGCTAAATGTATATTTAGCGAAATTATTTTATAACATTTTATAGTATACGTATTAAATATTATGTAAAGTAATTTCATTAGCAATGTTAAACATTGCTATTATTTATATGTTGATTTCATTGTATTCTAATTTATTAAACTTATTCAAATATATTTTAGTTTTATTTATTTCTTTTCCTTCTAATAAGTAATACCAAAAATCTTTTTCAAATCCTTTTATATAGACGATTTTATCATCTTCATAAATTTCAAACTCATCTTTAAGTGAATTTAGATTCCATAATTTAATTTTAGGCATATCATAACCAGATAATATCCATTTTTCTTCAATATCACTATAATTGCTAATATCTAAGTCTTTATTATCGTTATATATAAATAATATAGATTTTGGAGATTCTAGTCTCTTAATATCTTTCTTTATTAATGTAAATAAAAGTAAATCAAGACTTTCATCTAAACTAATAATTGCTTCCGATAAATTTGGTTTTATAGTATTATATATATTCTTATAGTCCTCCTGTAATATTTTGTTGAATTTAGGATTGCTTTTAAAGGACATATAGTAGTTTTTGAAAAAGTTGAAATTCATTTTTTTAAATAAAAGCAATGTAAAAGCTAATAAACTAATATACGTATTATTAAGATCTTCATCATATTCTTTTATAGCATTTACAACTAATGTATTTTCTTTATAGTAATAAGAATTTAGAATATCATTAACTATTTTATTAGCATGATTATCAAAATTTAGAAATGTAGATGTATCTCTTATACTGTACTTATATTTATCTACTTCATTTATGCCCTTACAAATAATTTGATTATTCCTTATTCTCCTTCTTAAGATAGTTAAGATTTTTCTATAATCTTTAGATGAATAACCTAATAAAATCCTAGTTTTCTTAGCAAGCATTATTGTTTCTTTTGATGAAGCATTTTCTGATTTAAGCCACTTTCCTAAAGTTGATGGATTATTTGACCCTAAGTCAATTTGGATTTGTTCTTTGAAAATACTAATAACTTTATCTTCAAACTTTGTATCAAATAAAGCAAAATAATCATCCCACCTCCCATACTTATATATATAATTAATAATTTTCTCTATAATATATGGATGTTCACTAGCTAAGAATTTAATAATAACTTTAAAGACTCGCCTTTCTCCTAGCCCATCCCTTTTATCTCTAATAAAAAATAAAAGTTTTATACTTTTCGCAGTGTTAATATAGAATATTCCTAAAAAATCCTGGATGATTTCATCTTCGTTGCAACTTCTATAATATTTTGTTTTATTTATAAATTCTTCTATCTCTCCTACTTCATCTATACCATAATCATTTTCTATATTTGTAATTTGAATTAAATATTCTCTTATTTGATTTAATAACTTCATAAATCCTCCTAAATATAAAAAACAAGGCACTTTTAATTAATAATTGTTATATTAACAAGATGTAAGTGCCTTAGATATCATACAAGATACTGTCTATACGACTTAGCTGAAGTATCTTTATTTAGTAATATTCTATTGTAAACATTTATAATTTAGAACATAATAATAGTAATTTACGAAATGTAAGAAAAAGTTAATTTTCTTATTTTAATAAGTTTATTAAAAAAGAAGGTGTATAAAACAATAATATGTTTTATACACCTTCTTTTGATATTTTCTACTTATTATTCTTAAAAATATTAAATGGCTTTCCTACTGGTAAAAATACTTTTCCAAAGTGAGTATTTAATACTGAAGCGCCACAACCGTAGAATGATAATATAGCAATACCTAATTCAGAGTATGCAGCTAAATTATGTGCAAACTCTGGCATAATATTAAATGAATTTAATGCTAATCCTATAAATAAAAAGTCTATTAATACAAAGATTAAGAATAATACTTTGTGAGTTTCCATTGATCCAATAGTCATAAATAATGTAAATATTAAATAAGCTAAGAAAGCAAATCCTAATTGCTTTGTATCAGCTGCTGCAGCTAGCTTTTCACCAAACACTCCATTTTGAATAAGCCAAGTCATACCCATTGAATACCAGAAAAATGCATAAGCGCCGAAGGCTGTAGCACCAAAAGTATTGTTATGTTTAAAATCATTTAAGCATGCAACTAATTGAGCTGTAGCTCCTAGGAATATAGCCCAAGGTAATACTAATGATACACCTGAAGTTATACCTAATTTTTGTGATGAAGCAACTAATGTTATTACTGCTAAACCAAATAGACCTAATGCAGAAGGATCTGCAACTAATATTTTCACTTCTTTTGTTTCTTTCATAATTTCCTCCTATGTACAATAAATAGCCTTTAAAAGATTATCAAAATTTATATAGCATGTCAATAAAATATTTTATTAATATCAATATTTTAATTTTGAAATGTAAACATCATTAACTAGATTTATAAAACTATACATTATTAATACATTATCAAATTTATAACTTTCATAAAATTCATTAAAGTTATAAGGGAAACTCCTTAAATCTATAATATAAACTTCTTTATAATTATTAGCTAAAAATTGAATATAAGAATTTGCATAAGAATCCTTAATAACAAGTATTCTAGAATTATCTTGGATATTATTATTATTTATAATTGTTAAACCATTATTGCCTCTTAAAAATGCTGAATATTTATCACTACTGCTCCACTTCTCATCATCGTTAATACTCTCTACTTCCACCCCATCAATAGTTATATCAATATTATTAATATCATAAAAGGTTATAGTATCAGATTCAGCATTAAATTTCTTACTCTTTGAAAAATATGTCCCATAAAAGTCATATACATAATTAGGATTAACTGCTTCTATTTCTATTGGTGCAATATTATTTATTTTTGAAAACTCCCTATAAGCTAAATATGCACCATAAGAAGTCCAATGGTGATCAGTTTTATAATAGATATATTCATTATTATTTTCTTTTAGCAATTCAACTAGTTCAATATTTTTAGTATTATCAAATTTTGAATATATACTTTCAATATAACTTTTCTCGTCTATTAAACTTATTCCTTTAGGAAGTAAATCTTTATATATAGTAAATGAGCTAGGAATAATCATAAAGGATATATTACTATCAGAATTTCTATCTGTAAAATCTTTTATAGTTGATAAGTTCTTTTCTAATGACTTATTATCGATACTTTCTACCTTATCAAAAAGAAAATTTTCCTTACCATAAATAATATTATTATTTTCTAATTTACCTAATAACAATTCACTTCCGGACTTTAAATTAATCCAGTTATCCCTAAATATGAATTGATCATTAATATATCTTTCATAGTTTTTAGAAAATCTTCCACTTACAAGGTCACTATAGTTAATATTAGGCTTTTGAGCTAATGTTCTATTTTCATAGTTGGAAAAATATATGTCACTATTAAAGATATCAATAACGAATACAATAAAAATAAAGAATAAAATAATAAAAGTTAATGGATATTTTTTAATTTTTTTCATAAATTAAATCTCCTATTAAAACCTAAAATATAAAAATGGATTATAACTACTATCTACTAAGTAAGCTATTGATAATAAGAATAATATAAAAATTATTACAGTTCTTATATTCTTATTCATTTTATTATAAAACTTCTGGATTAATGGCGTTGAAGAAACAATACAAATTATAAATATAATTATGTAATTTCTTAAATAAAAAATATAATCTAAAGTCAAATCAAAGGTAAATAATTTACCTATATATACTCTTAATGTATTTAAATCAGTAATAGCAAAAATACACCATCCTATTAGCAAAATAAATACTGTGTATATATGGGAAAAGATAATATATTTATTTAAAATCTTTGACAAGAATAACTTTTCTAGATATATAAATATAAAGAAGTATATACCCCATAATATAAAATTATACTCTGCTCCATGCCAAAATCCAGTTAAAAACCATAATAATAGTAAGTTAAAAAATAGTCTTTTTTTAGACACTCTATTTCCTCCTAGAGGAATATAGATATACTCCTTTAACCAGGAACCTAAGGTAATATGCCATCTTCTCCAAAATTCGCTTATACTTCTAGATATATAAGGAAAATTAAAATTAATTGGAAAATTAAATCCAAGAATTTTACCAAGACCTACTGCCATAGATGAATATCCACTAAAATCAAAATAAATTTGAAATGCAAATGCTAATATAGATATCCAAGCTAAGGGCATTGAAATACTCTCTATATTTTTATTACTAATTTCATTCCATAGCATTCCTATATTGTTTGCAATTAACACCTTTTTTGAAAGTCCAATTATAAATTCTTCAAGCCCTTCTTCTATATTGCTAAAAGATATACTTCGATCTTTTATCTCTTTATTAATATCACTATATTTAACTATAGGACCAGCAATAAGTTGTGGAAATAATGAAACAAAGGCTCCAAAGTCTATTATATTTCTTTCTGCCTTAAACTTTCCCCTATAGACATCTATAGTATATGATAAGGTTTGGAATGTATAAAAGCTTATTCCTAATGGAAGTGCAACCTTAATAGTGTTTATAGATGTATTGAAAAGTAAGTTCATATTTTCTATAAAAAAGTTATAATATTTAAAAAAGAATAACATTCCAATATTGAAAATAATCGATAATATTAATAAGAACTTGCATTTCCTTCTATTCTCAAAATTATTTTCTATTATTATTGAAATAATATAATCAACAACAATAGACGCTATCATTAAAGGGAAATACTTTGGTTCCCCAAAAGTATAAAAGATTAAGCTGAAAATAAGTAGAGATAGGTTCTTATATTTATTAGGTGTAAAAAAATATGAAATAAAAAAAATAGGCAAAAATCTAAATATAAAAATTAAACTACTAAAAACCATAAAGTATCCTTTCTAAAAAAATAAGCTGTCAAAAGACAGCTTAAATTAATTATTTAAAACATTCATCAACAGCTGATTCAGCTGCTTTAACATCTGCATTAATTAATAATATTACATAATTTCCTTTTTCTTTTAAAATTGCATTTTCAACCTTTTCCTTTTGGTCTGGCAAATAGGCATTATTCTTTTCTGTGTCAAGCATTTCTTGTAAAGTAGCTTTTACTGCTTCCACCTTGCCATCCTTAGCTTTTACAACAGCAGCAACATCAGCTGAATTTATAATTGCAGCTTTAGTAATAGCATAATCTTCAACATTATCAAGGTCTAGCTTCGCTATATCCTTAGCTAATTCTTCATCCAATTCCATAGGCATTTGCATAGGTGCTTTTTCCTCTACTTTTTGAACTACATCCTTAGCAGTAAGTCCATCTTTTAACTCAGATGCGTTTGATGCTTTATTTCCACAAG
>JAHAIU010000032.1 GCA_018372555.1 Clostridium sp.
TAATTTTTCTTACATACTAAGCCTAGGTGTAACAAATCAATTAACTCTAAGCATATATTAAAATATGACAAATTTTCAATACGAAAGGACAAAAGGAGACATTATTTATGTTTAGGGTTAAGGGTTTAGAAGTTGAAGGTTGCTACTTAATTACACCAACAGTATCTATGGAAAGTACTTGCGATTTAATTAATATTTTTAGTGAAAGTCAGTTTAATATATATGGATTAAGTACAGAATTTAAAGAGGAGTATTACGCAATAGCTAAATCAGGGACTGTAAGGGGGATGCATTTTCAGTTGCCACCAGAGGGACATGATAAATTAATTACATGTATAGTTGGTGAGATTGAAGATGTAGTTATTGATTTAAGAAAAGAGTCAAAAACCTTTGGAAAGTTTACTAAGGTAAATCTTAATGAAGAAAATAAAAACTTAATATATGTTCCATCAGGTTGTGCTCATGGATATTACATTAGTGGAAATAAAGAAGCACTAATTTATTATAAAGTTACTAAGCCTTTTATAAGAAGTTTAAGGGGAGGGGTTCACTGGAATTCATTAAATATACCTTGGAGTTTTGATTATAACAAGGTTTCAGTTGAGCATGAAGATACAACTTGGCCAAGATTTGAAGATTTTACTTCACCTTTTTAATTAAGTGAGATGCTGCTGTCGCACAATGGAAAAGTATTTTGAATTAATAATGCGACAGCTCCTATGAAATAAGAAGAAAATGATAATTATCATTTTAGAGTTACTTTTCTATTGTATTATTTATTAGTAGTGATAAAATTAATCTTGCAAAATGATTATTTGGAGGAGTAATTTAAATGTTTGATTTTGAATACCATTTAAAAAACTTACCAGAAAAACCAGGGGTTTACATAATGAAAAATAGCCTTGGCGAAGTAATTTATGTAGGTAAGGCAAAAGTTTTAAAAAATAGAGTAAAAAGTTACTTTCAAAATTCAAAAAATCACTCTGAAAAAGTAAAAGTAATGGTAAAGAATATTTCTGAATTTGAGTATATAGTTACTGATTCTGAAATGGAAGCTTTAATTTTAGAAGGTAACTTAATTAAAAAATATAGTCCTAGATATAATATTGCATTAAAGGATGATAAATTTTATCCTTTTATAAAAATAACTAATAATGATGATTTCCCTAGGGTCTTTGTAACTAGAAAGTATGCAAAGGATGGAGCTAAATACTTTGGACCATATACAAATGGAACAGCAGTATATGAAACTATAACTTTAATTAATAAGATATTTCCATTAAGAACTTGCAAATTATTAATTAATGAGAATAGTACTCCAATTAGACCTTGCTTAAATTATCATATAAAAAAATGTGATGCTCCTTGTGCAGGTTATGTTACAAAAGAAGAGTACGGCAAAATGATAAGTGATGTCATGGATATACTTAATGGAAAAGATAAAACAATAGTAAATTCCTTGAAAAAGGAAATGGAAGATGCCTCAAAAGAATTAGAATTTGAAAAGGCAGCTAAATTTAGAGATAAAATCCTTGCAATCGAAGCTATAGTTGAAAAGCAAAAGATATTTAAGACTATGGAAGGTGATGAGGACTTCATAAATATTTATGAGGATGAAAAGGATAGTTGTATTCAAGTATTCTTCTCTAGAGATGGTAAGGTAATTGGTAGAGAGCATTTTATTTGTGAGAACACTGCTGGTGATGAAGTAGGAGAGGTATTAGAAGACTTTATTACGACCTTTTATGGTGGTACAGCAAAGGTACCTAAAACAATCTATTTACCTTATATAAATGATACTGAGCTTATTGAGGAGTTTTTAACTATTAAAAGAGGGGCTAAGGCTTGGATTAAGATACCTCAAAAAGGACAGAAGAAAGATATGCTTGAGATGGTTAAGAAAAATGCTAAAATTACTCTTGAGCAGTTTAAAGATAAATATTTAAAAGAAAAAGAAATAAATAGGGTTTCTCTACGAGAGCTTCAAGATATGCTAGATTTAGATGAACCACCTTTTAGAATAGAATCATATGATATATCTAATATTCAAGGGGTAGATTCAGTTGGTACTATGGTAGTTTTTGAAGAAGGAAGAGCTAAAAATAGTGATTATAGAAGATTTAAGATAAAGTCTGTTAAAGGTGCTAATGACTATGATAGTATGAGAGAAATTCTAGAAAGAAGATTTAAACATGGGCTTGAAGAAATAAAGAAGATTCAAGAGAAGCAATTAAATTTTTCAAGTGGTAAATTCTCTAGTTTCCCAGATCTTATTATGATGGATGGTGGTAAGGGGCAGGTAAATGTAGCTTTAGAAGTTTTAGACAGTCTAAATATAAGCATTCCTGTTTGTGGTTTAGTTAAAGATGATAAGCACCAAACTAGAGGGATAATTTATAATAATAATGAGTTAATTATAAATAGAAGTTCGAATTTAATGCAAATGATTAGAAGAATACAAGATGAGGTTCATAGATTTGCAATTACATATCATAGAACCTTAAGAGATAAAAGAACGCTTCATTCTATATTGGAGGATATCCCCAATGTTGGAGAAAGACGAAGAAGAAATCTTTTAATGAAGTTTGGAAGTGTTGAAAATATAAAGAATGCAACCTACGAAGAGCTATTGGAAACTCCAAGTATAGATAAGAAAGCTGCTAATAGCATAATAAGCTACTTTAATACAGAGGGGAAAAGGTAACAAAATGGCTACAAATTAATTATAATATATAAATATGGCTTTAATGGGTTGTTAATTAATAATTTTTAATTTATACTATGTAAGTATTACTGGTTATTTATAAGGAGTTAGGTATGAATCAATATAAGAAATTTGAAGGCTTATTTAAAGAGTTTTATAAAAGCGAAAATGTTATTGTAGATGCAGAAATGAAAAATTATGTTCATTTCAGAGTTGGTGGCCCTGCTGATATTCTATTAATTCCTGAAAATAAAGATCAAGTTGTAAAGACTATAGAAATATGTAAGAACAACAACATACCTTACTTTGTAGTAGGAAATGGGTCAAATCTTTTAGTGAGAGATGGCGGGATTAAAGGTGTAGTAATAAAATTTAATGAAGTAAAAAACATTACAGTTCAAGGTGAAGTAATTGAAGCTGAATGTGGAGCTATGCTGAAAGATGTATCTAATGAAGCTTTAAATAATTCTTTGACAGGTTTTGAATTTGCATGTGGTATACCTGGAACTATAGGTGGTGCTGTATTTATGAATGCAGGAGCCTATGATGGAGAAATAGCTCATGTAATAGAGAGTGCTGAAGTTATAGATAACAATGGTGAAATTAAGGTTTTATCAAAGGATGAGTTAGAACTAGGTTATAGATCTTCAGTAGTAATGAAGAAGAACTACATTGTTCTATCAGCTAGATTTAAATTAAAACATGGTGAAGTTAGAAAGATAAAAGAAATTGTTGAAGATTTAACTAATAAAAGAGAATCAAAACAACCTCTAGAATATCCTTCAGCTGGAAGTACCTTTAAAAGACCAGTAGGTTATTATGCTGGTAAATTAATTCAAGATGCTGGATTAAAAGGATATGTAATAGGTGGAGCAGCTGTTTCAGAAAAGCATTCAGGCTTTGTAATTAATAAAAGCAATGCAACTGCTAAAGATATATTAGATTTAATAGCACATATTCAAAATGAAGTTAAAGATAAATTTGATGTTGAGCTTCATCCAGAAGTTAGAATAATTGGTGAAGATAAAAAATAAAATGGATTATAAATAAAGCTTCCTTATAGTATAAGTTTCTACTCAGCAGATAGCTTTAAACTCAGAAACTTATACTATTTGGAAGCTAATGTATTTTACAAACTATTCGCTTAGTAAAACTAAAGAAAAGCTAGGTAAGATTTGGTTTTAGAAATACTCTATATTTAAGCAAGAGATGTTGCTTAAATATAGAGTATTTTTATTTTATATATGAAACCTATAATTACTTATATATAAGTTGTAATTAAGTTTTTGTATTTTATGAGGTTTTATTTCGTGTTGAAAATAATTAATATATAAAGTTATCTAAACAACTTATAGCTAAATTAAAAGATATATTCTTTCAATTTATATAATTTACTAAAGAATTATCTTTAATTTATAATGATATAAAACTATAGATGTAGATTATTAATTGAAAAATATATATTAATATAAATAAAAAATAAATTTTTACTTGATAGTTGAGGAATCTGATATTTAAAGGTTAAATTCATAATGGATATTTTGATATTAAATTTAATTTATAAGTATAAAGTTAGATTTACTTTAATTATGATGGTATAAGATATAAATAAGTAAAATTAAAATATAAAAAGTTATTGACACTCATTAAATGGTATAATATACTATATTTAAGGTTAATAATAAATGTTTTAGGGGGATATGTATGAGAAAATTTTATGTTAAAGAAAGATTAATAGCTTTTGGGGCAAAGTTTGATATTTATGATGAAAATGACAACAAGGTTTTTATTGCTGAAGGGGATAAGTTTGATATAGGTAAAAATGTAAGCTTATATGATTCAAATAATAGAAAAATATTATATTTAAAGCAAAAATTCAGATTAGGAGCGCATAAATATATTGTATATGATGAAAAGATGAATGAAATAGCTGTTATAGATAAAAGTATTATGGTTCCTGAATATAATATATCAGGGATATATGGAGATATGGTAATGGAAAGTGCTAGTGTTTGGGGAAGGCATTATGAGATTAAAGTTGCTGGAAGATTAGTAGGAAGAATAGATAAAGAATTTACTTTTGGAAGGGATAGATACTTTCTAGAAGTATTAGATGAAACTTATACAACATTTTTTATTGGATTGCTTATTATGATTGATATGGTAAGATTCCATAACAATAATTAGTAAAAATTAGGAGGAGTATATAAAATGGCACATGAAGTAGATTATGAAATTAAGGGGAATGAAATGCAGTTTGTGGAGATTGAATTAGATCCAAGAGAAACTGTGGTAGCAGAATCTGGTGCAATGATGATGATGGATAATTATATTACTATGGATGCTATCTTCGGAGATGGTAGTGAAAAATCTCAAAGTGGGGGATTTTTTGGTAAGCTTGGGAGTGCTGCTAAAAGAGTAATCACTGGTGAAAGCTTATTTATGACTGCATTCACTAATACTGGAATGACAAAGCAAAAAGTTGCCTTTGCAGCTCCTTATCCAGGTAAGATATTGCCAATGGATTTAAGAAATTATGGTGGAAGATTAATTTGTCAAAAAGATTCTTTTTTATGTTGTGCTAAAGGAGTTAGTATTGGAATAGCCTTTGCTAAAAAGTTAGGTACAGGATTCTTTGGTGGAGAGGGGTTTATACTACAAAAGCTTGAAGGAGATGGATTAGCATTTATTCATGCAGGTGGAACTATAGTAAAAAGAACTTTAATGCCAGGAGAAACCTTAAAAATAGATACAGGCTGTCTAGTTGCAATGACTCAAAATGTTAACTATGATATACAATTTGTAGGTGGAATAAAAAATGCAGTTTTTGGTGGAGAAGGATTATTCTTTGCAACATTAACTGGACCTGGGGAAGTTTGGATTCAAAGTTTACCTTTTAGTAAGCTTGCATCTAGAGTATATGCATCAGCACCTCAAAATATGGGGAAATCAGTTGATGAAGGAAGCCTACTAGGATCTATTGGAAATATATTTGAAAGATAAGTAGGAAAATAAAGATAACTATGTGGTGGATAATGAAGATAAATAGATAATATATTTGAAAGGTAGGGGTGGAAACCTTTATCTAATTTATATATAATTGAAAGAAAAGTATATTACAATAAATAACAAAAGGGGGAGGGAGCTGCGCTCAATTAACAGTGAATAATAAACAATTAACAATTGCTAATTGCAAATCGCGTAGCGAAGTAGGATGGAGTATAAAGTTAGAGAAGAAGTTAAAAAACTTAGTAAGTATGTGGCTGGAAAGCCAATATCAGAAGTAAAGAGGGAGTATGGAATAGATAGAGTTGTTAAGCTTGCATCTAATGAGAATCCATTAGGAACCTCAGAGAAGGTTAAGAATCTTATAGTAGAATTAGTTAGTGAAATGAATATGTATCCAGATGCATCTTCATATGATTTTAAGGAAGCGTTAAGTAAGAAACTTAATGTAACAAGGGATATGATTTTCTGTGGGGCAGGATCAGACTCTTTAATTAATGTAATATGTGAAGTTTTTTTAGACAAAGGTGATGAAAGCATAATGGCTGAAATTACATTCCCTAGATATGAAAGCAATACAATACTAATGGGAGCAACACCTGTTAAAATACCACTAAAAGATAATGGATTAGATATAGAAGCAATGGTTTCAGCTATTACAGATAAGACTAAAATTATTTGGTTCTGTAACCCAAACAACCCTACAGGTGGTATATTTACTAAAACAGAATTTGATAAGGTAATTGGAAGAATCCCTAAGGATGTAATTATAGTTATGGATGAAGCATATGGTGAGTATGTAACTTCAAAGGATTTCCCCAACTCTTTAGAATTATTAAAGGAGTATCCTAATATGATAATATTAAAGACATTATCAAAGGCTTATGGATTAGCTTCTTTAAGATTTGGATATGGAATAGCTAAAGAGGAAATAGTTGATTATTTAAATAGGGTTATAAATTCTTTTGATGTTAACTTATTTGCTCAAAGGGCAGCTTTAGTAGCTATAGAAGATGAGGATTTTATAAGTACTGTGAAAGAATATAATGCTAGGGAGAGAGAATCATTATATAAGGCATTTAAGGAAATGGGACTTGAATATATACATTCAGAGGGGAATTTCATTATGGTAAATGTAAAGGGCGATGATAAGTCAATACATGAATATTTATTAAGAAATGGTTATATAATAAGACCAGGATACTTATTAGATATGCCAGGATGGATAAGGGTAAGCCTTGGGACTAGAGAGCAAAATATAGAGTTTTGTGATTTATTAAAAAAGGCTATTGAAAATAGGGATAAATAATGTAGTGGAGGAAAGTTAAGGCTTTTCTCCTTTTTAAATATTGAAATTTATTAATTTAGTAAGGTTATTATGATATAATTTAAATATAAAATTAAAAGTTAAGGGAGGTAATTTTGGTGAGATTTATAATAGTAACAGGATTATCAGGAGCAGGTAAAACAGAAGCAACAAGAAGTCTAGAAGATATGGGATATTTTTGTGTAGATAACCTTCCTCCAAAGCTAATACCGAAATTTGCTGAGGCTTGTGTTCAAAGTCAAGGAAAAATAGATAAAGTCGCACTTGTTATTGATATTAGAGGTGGAATTTTCTTTGACGATCTATTTGAAAGTCTTAACTATTTAAAGGCTCAAGAGTTCAAATATGAAATATTATTCTTAGATGCTTCAGATGAGGTTCTAGTTAAAAGATTTAAGGAAAGTAGAAGAAGCCACCCTTTAGCACCTGGAAGTAGAATTATTACAGGAATAAATGAGGAAAGAAAGAAACTAAGAGAAGTTAAAGATAGAGCAGATATAATAATAGATACTTCTAAGTATGCTATTAAAGACTTAAGAGAAGAAATGAGTAAAAATTATGGGAATGCACAGCAACCAGAAAAGGATCTTTCAATAACTGTTTTAAGCTTTGGATTTAAATATGGAATCCCAGTAGATGCAGATTTAGTTTTTGATGTTAGATTTATACCAAATCCTTTTTATATACCTAAACTTAAACCTTTTTCAGGGAATGATGAACCAGTAAGAGATTATGTTTTGGCCCAAGAAGAAACTAAGGGATTTATAAAAAGAACAGATGATTTATTAGAGTTTTTAATTCCTTATTATAAGAAAGAGGGAAAAAGGCAATTAATTGTATCTGTTGGATGCACAGGTGGAAGACATAGATCAGTTGCAATAGCAAATTCATTATATGAAACATTAGCTAAGAGAAATTATAGTGTTTCTGTAGAACATAGAGATATAAGAGAGGATGTGCACCAAGGAGCTAAGAAGCTATGAGAATTAAAGACTGGTTAAGACCAGGAGTTAAAATAAAGCGGTGGTTATTCTTTGGGATATTTGGAATATTATTAATTGCTTTTGGATTTACAGAGCTTGCTGTAAGAAGGGTTTATGATGTCTACTATAAGATATTTTATATATTCTTAAATATAACAGGAGTACTTGTTATATATATTTCAGTTATTGAAAGTATGAAGTCAATAATTGCTTTAAATAATAAAGGATATATTCAATTATCCATTGATAGTAGAAAAATGGAGAACTTAATATATGAAAAAAGATTATTAGTAAAAGGTCCTAAGATAGTAGTTATTGGTGGGGGGACGGGTCTTTCCACTATGCTTAGGGGATTGAAGTATTATACTTCTAATATAACTGCAATAGTAACAGTTGCTGACGATGGTGGTGGATCTGGGGATTTAAGAGAAGACCTAGGAATGCTGCCTCCAGGGGATATAAGAAACTGTATATTAGCATTGGCGGATACAGAGCCTCTAATGGAAGAGTTACTTCAATATAGATTTCCTGATGGGAGATTGAAAAACCAAAGCTTTGGAAACTTATTCTTAGCAGCAATGGATGGAGTAAGTGAGAACTTTGAGGATGCAGTTCAAAAAATGAGTTCTGTACTAGCAGTTACTGGGAAGGTTGTACCAGTAACTTTAGAAGATATGAAGCTTGTAGCAAGGCTTGAAAATGGTAGTGTGGTTGAAGGGGAATCCCAGATACCAGAGGAATCAATAAAGCAAAACTCAAGGATAAAACAGCTTATGATAGAACCTAAGGATGCAAAGCCTTTAAAGGATGCACTAAAGGCAATAGAAGAAGCTGATGCAATAGTTCTAGGACCTGGTAGCCTTTATACTAGTGTAATACCTAATCTTTTAGTTAAGGATATTTCTGATTATATTAGAAAAAGTGATGCTATAAAAATTTATATTTCTAATATTATGACTCAACCTGGAGAAACACATGGGTTTAGGGCTTCAGACCATATAAAGGTTTTAAAAAAGTATGGTGGTAGAGGAATAGTAAACTATGTAATAGCAAATAGAGGAGATATACCTGAAGACGTTAAAGAAAAGTATTTAAAAGATGGTTCTCAACTAGTTGAGTTAGATAGTAAGGAACTTAAAAGCCTAGGTGTTGAAGTTATAGAAGCTTCTTTAGCTAAGATTGAGAAAGGTTATGTAAAGCATGATTCAGAATATTTAGCTGAAGTTTTAGTAGATACTATAATGGAAAAGAAACTTTTATATGATAGAAAGAAAATTATTGAATATATGTATGTTTCTCAAAAAATAAAAGAAAGAGTTAAAAAAAGTAAGAAAATTTAAATAAGAAGATTGTGGAAAAATGGAATATTATCCGTTTTTCAACAGTCTTCTTTTTGGATTTAGTGGTAATTATCTGTTGAAATTTAGTAATAATTACAGGAAATATAGAAAAAAATTAAAAGTTTTGTTAAAATATAGTATATTAAGGGAATTTAAAAGGATACTTTTAAGGTGAAGGGGATTTATAGTATGGGTGTTTTAATGATTTTTATTGAGATGATGTTAAATGTTATACTTTACAATGGGTTATTTAATAATGGGAAAATTAAAAATTTACTAAAGTATTGTATAGTTGTAGCTATGTGTAGCTATCTGTTTTATGCTTTTAGTGAATTAAATACTTTATTTATATATGTAGTATTATTAGTTTTAGAGATAGTAGCAATATCATATATAGATAAAAAAGATAAGAATTTAACTTTAACAGAAATGATTCTTTGTGTAGTAGTTACTTTTGTTCTTCAAAATTCTTTAGTTACTATTTTATATTTTATAACAGGTCTTACTAAAGAACTAAGGTATCTTCATTTATTATTATATGGGGTAAGCATAATAGTATTAATTATAGCTATAAAGGTATTTAGGGAAAAGAAGGATATAGATTTTGAAGAATATATAGAAAACAATTTACTTATATCAAATATTATCATTAATATTTTTATGTTCTTTATGATATTTAAAATAATATATGATAGTGGTAAGTTACCTGATTTAGTAATAATAGAAATTAACATGCTTATATTTATTAATATTTTTCTAAATATAAGTTTTTATAAAAGTCTTCATAAAACTATATTAAAAAATAAGAATATGGAAGTTAAAAGTGCCTATAATCCATTACTTGATGAGATAATTCAGAATATAAAAGCTAATGAGCATGAGTACAAAAATCATATTAATATGTTATACTCCATGATACAAGTTTCACAGAGCATTCCAGAAATGAAAGAGAGAGCTGGAAAGTATGTAGTTAATATTCAAGATGGAAGCTTTTTAAGCTCTATATTAGAGATTGAGAGCACTGTAGTAAAGGCTGTTTTATATAGTAAGATTGTAGAATGTGAACAAAGTGGCGTAAGTTTAAAATATAATATTAAATCTAATATGGATAAATCCGGTTTAGATGATTCGGAAATAACTATTATGTTAAGTAATTTACTAAATAATGCTATTGAAGCAAGTAAGAATGCATTAGAAAAAAATATCTTTATAAATATTAGTAAGCTTGAAAGGTATAGAATTGAAGTTAAAAATTCAATTTTAGGTATTAAAATATCTAATGAAGATATAGAAGGATTCTTTAAAAAGGGATTCTCTAGCAAGGGTAGTGGAAGAGGATATGGACTGTATAATGTGAAAAAAATTGTTAAAAAGCATAAAGGGAATATTTATGCAAGGGTAGTAGATAATTATCTAGTTATTGAAATTTTTATATAAATCTTAGGTAATAAATTCTTATAAAAATTTTTGCTATTTGTGTTATAATTATTTGATAGATTAGATTATAAGGAGAATAGGCAATATGTCATTTTCATCAAAAGTAAAAGGAGAAATATGTAGATACTCTGAATTAAGTAAGGAAGAAGCATTAGCTGAAATTTCGGCAATAATGAAAGTAAGTGGAACTATAGCTTTTAGTGGACTTGGATTATCTTTTAGAATAACAACTGAGAATCCAGCTACAGCAAGACATATATTTAGCTTACTTAAGGAGCATTTTAATATTCACTCTAAGTTAATGGTTAAGAAAAGTAATTCTTTAAAAAAGAATAATATTTATATGGTTCTTATTGAGGAAGATATGGGTGTCAGGGATCTTTTAAGAGATACTGGTATATTTGCTGAAGTTGATGGTGTATTAACTTTAGATTATAGAATAGATGAAAATATGGTTATGGGAGAAGAGTTAAAAAGGGCTTATATAAGAGGAGCCTTTATTGGAGGGGGAAGTATAAGTAACCCAGAAAAGACTTATCACCTAGAATTTGTAACTCATAGTGAAGAATATGCTAGAGATTTATCTAAGTTAATTAATACCTTTGGATTAAATTCTAAAGTTATTCAAAGAAAAAATAGTTTTATTATTTATATAAAAGAAGGTGAACAAATATCCAACCTTCTAGGTATTATTGGAGCTCATACATCATTATTAGAGCTTGAAAATATAAGAATAATGAAAGAAATGAGAAATAATGTTAATAGACTAGTAAACTGTGAAACAGCAAATTTAAGTAAAACTGTCAATGCTGCTGTAAGGCAAGTTGAAAGCATAAAATTAATACAAAGAGAAATTGGATTACAAAGACTACCTAAGAATTTAAGAGAAATAGCAGAGCTTAGACTTAGCTATCCAGATGAGTCCTTAAAGGAACTTGGAGAAATGCTAGAACCTCCAGTAGGAAAGTCAGGAGTAAATCATAGACTAAGAAAAATAGAAAAAATAGCTGAAGAAATAAGATCAGGAACATATTAGCAATCCAAGGGGGTGTTTATTTGGAGAAAAAATTTACTCATTTACATCTTCATACAGAGTATAGTTTACTAGATGGCTCTGGAAAAATTAAAAAGCTTATAAGTAGGGCTAAAGAGCTTGGAATGGATAGTATAGCTATTACAGATCATGGAGTTATGTACGGATGTGTTGCTTTTTATAAAGAGGCCAAGGAGAATGGTATAAAGCCTATTCTTGGGTGTGAAGTATATATAGCAGCAAAGTCTATGGATATTAAAGTTAATGATAAAGAAAATAGTACCCATCACTTAGTTTTATTAGTTAAGAATGAGCAAGGCTACAAGAATCTTATGGAAATAGTATCTGAGGCTTCTATTAGAGGGTTTTATTATAAGCCAAGAGTCGATCATGATTTCTTAAGAGAACATAGTGAGGGGCTTATTGCTCTTAGTGCTTGTTTAGGTGGAGAGGTGCAACAATGGCATCTTAAAGATAACTATGATAAGGCAAAAGAGGTAGCGTTATTATATAAGGATATTTTTAAAGATGGTTTTTATCTTGAAATACAAAATCATGGAATGGATGAACAAAGGAAGGTTACAGAAGCTAATATTAAGTTATCTAAGGAAACTGGAATTCCTTTGGTTGCAACTAATGATGTTCATTACATAAATAAAAAAGATTCAGCTTCTCATGATATCCTAATGTGTATTCAAACTGCTAAAACTGTGGATGATCCTAATAGAAGAAGATATCCTTCTAATGAGTTTTATCTAAAATCTCAAGAGGAAATGTGGGATATGTTTTCATATGTTCCAGAAGCATTAGAGAATACAACTAAAATAGCTGAGGAGTGTAACTTTGATTACGAGTTTCATGTATCAAAGCTTCCTAAATTCCCAGTGCCAGAGGGGATAGGACCTTATGATTATTTAAGGCAACAATGCTACTTAGGACTAATTGATAGGTATGAAGTCTTCACAGAATTTAGAAATAAACCATTAAATGTTGATGAAGTTGTGGATTATTTTAAAGAAAATGAAGAAGCCTGTGGATATATTGAGAGATTAGAGTACGAACTTTCTGTTATTAAACAGATGGGATATGTAGATTACTTCCTAATAACTTGGGATTTTATAAGATTTTCTAATGAAAATGGAATTCCAACAGGACCAGGCCGTGGATCTGCAGCTGGATCAATAGTTGCCTTTACCTTAGGTATAACTAAAATAGATCCAATTAAATATAGCTTGCTTTTTGAAAGATTCTTAAACCCTGAAAGAGTAAGTATGCCAGATATAGATAGTGACTTTTGTTATGAAAGAAGACAAGAAGTTATAGATTATGTAGTTGAGAAGTATGGAGTAAATAATGTTTCTCAAATTGTAACCTTTGGAACAATGGCTCCAAGAATTTGTATTAGGGATGTTGGTAGAGCTATGAATTATAGTTATGCTGAAGTTGATAGAATAGCTAAAATGATTCCTAATATGCTTGGAATAACTATAGATAAAGCCTTAGAAATTAATCCCGAACTTAAAAATGCTTATAATAATGAAGATAGAGTTAAGGAATTAATTGATGTAAGTAAGGATTTAGAAGGTTTACCAAGACACTGTTCAACTCACGCAGCAGGTGTAGTTATTGCATCTAAGCCATTAGTTGAATATGTGCCACTTCAAAAAAATGATGAATCTGTAGTAGCTCAATTTGATATGACTACCTTAGAGGAACTTGGACTTCTAAAGATGGATTTCCTTGGACTTAGAACTCTTACAGTTATGAATGATGCTGTTAAAATGATTAAGGAAAACCAAGGAATAGATATTAATTTAGATAAAATAGATTTTGAAGATAAAGAAGTATATAAGATGATTGGTGAAGGGAAAACAGCTGGTGTATTCCAATTAGAATCTCCAGGAATGACTTCCTTTATGAAAGAGTTAAAGCCAGATAGCCTTGAGGATATTATAGCGGGTATTTCCCTTTATAGACCAGGACCAATGGCTGAGATACCAAGGTATGTAGAGTGTAAACAAAATCCAGATAAGGTTGAATACGTAGCACCAGAACTAGAAGATATACTTAACGTAACTTATGGAGTTATGGTATATCAAGAACAGGTTATGGAGATCGTTAGAAAACTTGCTGGATACTCTATGGGAAGAAGTGACCTTGTAAGAAGAGCAATGTCTAAGAAAAAGCACAAGGTTATGGAAGAAGAAAGAAAGAACTTCATTTATGGGGTTGTAGATGAAGAGGGTAATATTGAAGTTCCGGGATGTAAGAGAAATGGAATTTCAGAAGAAGCTGCAAATAAGATCTTTGATCAAATGATGGACTTTGCTTCCTATGCGTTTAACAAGTCCCATGCAGCAGCATATGCAGTTATAGGTTATCAAACTGCATATTTAATGAAATATTACCCTGTAGAAACTATTGCAGCTATGCTTAACTCTGTAATGGGAATTAGTGAAAAAGTTGCTCACTATATAGCTTTTGCAGAGGGGTTAGGCATACAGGTACTACCTCCAGATATAAATGAAAGCTATTCTAAATTTACTGTTAAAGGTGATAAAATTAGATTTGGATTAGCAGCTATAAAGAATGTGGGTTACAATGTTGTAGAAGCAATAGTTAATTCAAGGGCTAAAAAAGGTAACTTTGAATCACTAATAGATTTTATAAATAAGTTAGATTTATCTACAGTTAATAAAAGGGCAATTGAAAGCTTAATTAAGGCAGGTGCCTTAGATAAATTTGAGGTATTTAGATCTAAAATGCTTGCAGTTTATGAAAAATTAATGGATGGAATAGCTAATGAGAAAAGAAGAAATATAGACGGTCAAATTAGCATTTTTGGCTTGGAAGAAGAACTTGAACTTCCAGAAGTAAATTATCCGAATATAAAAGAATTTCCAAAGAAAAATTTATTAGCTATGGAAAAAGAAATGACAGGGTTATATTTATCAGGTCATCCATTAGATGAGTATGCAGAAAGCTTAAAAGTTCAAACATCAACAAGTATCGAAAAAATTAATAAATCATATGAAATAATTAAAGAAAGTTTTAATCAGGAAGATTTACCAGAAGAAATTATTCATGATGATGAAAGAGTTATACTTGGAGGAATAATTGCTGAATATAATCAAAAAATAACTAGGAACAATACTATAATGGCATTCCTAAAACTTGAGGATTTAACTGGGGTAATAGAAGTAATAGTATTCCCAAAGACTTTAGATAAAATTAGAGATTCTCTAAAAGAAGATGCTCTAGTAGTAATTAAAGGTAGAGTTAATATTAAGGAAGATGAATTACCTAAGTTAATATGTGAAAGTGTAGAGCCTTTAGAAAAAATAAATACTTCAAAAGTATATATAAGAAGTAAGAATCTAGATGAAGGTAAAAAATTAATGAAAGAGTTAAGAGTAATGCCAGATTACTTTAAAGGTGACACTACTGTATATTTATTCACTGAAGAGGATAGAAAGCAATATAGAATGACAAGAGATACTTGGGTTAACTTAGAGTCAGATGTATTAGATTATCTAAGGGAGTTAGCTGGTGATGATAATATAAAAGTAATATAGGGCTGCTTTAGTGCAGCCTTATATCAATTAATATTTATTAAGTAGAAAAGTGGTTTAACTAAAATTATTGAAAATGGATTTTGCTTTTGAAATCTACAAGTAAAAAAATTGAATTATAAGATTTGATTATTTACATAAAAAGGTTATTTAAATTGATAAAGATGTAAATGAAATAATTTACAAAAGTAAAATAAGAAAAATTTTTATTTTAATATATAATTATTATTTAATTAGGTTATAATATAAAATAGAGTGAATAAAAAGTCGATAAAAATCGTAATATTGCATTTATTTTAGTTGCATAAAGTTAAAGTTGCAAGTAAAATAAATAAAGTGATTAAATTTAGTAAAGAATAATGATTAAGGTAAATAATTTAAATTTATTATAGTAAATAAAAAATGGATAATTCCACATAAAGTGGGACAACCTTTGTCCCGGTGGTGTTAAGGAGGAAGCAACATGAAAAAAATAGCTATTTTAACTAGTGGTGGAGATGCTCCAGGAATGAATGCAGCGATAAGAGCTGTTGTAAGAACTGCTTTACATCATGGACTTGAAGTAGTAGGAGTTCAAAGAGGTTATAGTGGTTTAATTAATGGTGAATTATTTAGTATGGATAGATCATCAGTATCAGATATTATCCATAGAGGTGGTACTATTTTAAGAACTGCTAGATGCGTTGAATTCAAAAAAGAAGAAGTAAGAATTAAAGCTACAAAGATATTAAAGGCTTATGGAGTAGATGCTTTAGTAGTTATTGGTGGAGATGGATCATTTACAGGAGCTAAGTTATTATCAAAGCTTGGTGTTAAAACTGTAGGATTACCAGGAACTATCGATAATGACTTAACTTATACTGATTATACAATTGGATTTGATACTGCATTAAATACAGTTATTGATGCTATTGATAAGATTAGAGATACTTCTACTTCTCATGAAAGAGTTTCTATAGTTGAAGTTATGGGAAGAGATTGTGGAGATTTAGCTTTATATGCAGGTATTGCAGGTGGAGCTGAATATATAATTACTCCAGAAAAGGGATACTCTAAAGAAGAACTATGTAAAGTAATATTAGAAGGAAAACAAAAGGGTAAGATTCACAACCTAGTGCTATTAGCAGAAGGTGTAGGTGGAGCTCAAGAATTAGCTAAATATGTTGAAAGTGTTACTGGAATTGAAACTAGAGCAACTGTATTAGGACATATTCAAAGAGGTGGTAGCCCGACTGCAAATGATAGAGTTTTAGCATCAAGAATGGGTTCAAAAGCTGTTGAAGTATTATTAGAAGGAAAGACTTCAAGAGTTATTGGAATTAGAAATAACGAAATAATCGATGATGATATAGATGAAGCATTAGCTTTAGATAGAAAATTTGATGAGAAATTATTTGAAATGGCAAATGAAATATCATCATAATTAATTTATAATGGGGAGTAAAAATAATTACTCTTATTACCTAATAAATTGAGCTTTTAAGTAAGCTGAAAATATTATATATAGAATTAAAGGAGTGTTTATTACATGAGAAAAACTAAGATGATCTGTACTATAGGACCAGCTAGTGAAAGTCCAGAAGTATTATCTAAGATAATAGAAGCAGGAATGAATGCGTCAAGACATAATTTTTCACATGGAGATCATGCTGAGCATGCAGGAAGAATTAATTTAGTAAAAGAATTAGCAAAGAAATACAATAAAGAAATAGCTATAATGCTTGATACTAAAGGACCAGAAATAAGAACAGGTAAGTTTGAACCAAAGAAAGTTGAATTAAAAGCTGGTGATAATTTTGTAATATATGCTGGAGAAGAAGTAATAGGAGACACTACTAAGTGTACAGTTACTTATGAAGGTTTAGCAAACGATGTTAAAGCAGGAGATACTATATTAATAGATGACGGTTTAGTTGGATTAAAAGTAGAATCTATTGATGGAAAGAAAATCAACTGTAAAGTTATGAACACTGGATTTGTTGGAACTCACAAAGGAGTTAACGTTCCAGGAGTATCAATAAAGTTACCAGCATTAACAGAAAAAGATATATCTGACTTAAAATTCGGTTGTGAAATCGGAGTTAACTTAGTTGCTGCATCATTCATTAGAAAAGCAGCAGACGTTGAAGCTATAAGAAAAGTTTTAGTAGAAAATGGTGGAGAGCACATTCAAATATTCTCTAAGATAGAGAACCAAGAAGGTGTTGATAATATAGATGCTATAATTGAAGCTTCTGATGGTATAATGGTAGCTAGAGGAGACCTAGGAGTTGAAATTCCTATGGAAAAATTACCAGCTGTTCAAAAGATGATAATAGAAAAATGTAATGAAGCTGGAAAGCCAGTTATAACAGCTACACAAATGTTAGATTCTATGATAAGAAACCCAAGACCAACAAGAGCAGAAGTATCAGACGTAGCTAATGCTATATATGATGGAACAGATGCTATAATGTTATCTGGAGAATCAGCTAACGGAGATTGGCCAGTAGAAGCTGTAGAAACTATGGCTAAGATAGCTGTAGAAGCAGAAAATCAATTACATTATGAAATAGCTACTTCAAAGGCTAAGAAACATATACCTGCAATAGCAGGAGTTATTTCAAGAGCTGCTGCAAATGCTGCATTTGAATTACAAGCTTCAGCTATTATATCTTCAACTCAAAGTGGAGCAACAGCTGGAAGACTATCTCAATGTAGACCAGACTGCCCAATAGTTGCAGTAACTCCAGATGAAAAAGTTGCTAAGAAATTAGCTTTATTCTTTGGTGTTTATCCAGTAGTATCTGGAAAAATGCAATCAACTGACCATATGATGGAAGAATCAGTTAAAGTTGCAGAAAAGAATGGATTTGTTAAGAAGGGTGATACTGTTGTAATCGCAGCAGGAGTTCCAGTTGATAAGATTGGAGCTACAAACCTATTAAGAGTAAGTGTTGTAGAATAATATATAAAAGGTTGCCGAAAGGCAACCTTTTTTCAATTAACAGTTAACAATTAATAATTCTCTAGGTGCATATATTTGTACTGTTCCATAGAAAATTAACAGTTAACAATTAATAATTAACAATTTAGGATATAATTTGTGAGAAATTACTGAGAATAAATTTATATAAAGCTTTTTAGCATTTTTATTTTTTTAGATAATTATACTCAGCTTAAAGTTAATGATAACTTTTAGAAGCAATAGAAGTATAAAGTTTATTTAGGGGATTTTCTTGTAAATTAATACTTTCACATTTATTTCTAATTAATTTCAGTAATTATTATTTAGTTGATTATTATTATCAATTAAAATCTATACAAGCGACTTATAGTTAACTATTAGTATAATTGTAGTTATAAATTTATATAAATATAGATAATTAACAAAATGTTCATATTTATATTGATAAAAGTTAAGTTATAATGTATATTATGATATGAATATTATAATAATATTAATATGGAATTAAGTGGCAACAAAATTCTGAACTTGGGCATCTGAAAAGATGCCATTTTTTTATGTTTTTTTATTAGAAAGTCTTTTTTAGAATATTTGAGTTAGGAAATTATACAGGTAACTTATATAAAAATAAAAACTATATGATTTCAATTTAGATAATTTACTACAAAAAAGTCTAAGCTTACAATATTATAAGAATATGATTATGAATCATTAATTGAAATATAGATAATAGAAAATTATAATTTTTTGTGCTATTATAAGATGAAACTCTAGGAATAAACAAATTTATAAAGTTTACGAGGTGAGTAAATTGGTTGAAAAGAATAAAGAATATATATTAGATATTATAAGCATAGGTTACGAAGGTGAAGGTATAGCTAAAATAGAAGGCTATCCTATATTTATAGAAGGAGCAATTTTAGGAGAAAAGGTTAAGGCATTAATAGTTAAGGTAAAGAAAAATTATGCCTATGGAAAGTTAATAGAAGTAATTGAATCTTCTTCAGAAAGAATTGAACCTAAATGCAGTATTTATAAAAGATGTGGTGGATGTACAGTTCAGCATATGAGTTATAAAAAGCAATTAGATTATAAGTTTGAAAGAGTTAAAGATTGTATAACTAAAATAGGTGGATTATCTGAAGAGTTAGTTAAGTACCCAATTGGAATGGATAATCCAGAAAGATATAGAAATAAAGTTCAATTACCAGTAGGAATGGTAAAGGGAGAACTTAATATAGGCTTCTATGCCTCAAGAAGTCATAACATAATAGATTTAGATACTTGTTTAATACAAGATAAGGTAGCAGATAGAGTTACTAATTTAGCAAGACAATGGATGTTAAAATATAATATTCAGCCAGCAAGTGTTGATGGAGTTTTTAATAAAAAAGGTTTAATAAGACATATAATGATTAGAAAAGGATTTACAACTAATGAAGTAATGGTAGTTCTAGTAGCAACTAAAGATAAGATTCCATATATAAATGAATTTATAAATGAAATAGTAGAAAAAATAGATGGAATCAAGAGCATAGTTTTAAATGTAAATAAAGAAAATACTAATGTAATATTAGGTCAAGAATGTATAACTTTATGGGGAGAAGATACAATAACAGATTACATAGATAACTTTAAGTTTAATATTTCTCCATTATCATTTTTCCAAGTAAATCCTGTACAAACAGAAAAGCTTTATTCAAAAGCTTTAGAATATGCAGGGTTAACAGGTGAAGAAACAGTATTCGATGCATACTGTGGAACTGGAACTATAACATTATTCTTATCTCAGAAAGCCAAGAAGGTATATGGGGTAGAAATAATAGAGCCAGCAATAATTAATGCAAGAGAAAATGCAAGGATAAATAATATAGAAAATGCAGAATTCTTTGTAGGAAAATCAGAAGAAGTAATACCAGAATTAATTGAAAAAGGTATTGCACCAGAAGTTATAGTAGTAGATCCACCAAGAAAAGGCTGTGATATAAAGCTACTAGAAGCTATAGGAAAAGCAAAGCCAAAGAAGGT
>JAHAIU010000400.1 GCA_018372555.1 Clostridium sp.
CCGTTTCCATTTCCGTTACTTGCTATTAGTCCTTCTAAAGCTGATTTCAATTCATCTGCTGACTCATCTATTTCATTTTGAGTAACGTCTTCTTTGTTTAAGATTGATCTACTATTAGCTAATGCTAAACTTAGCTTATTAGCACTTTCCTTAGTATATTTAGATAAATCTATTGCTTCAGCCTTGCTTATTAAATCTTCAAGAAGAGATTTATCTGGGATTAATCTTAAATCAAGGTAAGCTTTTATTAACTTATTATAAGCTTCATTTATTTCTTCTTGACTTGCATCCTTATTGCTTAAGATTCCCTTAGCATAATCTAAGGCTACATTGAAATTATTAACAGTTGCTGTTGTATACTTAGATAAATCTTTACCTTCTAATTCAGCTACCAATTGTGCAAGTTTAGAATTATCAGCTACTAATTCTAATTCAGCGAATGCCTTATTCAAGCTTTCATAAGTTTTAGCAACTTCTTTTTCCATTGCATTTTCATCTGCAATTACTTTATTAGCTTTTTCAAGCTCTACTTGCAATGCATTCCAAGTTGAAGTTGTATATTTACTTTCATCTAAAACTTTAATTATTTCAACAAGTTCTTTAAGCTTTGTCTTATCTCCTACTTTAAACTCTAGCATATGAATTACGTTTATTAATCTCTTTTCAGCTATATCTACTTGAGCTTGTGTAGCATTTTCATTAGCTAAAACTTCTTTAGCTTCTTCTAATGCAGCTTCAAGCTCTTTAATTACTGCTGGAACAACATCTTCAAGTTCTCCATTTACCTTTAAGTTTTGAACATATTCTATAGCCATTGCTAGAACTGTTTTATTAACTTCTTCAGCATCGTCTTTCTTAACAAGATTATCAATAGCATCTGTTAAAATACTAATTGCTTCATTAACTTGCTCTTGAGTTGCTGAATTATCATTTAATATTACCTTAGCTGCATCAATTGCTACCTTAACTACTTCAAAGCTTTCTGCTGTGTAATCAACTTCAACTAATGCCTCTGCCTCGCCAATCTTAGCACTTAAATTTGATTTATCTACTTCCGACTGTCCATAGAATTTAAGTTCAGCAACACTTGCATATTTATCACGAGTATCACCTAAAGATTTTACTGCAGTAAATCTAACGTATTGAGCTTTAGTAGTATTGAAACGTATTGGATTATATCCCTTATTTTCTAGTCCAGAACCATTACTTGCTTCTTTGAAGGTTCCTTTTCTAGCTTCTGTCCAATTTTCGTTATCTAAACTAGTTTCAAGAATATATTCAGTTATATGTCCATTTCTACTACTTTGTCTTGGTAAATAATCAATTTGGTTAAGGTTATAAGGCTTATCTAACTTAACTACTATTGAAACTGGTAGCTTATGACTACTTTGATAACCTGAATGCCATATTGTATTTTCATCACCATCTACAGCATTTTTCATAAAGTCACTATCTGCTTCAGAAGTAGCAAATATAGCTTCTAATTTATTAAAATCAATTACATTTAAATTAGGTTCTTCACGTTCTTTTAATCCATTTATAGCTACTCTTATTGATATAATTGCAGAACTTAATTCTGATTCTGTCTTTGCTGTTTCTAATACTTTTTCAGCATTTTCTATAGCTTTTAATAATTCAGAATAAGTTTCCTCTGTATAAATTTCACTATTCTTTGAGTATGACTTACCCTTTTCAATAGCTTCAATTAATATAGATTTATCAAATCCATCAAGTACTGTAACTTCATGTAGAGCGCTAAGCTTTCCATCAACAGTTGTAGCTTTTACCTTTGCTGTACCCGGCTTAACCCCTCTTAAATAATAAGTAGATGAATTACCATTATCTACACGTATAACCTTTACTACCTCTTCATTATCTGAAGTAAGTTTATAATTTAAATTTGCAGTTTCAGGCAATACTTTTGCAAATATAGGTGCTATCTTATTAACATAAAGATTAGTTGGTGCATTTTCTAAGAATTCTATTGATGATGGTGCTTGTTGCTTTTCTTCATAGAATTCTATTTCATTTATTGCTAAAGTGT
>JAHAIU010000033.1 GCA_018372555.1 Clostridium sp.
TATAAATTTAATATCTATAGCGAGGCTGCATTTTTTTACCTATTGTCAAGTGTTTTTTATTAAATTTTCTATATTTTCTTAAGTTGACGACATTGACCGAACGGTACGTACTGGTGGTGTGAGAGGTCGGTAGACAAAATAATTGTCTACCTCCTACTCGATTGAATTAATTATTATATCAAGATAAGTAATTTAACTTTATTATTTATGATAACATTAAAAAAGATTATATTGCAAAACTAATTTAGTAAAAGTGAATTTTGAATAGAATAAACTCTTCCTTTTATGGTAAAATGTAATTAATTAGAATATGAAGTATGATAATTGAAATTTATGAAATATATTGTAAAGGGTGAATTTATGAGTAATTTTTCATTTTTAAAAGAAAAATGGCCCATTCTAGAAAACTTAGGAAGGCTGGCTGAAAGAAATTTATATATAGATTCAAACACTACATTTATTAAATGTGGCATGTTTGGGGAAATTGTAGTTCAATATATGTTTTCAATGGAGGACATAGACTCTACATTAATAGCTCATGATAATAGTCATAATAACAGAATTAAGTTATTAAAAAAGGAAGATTTACTTCCTGAGGATATTGATAATATACTTCATATGCTTAGAGTGAAAAGAAATGATGCAGCTCATAATGGGTATGAAGATGTTGAAAAAGCAAAAATTCAATTAGAATTAACATTTAAATTAGCAGTTTGGTTTATGCAAACTTATGGAGAATGGAGTTTTGAGCCAGAAGCATTTAAAATGCCTGATGAAGAAGAAAATGCATATGGAGAAAATATTAATGATATATCTAGAGAATATGAAGAAAAGTATAAAGCTTTAGAACAAGTACTTAATGCTTTAAAATCTCAAGAAAAGGATAAAGAGGAGTTAGAAAAGCGTAAAGAGCAAGGTAAAAAGGCGAGCAGACGAATTGAGCTTAGTGAAGCTGAAACAAGAAGAATTATAGATGATCAATTAAAAACAGCAGGATGGGAAGCTGATACAATTAATATTAGATACTCAAAGGGGACAATACCTCAAAAAGGAAGAAATTTAGCAATAGCTGAATGGCCTACTTATTCATTGGAAAAAGGTAATGGTAAAGTTGACTATGCATTATTTATTGGAGAAAAATTAGTTGGATTTGTAGAAGCTAAAAAGTATTCTAAAGATGTAGCTGGAACTATGGTTGAAGCTAAAAACTATGCTGTTGGAGTAAAGGAAGAACATGAATCTTATGTTATTTCACAATGGAATGATTATAAAGTACCATTTTTATTTACAACTAATGGAAGGAAATATATAAAAGAAATTGAAGATAAAAGTGGTGTTCATTTCTTAGATTGCAGAAATTCAAGAAATAATGATAAAGTTCTTCAAGGATGGTATTCGCCAGAAAAGCTTGAAGTTATGCTTGAGGAAAATATTGAAGAGGCAAATAAAAGTTTGGATGAATTAAGTTTTGAATTTTTGAAATCTGAAAACAGTATAGGACTTAGAGAGTATCAAGTTGAAGCAATAAAAGCAGTAGAAAAAGTTATTACGGATGGAAAAGAAAAATCAGCTTTAATAACTATGGCTACAGGAACAGGAAAAACAAGAACTGTACTCGGTCTTATATATAGATTAATCAAGACTAATAGATATAAAAGAATTTTATTTTTAGTTGACAGAACATCTTTAGGGGGCCAAGCTTTTGATACATTTAAAGAAGTTAAAATAGAAGACTTAAAGACTTTAAATCAAATTTACAATATTAATGGTCTTGATGAAAAGCTAATTGATAAAGAAACTAAAATTCATATAGCAACAGTACAAGCTATGGTTAAGAGGATAATGTACAATGAAGATGAAAATAATGTGCCTTCTGTTGGAGATTATGACTGCATCATAGTTGATGAAGCTCACCGAGGTTATACTTTAGATAAAGAAATGACTGATACTGAGGTTGAGTGGAGAGATGATAGAGATTTCTTAAGTAAATATAAAAAGGTTATAGAGTATTTTGATGCTTTTAAAGTAGCACTTACTGCAACACCAGCACTTCATACAACAATGATCTTTGGTAATCCTGTATATAACTATAGCTACAGAGATGCTGTTATAGATGGATATCTTGTAGATCATGAACCACCTCATCTAATAGAAACTGAGCTTACCAGAGATGGAGTTCACTACAATAAGGGTGATAAAGTGGCTAAATATAATAAATATACTGGTGAGCTTATTAATGGAGCAGAACTTGAAGATAATGTTGATTTTGAAATAGATCAATTTAATAAAAAAGTAATTGTTGAAGCACACACAAGAGCAGCTCTTGAAGAAGTTGCACAATATATAGATCCTGAAAATGATAAGGGAAAAACTTTAATATTTGCAGCAAGTGATGCTCATGCGGACATGATAGTTAGATTATTAAAAGATATTTATAGAGAAACCATAGGTGGAGTTGATGATAATTCTATTTTAAAAATAACAGGTAGCATAAAAGATCCAGACCTTGCTATAAAGAAATTTAAAAATGAAACATATCCTAACATAGCAGTTACAGTAGATTTATTATCCACTGGGATAGATGTGCCGAAGATTGATAAAATAGTCTTTTTAAGAAGAGTAAAATCAAGAATACTTTATGAGCAAATGTTAGGTAGAGCGACAAGATTATGTGATGATATTAATAAAACACATTTTGAGATATATGATTGTGTTAGACTTTATGAAGCACTTAAAGATATGACAAATATGAAGCCTGTTGCATCTAATGCAAATGCAAGCTTTAGAATATTAAAGGAGACTTTAGAAAGAGCAGAAAGCATCGAAGAAAAAGAAGTAGTAGTTAATAAGGTAATAGCAAAATTACAAAGAAAAAAGAAATTAATAGATAATAATGAGAGATTAATTTTTAAGAGTCTTTGCAATGATAAAACACCTGAAGAATTTATTAATGAATTAAGAGGACTTGATGCTGAAAGTGCTGCTAAAGAAATAATTCAAAATAATTCTTTGGTTGAATATTTAGATGAAAAATACACTAATGAAGAAATAATAATAGTTTCTGATAAAGAAGATAAGGTAATATCACATACAAGAGGTTATGGTAAAGGCAAAAAGCCAGAAGATTATATAGATGAATTTAAAAAGTATATTGAGGAAAATAAAAATACTATTCAGGCCTTAGAAGTAGTGTGTACAAGACCACAAGATTTAACTAAAGAATCTTTAAAACAACTTAAAGCCATATTAGATAATAAAGGTTTTAATGAAGAATATTTAAAGACTGCATGGAAAGACTTAAATAATGAAGAAATAGTAGCGGATATAATTGCATTTATAAGGCAGCAAGCACTTGGAAGTCCGTTAGAATCTAATGAGGAAAGAGTTAAAAGAGCAGTTGCTAAAATAAAGAAAGAGTATTATTTCACAAAACCTCAAGAAAATTGGTTAAGTAAAATAGAAAAAGTAATGTTAAAAGAAGTGGTTATAAATAAAGAAACCTTAGATAACGGAAGCTTTAAAACTCAAAGTGGTGGGTTTGACAGATTAAATGAAAAGATGTTTAATGGTAACTTAGAAGAGATAATTAATAAACTAAAAACATATATGTTTGAAGATAAGGGGATTAGCTAGATATGAATACACAAGAAATAGTAAGTAAACTTTGGAATCTTTGTAATGTACTAAGAGATGATGGGATAACTTATCATCAATATGTAACAGAATTAACTTATATCCTTTTCTTAAAAATGGCAAAAGAAACAGGATCTGAAGAAAAAATTCCTGAAGGATATAGATGGGATGATTTAAAAGCTAAAAGCGGAATAGAGCTTAAGACATTCTATAAAGAATTATTAAATCATTTAGGAGAAAGAAGTACAGGAGCAGTACAGCAAATATACCAAGGTTCAGCGACTAATATAGATGAACCAAAGAATTTAGAGAAAATAATAACAACTATAGATGGATTAGACTGGTATTCTGCTAAAGAAGAAGGTCTAGGTAATCTTTATGAAGGATTGTTAGAAAAGAATGCCTCAGAAAAGAAATCAGGTGCAGGACAATACTTTACACCAAGAGTATTAATAGATGTTATGGTTAAATTAATAGATCCAAAACCAGGTGAAAAATGTAATGACCCAGCAGCAGGAACTTTTGGATTTATGATTGGAGCAGATCATTATTTAAAACAAAAATATGATAATTACTTCGATTTAGATACAGATATGCAGGAATTTCAAAGAACTAAAGCATTTTCAGGCTGTGAATTAGTTCATGAAACTCATAGATTAGCACTTATGAATGCTATGCTTCATGATATAGAAGGAAACATAATCCTTGGAGATACATTAACTAATGAAGGTAAAAAGATGAAAGATCTAGATGTAGTACTTTCAAACCCTCCATTTGGAACTAAAAAAGGCGGTGAAAGAGCTACAAGAGATGACTTAACTTACATGACATCAAATAAACAATTAAACTTTTTGCAACATATATATAGAAGTTTAAAAGCAGATGGAAATGCAAGAGCAGCAGTAGTTCTGCCTGATAATGTTTTATTCCAAGAAGGCGATGGAACAAAGATAAGAGAAGACTTAATGGATAAATGTAATTTACATACAATATTAAGACTTCCAACAGGTATCTTCTATGCTCAAGGAGTTAAAACTAATGTGTTGTTCTTTACAAGAGGTACTAGTGATAAAGATAATACAAAAGAAGTGTGGTTCTATGATTTAAGAACAAACATGCAAAACTTTGGCAAGACAAATCAATTAAAAGAATCACATTTTGATGATTTTGTAAAGGCATATACAGCTGAAAATAGAGAAGAAGTTCAAGATGAAAGATGGAATAAATTCACTAGAGAAGAAATTAAAGAAAAGAATAATAATTTAGATTTAGGACTTATAAAAGATGATTCAATCTTAGATTACGAAGACCTACCAGATCCAATAGAAAGTGCAGAAGAAGCAGTAGCAAAACTAGAAGAGGCAACTGATTTACTTATGTGCGTTATTAAAGAATTAAAGTCATTACAATAATAGGAGGGTATTAAGTATGAAATGGAATGAAGTAAGAGAAATATACAAAAATACTTGGATATTATTTGAAGCATTAGAATCGCATTCTGAGAATGGGAATAGGATTGTTGATGAGTTATCTGTAATTAATTATTTTAGTGATGGAAAAACTGCTTTGAGAGAATATGCAGAGAGACATAAAAAGGATAAAACTAAGGAAATGTATGTATATCATACTAAACATGAAGATTTACATATAGAAGAAAGAGCATGGATTGGAGTAAGACATAATGGTTAAATTAAAATATAGATATGGATTGCCATTTTGTTCTATTTCATTGGTATATAATAATAAAGAAATGAAACTTGATAATGTATTGGTGGATACAGGATCAGGTGGAACTTTATTAAAAATGGATAAAGTAGAGGAAATAGGTGTAGTAATTGAAGAAGATGACACTATTGAAACTATTGAAGGTGTTGGTGGAATAGAATTTGTCTATAAGAAGAACATGGATAAATTAGTTATTGGAGATATTAAGGTTGAAAATTTTAAGGTGGAGATCGGTGTTATGGATTACGGCTTTGACATTAATGGAATTATAGGAATGGATTTCTTAAAAGAGATAAATGCAGTAATAGATTTAGATAAAATGGAAATACAAGTGAGGAATAGTAATGGCTAAGAAGAATATGACATTGGAAGAAAAGCTGAATGAGGCTATTATTAAGGATGGGCCTTATGAGGTGCCGGGGAATTGGGTGTGGAGTAATATTGGAAATGTGTCAATTGAAATTAAGAATGGAACTACAATTAAACAGAATAAAGATGATACAGGGATAAAAGTAACTAGGATAGAGTCATTGCAAAATAATACTATTGATATAAATAGATTGGGAACAATTATCCAAGTAGAAAAGTTAAAAGAGAAAGACTATTATGAAGAAGGAGATATAGCGTTAAGTCATATAAACAGCTTGGAACACGTTGGAAAAACTGCTTTGATAGAGAAAACATTATTACCATTAGTACATGGAATGAATTTATTAAGGATAAGGGTTAATCGGAATTTAGTAATACCAAAGTTTTTTCACCTTTACACTAGAGGATATGATTATAAAGATGAAGTAGTAGATAGGATTAATAGGGCAGTTAACCAAGTTAGCTTAAATCAAAAGAACTTGTCAGAAATACCATTTCCCATTCCACCACTAAAAGAGCAACAACGAATTGTTGATAGAATAGAAAGTCTTTTTGAAAAGTTAGATAAGGCTAAGGAATTAATAGAAGAGGCTAGAGAGGGCTTTGAGAAGAGGAAAAGTGCTGTTTTGGAGAAGGCGTTTAGGGGTGATTTAACGGAAAATTCAATTACTAAAGATATAGAAATACAATTAGAAGGTATGGAAATTGATTTTAAAATATTTAAATCAAGATATAAACTTTCGAATTTAGAAAAAATTATAAATGAAAAGCCAAGAAACGGTTATTCACCAAAAGCTGTTGAGTATGAAACTAATACAAAAACGTTAAAACTAGGTGCTACAACAAGGGGATACTTTAATCCTAATGAATTTAAGTATATTGATGAAGAAATAGAAAAAGATTCTTATCTTTGGCTAAAAAAAGGAGATTTTTTAATTCAGAGAGCAAATTCTTTGGATTATGTTGGAATATCAGCTATTTATGATATGGAGGATGATTTGTTTATATATCCAGATTTAATAATGAAATTCAGAGTGAATGAGCAAATATACCATTCAAAATTGTTATGGTATTGGATAAATTCAAGATATGGTAGATGGTATTTTATAAATAATGCAACAGGTACTGCAGGTAATATGCCTAAAATTAATCAGAAAACAGTTCTGAATCTTCCAGTTCCGATTATTCCTCTTAAGGAACAAAATGAACTAGTGAAAATATTAGATAAACTTTTAAAAGAAGAATCTAAAATAGAAGAAATTACTCAATTAGAAGAACAAATTGATTTAATAAAGAAATCAATTTTAGCAAAGGCTTTTAGAGGGAAACTTGGAACAAACTCAGAAGATGAGGAAAGTGCTTTGGAATTATTGAAAGAAATATTATGTAAGCAATAAAATATAACGTAAGATAATAAATATAAACAAAACCTCGAAAACTCGAGGTTTTGTTTATATTTCAAGGTAAAAGGTTATACACTTAGTCTAAGTTTTTAAAACTAATTAAGAAGATTGCTTACATCGTATCGTCCTAGAAAATATTCTTCAATAGTATTCCAAAATTCATCTGAATCAATATTATTGGTAAATATATTCTCTAAGAGTTTAACAGATATTTTGTGCCTCAAATATACATTGGATAAAATTTTATTGCTATAAGTATCGGCATTAGAAATAATTTGTTTTAATTGATATTCTGAATTTAGATGTATATAAATTTCAGGGGTACCACCACCATTGATTTCATACACAATTAATCCAAAAGTTTCTAATAGCCCAAGAGTAACAAATAAATCATCAAGTAAAGATTTATTTGTTGGATTTTTCATTGTATAGGTTTTAAATTCCTGTTGTGATTTATTAATACTATTAGTAAAAATATTATTAACTTTATTATTAAACCATGTAAAAAATTCATCATATGTATTGTTAATTTTATACGCATTTCTAGATTCATAAAAAGTTAGGTATTTTTTACTTGCAAAATTAGTATTATACCTAGAATTTTTTTGATGGTATATCATACTATTAATTACAGTAGTAATAATTGATTCGCAAAAATATTTATCTTTTTTTATTAGTGTTTGAAGTTCAATAGTAAGCTCATCTATATTCATAAATTTTTTGCTTAGTGAATATTTACCAAAAATTTTTTTAAAACAGTCTATTATATTATCATAAGTATAGTGAAATTCATTAACCGTTTGTGTTTTAATAGCAAGATCAATCATTACTACAGGTGTTAAAGAATCTAAACTTGAAAGTTTAAGTTCAGATTTGTCAGTATAAAATTTATATTTAAAAGAAGGAAATGATATATTATTATTTGTATTTTCCCACAATGATTTCATATCCAAAGTATATACATTGCCAATTTTAGAAAAATTGTTATTAGTATCAGTTAGTTTTAGATAATTGCCATATCTTTTTATTAAATATTCTTCATCAACATATGGAACTATGAAAAATTCATTAGTGAATAAACTTCGTGGTTTAACCATTATAGGAGAGTAGCCTAATTTTAGTATAAAGTCCTTTTGTAAAATCATAAGACAACTTTTTACTTTATTATTTAATCCAGAGTCATCATCATCTAATGAATTTGGAAAAATATGTTTGAATTCTTCACAACTTACAAGCATTCTTCTGTTATATTTATTTGCTTTATATAAATTAAGAATTTTCTCTGTTATTTGGATTAATTGATTTTTTCTAATGGAACTTAATCCATGTAATCTATTTACATGAGAAGCATCTTGAGAAAAATAATCAATATAGGCATAACCAGTATCAAGTTTTCTAGCAGCACGTCCTATTTCTTGAATGTAGTCACATACATTACCTGTAGGTGCAAAATGGTAAACATTTAATATATCTGGAATATCAATACCCATCCCAAACGCTTTTGTTGCAAGCATAATTAAACCTTCATTATTTTTAAATTTTAGATAATTAGAATTCTTATTTTGAGAGTCTAATTTTCCATGATAAATACAAATATTTGCTTTTAATTTATTAGAACCATGAAGATCTATAAAATTAGCAAGCTCATAAATCAACGTAACCGTAGGAAAATAAACTAAAGTTTTTTGATTATCTTTGCAAAATAGTTCTAAACGCCTTAAAGTAATATTTAATTTAGAATCTAGATATTCCTTTGATCTACCTTTTTCTTTTTTTAGTGCAACATATTTAAATTTTGTTTCTATATCTTTACGTTTTACATATCCGAAATGAGGGATTGGATTAATTAAATTTAAGCTATCTTTAGTTTCTTTATACATATCTTCAATGCCGCCTAAAATAGCTGTAGCAGTAAAAGTGCTGATTGGGAACTTGTAGGCTTTTTTATATTTGGATCCGCTTCTAAGTTTATCTAAATAATTTCCTAAATACCAATAATCAGCTCGAAATGATTTTCCCCAAGTTGTTACTATATGAGCTTCGTCAATTACAAATAATCCAACTTTTCGTTCCCCTATTAACTCGGTTATATCTGATCTGCTTAAGAGAGTTTCAGGGCTTATATATAAAATAGAAATTTCACCATCATGAATTTTTTGTTTTATAGCCATCTTTTCAACAGGTGTTATATCAGAATTTATAGTAGCAGAAAAATGAATATTATTATTATGAAGACCTTCAACTTGATCTACCATAAGACCAATAAGTGGAGATATAATTATCGTCATAGCTTGATGTTTTTCAGCTAAATATATTGCAGGTATTTGGAACATTATTGATTTACCAGCACCAGTAGGAGAAGTAACAAATATATCTCTAAAGTTTACTTCATTTTCTTTACAATTTAAAGCTAATTCTGATTGAGTAATAATATCATTAATTATTTGAGCTTGGGAAATATCTATGGTAGCTCTATAGTTAGTATCATCATAAATATTTTTATACATTTTAAGATCTTTAAAAGAAGTATATCCCCAATATCTTTTTAAAATATCTAAGTAATCAGATATTTTATCAATATTTGTTTTAATATTTCTTTGAGAGCATAGAATAATTTCTTTATCTAATTTAAAGATATTTGAAAGTACATCTAATTGTTCTTGATAAATACTATATTCTCCAATTGATCCAGATAAAGATACATAAATAGTCTTATTATTAAAGTCTAAGATATTATTTAGAAGTTTTAAATAAGAAGTCTCATCATCAGTAAGTTCATATACATTATTATCATAAATACTTTTTACTTCTATAGGTAAGATTGAGTCAACATTATTAAACAGTGGTATATTAGAAATATTGGTAGTATCGAAATTGTAGGTTATATAGTAATGTTCATCAATGCATACTAAATTTGAATATAGAGAATTAAAGTTAATATATTCAGGTGTATTTACAAATTCTTGAGAGCTAGAATTGAGTTCAAAAGAATCTAATATCTTATCAAGATTTTTGATTTTATAATTAAGTGGAAATAAATTTTTATATAAATTATTAGTAATAATTATAGGTTTAAACACAAGATTACAGGACTCATTAAATATAATAAATTCCTCAAAACTACACAAAAAGTATTTATTAATTGTATATCTCGGAACATTCATAAAAAATTCTGTAGTTAATTTTAATTTATTATCAAAAATGTTATTTATAGATATTTCTGACGAAAGTTTAAATACTTTATATGCCTCTATCTCTTTTAAAGTACTATTCTCAAAACCTTTTAGTACAAATAAAAGAGGTTTGTCTTGTTGTTTTAATAATTCATTGTTAATTATAGAAAATAATTTTTCATTTACTAAGTTTAAATAATTTATCATTGAATATATCACCTCCATCAAATTATATCACTTTATGGTATAATAAGTAAGTGGAGGATTATTTTATGAGAGAGATTGAAGAAAAAATTGAGAAAATAGTAAATAAATATATTAGTAGAAATTTAATTAATATGCATGAAATTAAGAATGAAATTGAAATGTTAATTGGGCATAATGTGGATATTAATTTAATAGAATCATATTTAAACGATAAGATAGATAATTCAAAGCAGTGTGATATTAAATTAAATAGAAATAGCTATAATGCTTTTGCTAACACCCAAAATGATAAGAGAGATATGTATATAAAAGATGATAATGAAAATAACTTATCAGTTTATGAAATGATTAACATGGATCCTGAGGATCTATTGAATTTAGATATTAATTTTAATAATCTATATACGGAAGAAGAATCAAATCAATATAAGAATAGATGTGAAGAATTTGAAAGTATTCATAAATATAAAGATAATAAAATCATTTTAGGGCAATATGAAAAAACAAAAGAAAATAAATTTTTAAATGAACTTGTACAGAATAACCAAAAACTTGTAAGAAAATATGCCAATATATATTCAAAATATATTGATGGAAAGGCTATAGATTATGATGATTTAATTCAAGTAGGAAATTTAGGATTAATAAAAGCGATAGAAAGGTTTAAATCAGAAAAAGGAACAGCATTTTCTACATATGCAACTTTATGGATAAAGCAATTTATTTTTAAAGAAATTATGGATAAGGGAAATACTGTTAGAATTCCAGTTCACTTATCAGAATTAATGCTAAAAATAAGGAAATTAGAAAATAAGTACTATAACATAGATAGTAATAATTATATAAGGTTGGTGTGTAAGGAAGCGAGGATATCTTTAGAAAAATATAATGAAATAAAAACAGTATATAGTTTATTTATAGAGAAAATGGTACATTTAGATGTACCGATAGGAGAAGATAGGGATACAGACTTAAAAAATTTAATCGTAGATATTGGAGTAGATGTATTTGATGAAGTGATTAAGATAGATTGCAGAGAAAAGATAGATAATATTTTAGGTACATTGAAACCTAGAGAAGAAGCAATTATAAGGCTAAGATTTGGAATAGACGATAATATAGATAGAACATTAGAACAAGTTGGAGAAATATTTCATCTTACAAGAGAGAGAATAAGACAAATTGAAGTGAAAGCATTAAGAAAGCTTAGACATCACTCAAGATCAAAATATTTGAAAGATTTTTTTTATACCTAAACATATGTTGTAAATGATAATTCTATAGAAATTATTAATGGGAAAGTTATTAGAATTAATGGTAAATTAGTACAGTTAAATGAAATAGAAAGATTTTTGGATAGGTGTTAATAGTTATTTCAACTAAAAATTTTCAAATGAACAGTAGTATATAACCAGTGAATAATAAATTTTAATAGGAGGCCATCATATTATGAAGGATCTGTATGGCAATGTATGTTATGAAGAAATAGAAGATCTGCTTAAAGAACAGGAAATTAAACTTAAATCAATAATTGGAAGAAAAATAACTGATATAATAGCATATAGTGATGAGGAATTTACAAGTTGGAGTCAGCCAATAATATTTATTATTGAAGATACTAGTTTATTAGTTGAGGTATATGACTTAGAAAAATTAGTATTAAAATGGGATTATAATCTTGAAAATGATTACTTTATTGATGAAGTTAAGTGGGGAAATAAAAAAGATTCTTTCAGAAAATTAATTAACTCTAAAATCATAAAAATAGACATTATAGAATTTCATAGAAAATTGGAAACTATATATACAAAAGATAATGAGAATAAAATTAATAAAATAAATTATTATAAGAATTTAATAGGAATAGGTATTCATACAGAAACAGGATATATTGAAATATATAATGGTATAGATGAAGCTAATATTACTTTTGAGTATTTAGAGCGAGAGGACCTTAAAAGAACTATGATTATTTAATAAGATTTAATTTTTAAATTAAAATAATTATAAATAAACTCATTAAAAGAATATTTTGAGTAGGGATAAACATGGCAAGTGAAAATAGAAATGGTCGTTTATATGTAAAAATAATGATTATTAAGAATAGTTCATAAATAGTATAAACATTTTCTATGATATAATTATAAATATGTTAGTCAATAATTATAATATCATAAAAGGTAGTGGTACTTTGAAGCAAGGAATTTATGAGCAAGTCATTAACAATGAAATAATAACTGAATTAGAGAATATAGATATAAATAGCATTTTAATAAGTAAAGAAAATATAGATACGGAAGAAGCTAAAGTTATTTTATCTCAATATATTGAAGTTGTAATAAGAAAATCATTAAATTATATTAGAGATAAAGAAAAAGATGATGATGATAAGCTTTTAAGGCAAATTGAAGTATGCAATAAGATAATCAATATTTTGGCTAAGGAATCTAATGAGGAAGATGTTAAAAAATACAAGATTGATGAAAGTGGAGAGCTTTTGACCTCTCTTTATTTAAAGATAAATAATAAAAGGGCAATTAGTAATGGTAAAGCAGTAAGACCTATAACTTCAATTTCTCAAAGTTCCTTATTTACTGGTTCTATTATGGAGCCCAATATGCTTAGTGAGTTAAATAGAGAGATACTTTCTTGTGATTCAATTGATTTACTTATATCTTTTGTTAAATGGAGCGGACTTAGATGCATTATTGATAGTTTAAAAGAAGCAACAAACAATGATAAAAAGTTAAGAATAATAACAACATCATATATGGGAGCAACTGATGCTAAAGCTATTTATGAATTAAGCAAACTAAAGAATACAGAAATTAAAATATCATATGATACAGAAAGAACAAGGCTTCATGCTAAAGCTTATATGTTTAAAAGGGAGACAGGCTTTACTACTGCTTATATAGGGTCATCAAATCTTTCAAATGCTGCATTAACTTCTGGACTTGAATGGAACATAAAAGTGAGTGAAAAAGATTCCTTTGATATAATTAAGAAATTTGAAGCCACTTTTGAAAGCTATTGGAATGATAATGAATTTATAAACTACATAGGAACTGATAGTGACAAAGAAACATTGGCTAGATCTCTTAGAAAAGAAAAATATAATGATGAACCACAGTTTAATTTTACTTTTGATATAAAACCTTATTCATATCAAAAAGAAATATTAGAGAAGCTAAAGGTTGAAAGAAAGATATTTAACAAACATAAAAATTTAATAATTGCAGCTACTGGTGTTGGAAAGACTGTAATTTCAGCTTTTGATTATAAAGATTTTTGTAAGGAAAATAAGACAAGTGTAAATAAATTATTATTTGTTGCTCATAGAGAAGAAATATTAAAGCAAAGCCGTGATACTTTTAGAGCTATACTTAAGGATAACAATTTTGGAGATTTAATGGTTGGAAATAATGTTCCTGAATCTTTAGATCATTTATTTGTTTCCGTGCAAAGCTTAAATAGTAAAAAGTTGTATGAATCAACTTCAAGTGATTATTATGATTTTATTATTGTAGATGAATTTCACCATGCAGCAGCACCATCTTATCAGAAATTATTAGAGTATTATGATCCTAAAGTTTTACTAGGCTTAACAGCAACTCCAGAGAGAGCAGACGGTGCTGATATTTTCAAATATTTTGATGACCGTATTAGTGCTGAAATAAGATTAAATGAAGCAATTAATAGAAAGCTTCTAAGTCCATTTCAATATTTTGTCGTTACTGATACCATAGATTTATCTAAGCTTAAATGGGGAAGACGTGGCTATGATATTTCAGAATTAAGTAATCTTTATACAGGAAATGATCTTAGAGTAAATCAAATAATTCAAAGTATTAATAATTATGTTACAGATTTAAATGAAATAATTGGTCTTGGATTTTGTGTAAGTGTTGAACATGCCAAGTTCATGGCAAAAAGCTTTAGTGAAAATAATATTCCATCAATAGCACTCCATGGTAATAGCAATGAAAGTGAAAGAAATGATGCTAAAAGAAAATTAGTAAATGGTGAAATTAAATTTATTTTTGTTGTGGATTTATATAATGAAGGTGTAGATATACCTGAAATTAATACAGTTTTATTCTTGAGACCAACTGAAAGCTTAACAGTATTCCTGCAGCAATTAGGAAGAGGATTGAGATTAAGTGAAGGTAAAGAATGCTTAACAGTTTTGGACTTTGTAGGTCAGGCTCATAAGAGTTATAATTTTGAAGAAAAATTCAGAGCACTTGTAGGCAAAACTAATCATAGTGTTAAAGAATATATAGAAAATGGATTTTTAACCTTACCAAAAGGCTGTTATATTCAGTTAGAAAAACAAGCAAAAGAATATATTTTAAGAAACATAAAATCTTGTGCAAATAATAAACAAAATCTAATTGTTAAATTGAAGAATTTTAATTTAGAAACTGACATTGAACTTAATTTAGAAAACTTTTTAAATTATTATCATTTATCTTTAGTCGATTTTTATGGAAAATCAGGTGATAGAAGCTTTAGCAGAATGCTTGTATTATCAGGATTAAAAGAAGATTTTAATGAAGAGCAAGAAAAGGAAATAACTAAAAAGCTTAAAAATTTATTTAGTATTAATTCAAGAAGATTTATTGAGTTTACATTGAATCTTCTTAAAGATAATAATATTTATAATAATGACTTTGATGAAGAAGAAATGCTTATGGTAAATATGATTTATTATACATTTTATAATGATACCCCACAAAAGCAAGGATTTAGCTCCATAAGAGAAGGAATCGAAAGTCTATTAAAAAATGAAAATATGGCTCAGGAAATCATAAGCATATTACGTTTTAATTACAATAACATTGATTTCATAGATGAAAAAGTTGAACTTGGATTTCCTTGTCCTTTAGATTTGCATTGCGAATATTCAAGAGATGTGATTATGGCAGCACTAGGATATTTTAATGAAAATAAAAAGCCAGCATTTAGAGAAGGTGTCAAATATTTTGCAGATAAATCTTTGGATATATTCTTTATTACGTTAAATAAAAGCGATAAAGATTTCTCACCATCAACCCTTTACGAAGATTATGCAATTAATGAAAGTTTATTTCATTGGCAAAGTCAAAGTACAACATCTGTAGAAAGTACTACAGGAAATAGGTATATAAATCATAAAGCTTTAAATAGTAAAATTGCTTTATTTGTTAGAGAAAGTAAAGAAAAAGATGGAATCACATCTCCATTTACTTATTTAGGTTTATGTGAATATGTTAGTCATAGTGGAAATAAACCAATAAGCTTTGTTTGGAAGCTTGAAAAAGAATTACCAGCTAAGATGATTAATAAAGCTAATAAAACAATTGTAATTTAAGCGAGAGCCCAAATGTTTATGATATAAGATATTATCAAGTAAGGGATAGCTTTTTATAGGAAGGACTGTATTTCCTATAGCATATGCATTAATAATGAGTTTTATTATAGTGTGTACTTTGAATATGAAAAAAAGAGTCTATGAAGATTTTTATGTAATTTACCAAAAAACCTTGTTACTATATTCGCTATGAACCTTTTTTACTTTGTAAGTATTTATTCCACATTTATATTATGATATTGGATTTTTTATATTTCCTGAATATATAACATAATTTAGTATCTAAGATTAACTTAGACACTTAAATTATGTTTTTTTGAACCATGTGAATTATTTAAGGATGTTAATCTGTAGAATTTTACATGCTTATCAAAAAAGCCTTGAACAATTGAAACAGTTTTTCCAGTAGTAAATGCACATATAACTGTACCAATGCCAACACCAACTGCTTTATGAAGTATAAATAATGAAATTATAACAGTTGTAGTTAAGCAGCATAAATCAAAGGTTGTCTTAACATATTTGTAGGGTTTATTTAAAATGGCTGATAAATCTCTTGGAAATGTATCAGTTGGTATAATTGGAAGCATACTATTATTAGATAAGCATATTCCAAATGCTAATATGAAAAAGCTTAAAATAAAGTAAATAATATGATAAGTTAAAGAATCAGGTAAAAAGCAAACCCATAATTCATGAACATCTATCATTTTCCCAAAAGCAATACCCATTAAAAAAGAAAAACTATAACTTAAATTAATTTTTCTACTTAAAATCATTAAAGATATTACTAAAATTGTTTGAAAAGTATAATTCCATGTTCCAAAGCTTAATATTGTAAAAGCTTGACTAAATACATAAGGAACTGAAGAGATAGAAGATATACCAAAATTACTTTTGGTCATTAAGGCAATACCAAGGCTATTAATAATTACTGCTGTAAATAGTGCTAGCTCTCCTGGAATTCTGATTTTTTTCATAAATAAAGCCTTCTTTCATTAAGATAAAAATAACTGTAATTAAGGCACATAAAAATAAATAATACATATATACTGGTCTATTATTTTTTGATTGTGTCTAATACTAATTAATTATATGAGATATTTTTCATAAATTCTAATGATTTATTTTATAGAAATTCATTCATTTTATTTATGAATTAATATATAATAATAAGGCATTATCAAAAAAATAATAAGTCAATCCACCTGCCTATTTTCCATCATACTGCGTCACCAGATTACCCTAATAGACCTAGCTATGAGGGTAATCTACTTCCTTGTCTGATGAAAAATATCCTCGGAATATTTGGAATTGTTATTTTCTTTCATATGCCTAAATAATATTTTAGAAGGGACTTGGAAATATTGAATTTATATCATTTGCGATATTTTGTTACTTTAGCACAATTAGAGCATTATGGGAAAACAGCTGAAAAATTGAAAATAACTCAGCCAGGCTTAAGTCATGCCATATCCTCTTTAGAAGAAGAATTAGGAGTAAAATTATTTGAAAAAGAAGGACGAAATGTTGTATTAAATAAATATGGAAAAATGTTTTATAATGATGCTAGTAAAATCATCAGTATGTTAGATATAAGTGTGAATTCCTTTCAAAACATAAGTGAAGGTGGAGGAAACATAAGTTTATCTATAATAAAGCCACTTGCAATAAAGGATATTCCAAAAGTAGCTCATGATTTTTTAGACATAAATAAAGACAAAGAAATTGATTTTAAATTTTATACAGGAGTGACTAAAGATATTGTAGAAGGCTTAAAAAGTGGAATTTATGATATTGGTTTCTGCTCAAAAATGGAAAATGAAACAGAGGTTGAGTTTGTACCAATTAAAAAGCAAGAAATGTGTGCAGTAGTGCCATATGGTCATCCATTAACTAAATACAAAGAGCTAAACTTAAAAGATACAATACCATATAAGCAAATCATATTTTCTAAAAGTAGTGGTTTAAGACCTGTAATAGATGGATTGTTTGAAAAAATAGGAGAATACCCTAAAGTTTCATATGAAGTTGAAGAAGACAGCCTAATTGTAGGACTTATAGCTCAAAACTTTGGAATAGCAATCCTACCTAAAATGTATTCAATTCAATACATAAATGTAAAAGCAATTCCAATAATTAAACCAGATTGGGAAAGCTATTTCTACATAGCCAGAATGAAAAACAGATACCACTCACCAGCAGCAGATTCTTTCTTTAAGTACGTGTGTGAGAAAGGATTGTAATAATATAAATCATGATTATAATTAAGTAAATAGTAAAGAAGAGAGTGAGAGATATTCAGACAGTTGTTTCAGGCTACCTTACTATTTCAGAAGGCCTTAAGCACTAAGTTAAGCGTATGCTAAAAGCTGTAGGATGTTACGTTATATATTTAAAATGTAAATATAATGAATTACGAATTATTAAATGCAGCAGCCCAATGTCTATATGGCAGACTCTGTTTCGCTTATTAACTTCATTACAGCAGGAATATCTGCAGGAGCCCATTTTAAAGAATCTAAATTTTCTTTTTTTAGCCATATAAGCTTTGAATGCTCATTTGCTGTAGGAGTACCAGACATTAGTTTACACTTTATAGTAATTAAGTTAACTATAAAATTATCATATTCATGAATATTATCATTAAAAATGCTTAGAGCTTCAATATTACAATTTAACTCTTCTTTGATTTCTCTTTCTATAGCTTCTTTTAATGTCTCATTATTTTCAACCTTTCCACCAGGAAATTCCCACATGTTTGGGGTAGACATAATTGGAGAGCGTAGAGCACAAAGTATTTCATTATTTTTATTTTCAATAATAGCCCCAACGACTTTTATAATTTTTTTCATTTCTATATCAAATCCTTTTTAAATAACTTTATACTAAAATTTTCATTTTAGACAAGTTTATCATAAGTAAAATGTGTAATGCAAATTTATTAAAAAGTGAGATTTGATAAAAAATGAATATTTATTGAAAAATAAGAATTTAATAAAATATGAATATTTATGAAAAAACAAAGATTTCTTTGAAAATCATAAAAACATAAATAACTGCATTTTTGGAGCATTTGTGTTATTTCCTTATGATTATGAAGATATAATAGAGTTTGATAATGTAAATGTATCGTTAATTTAATATGATTATGTTGATTTATTATAATTATGGACATTATTATAATAACAGCAGAATTTTTAAGTTTATTTAATAAAATAATTGAATCTAAAAGATAATATTATTATAGAGGAATGTACTTAAAAAAGTTGTTAATATATCTTTCTTTATGGAAAATAATGATACACAATATAATAAAGGGAAATAAAGCTTTTAAATGATATAAAAATAAGCAAAAGCTCTAAAATATCCGTAATTTTTTTACGGATATTTATCACTTGTTATTGATTTCAAGTTTTAAAAATGTATAATTTATGATAGAGTGATGTAATGCTCAAAAGTTTGAAGTCAAAGGTTTTAAGAATTTTAACCAAAATATAGAACTAAATTTTTCGGATGTTAGAGATTATAAATTCAATGAATGGTGTATTCAAGATGATTTACTTAATAAAATAATTATATATGGGAAAAATGCTTCAGGAAAATCAAATATCGGGTTAGCTTTATTTGATATAACAACACATTTAACTGACAAAAATATAACACCAGGAGTGTATGATTATTATTTAAATGCTGATGAAGAAACAGAATATGCTGAATTTCATTATATATTTAAATTGGAAAGTGGAGAGGTTGACTACTTATATAGAAAAAAAGATATAAAAAATTTTTTATATGAGAGAATCTCAATAGATGGAGAAGTTTTGATATCATATAATTATGAAACGATGAGCGGGGATCTTGAAGGAATAAAAAAGCTAATGCCTTCATTAAATTACGAATTCCAAGATAATAGCGTTTCAATATTGAGATATATAGTCAATAATAGACCATCTGACAGGGTTATGCCACTTAAGCAATTGATGCGTTTTGTAAACAATATGTTATGGTTTAGAAGTCTTGATGAAAATAGATATATTGGTTATAAAACAGAAAGCTCTAATTATACAAAATTTATGCAAATCATTATTTTTGATTCATAAGCAGGTGGTCTTATGTCAATATCTTGGACACAAAAAGTCAAACTTTTTTTATGCTGCACTTCTAGCTAATAATTCACATTGATCAAGAGTCATATAATTAATAGAAGAGTGTAGTCTTTTTTTTGTTATACCATGCTTCAATATATTTAAAAATAGCTATATTAGCTTCTTCGAAGGTACGGTATGTATTTCTATATATTTCTTCCTTCTTTATAG
>JAHAIU010000401.1 GCA_018372555.1 Clostridium sp.
AATTACTCGACTTAGACCAGGTGAAAAGCTTTATGAAGAGTTATTGATGAGTGAGGAAGGTTTAACGGATACAAGCAATAAGAAAATTTATATAGGTAAACCTACTTTTATATCAATGGATAAATTAGAAAAAAAACTTAATGAATTGCAAGCTTTATTATTAGAAGAAGATATTGAGATAGTTAAAGAGAAAATGGAAGAAATTGTTCCTACATATAGTAGGGTTGATTATTCAAAAAAAAGCAGAAAAGATTTAGAAGTGGCTATAAGCAAAGATAAAGAATAATAATATCTTAAGACTTGTAAGGAGATTTATATGAACTTAAAGAAGATTGTTGTTGGAGATGGAATAAAAGATTATTCAAATATTTTAAGAGTGAGTGCAGTATTAATGCTCCTATTGATGATTATTGACAGTAAAAATATTGCTAACCATATTTTTGCATTAGTAAATATAGGAATTATTGCCTATACATTTAGAGATAATAAAGAAAAATATTTCTATTTTAGCACGCTTTTGTTTGCAATTATGAGCTTTACAATAAGTATTCCATTAGGAAAGACATTAGAAAGTGAACAAATAGATATTTATTATGTATATTTATTTATTTATATGGTAATTTTTATTTTTAGATTTATTTCTTCAGTATTTAAAAATAAAAAGCTTTTTGAAAAACTTAATATTGAAAAAATAATCTTTATGCTTTTTATAGGCTGGGTTATAGTAAGTTTCTTTATAGCAGATAACAAAGTAATAGCTTTTAAAAAGTTAATTTTATATAGTATAATGACTTCTTTTGCTATTATGATAATTAATGAAAATAAGAGTAAAGCTGAAATTAAGTTAACTTTGAAATTTTTGTCAATACTATCAATAGGAATAGTATTTATGGGATTAATTGAAATAATAACAGGAATTCATATTCAGCCTAAAACAAGTTATATAATGGCAGACTTGGATTTTGATAAATTATCTTTTTTAAATAGAGTCCCAACAGTTTTCTTTTACAATCCTAATAATTATGGCTTTGTTATCTCTCTTATAATGATAGGGTTTATCGTAAAGCTATTTTTTAGTAAGGGATATAAAGAAATATCTTTTAATGCTTTAATAATTCTACTTGCTCAAATTAATTTAATATTTAGTAGATCAAGAACATCATGGATTACTGTAGTAGGTGCAGTAGTATTTATAATACTTTTCTTTATTGTTACATGGGAGAAAAAGTTAATAGTAAAGTCTATTTTATCTTTATTGCTTATTATGGGTATTTTTGTAGGTTTATCTTATGTTCCACAATTAGGACCTTACTATGGAAAGATGAGAGAATTAGATGTTGTTACTGAGAGCAATAATAAGCATCAAGGTCAGAGTGAATTAAGTAAAGAGGAAGAAGAAAAAGAAAAAGAAAAAGAAAAGGCAGATAGTATAGAATTAGGTGGTACCGGCTCTGTTAATGTTAGAGTTACATTAATAGTAGATGTATTAAATGGAGTAATAAAGGATAAAAACTATTTAGGATTTGGTCTTGGTAATACCACTGAGTATTACAGAAGTCTAAATAACACTGGTGGTATAGTAGATTCCCATAATTGGTGGATAGAGATACTTGGTGATTTTGGGATAGTAGGTTTTGCATTATTCTTTTTACTATATGTTGTATTATTCTTTAAAAACGCTATAAAATTTAAGTCAAGATTGAAGGAAAATAAGTTGTTTTATGCTTTAGGAATAGTATTCCTAGTATCAACAGCAGTTCTTGTTTTTGGTCCAAGTAGCGTTTATGCCTTTATTCCATTTTGGTTAATTAATAGCTTAGCAATAGCGATAACTTCATTTGAAGTTCAATAAGTATTAGAAAGGATTGCAAACGTGAATAGTTTTTTTAAGAGAACATTTGATTTTATTAGTTCGACTATAGGATTTATTTTAATTTCACCCTTTTTATTAGTAATATCAATTTTAATAAAGCTTACTTCAAAAGGACCAGTTTTATTTAAGCAAAAAAGAGTAGGGATGAAAGG
>JAHAIU010000034.1 GCA_018372555.1 Clostridium sp.
AAAATATACCAGAAAATGTACTAGCTGTTGGCAATCCTTGTAGAGTAATAAGAAAATTGGACAAGGAGTAGTAATTCATAAAAATATAAACGTAAGAAAAGAATTATAGATTAAGAGAGCCCTAAGAAATCTAAAATTTCTCAGGGCTCTCTGCAAAATAATTATATTTAAAGTTCTAAAATCAGATTCAGGATATTTTTTTTCATAATCCTACATTAACTAATTTTCTTTATTAGCTATTTCTAATATTAATCTATTTTTTAATTCAGCAACTGAAACTGGACTTTCTTCTCCGTTCTTTCTGCTTCTTACTGAAGCTTCATTGTTAGTTAATTCTTTTTCACCAACAACTAAGATATAAGGAATTCTTTCAAGTCTAGCTTCTCTAATTTTGTAACCAATCTTTTCAGCTCTGTAGTCTGCATCAATTCTTATACCTGCATTTTTAAAGTCTTTAACTATTGATTCAGCATAGTCATTGTACTTATCTGAAATAGGTAAAACTATTGCTTGAGTTGGAGCAAGCCAAGTTGGGAATGCACCAGCATATTTTTCAATAAGCATAGCTAAAGTTCTTTCATAACATCCAATTGCTGATCTATGAATTATAAATGGACGTTTCTTATTTCCGTCTTTATCGATATAAGTCATATCAAATCTTTCAGCAAGAGCAAAGTCGATTTGAATAGTTATTATTGTATCTTCTTTTCCGTGAACATTCTTGAATTGTATATCAAGCTTTGGTCCGTAGAATGCAGCTTCACCTTCAGCTTCAACATAGTTTATTCCAAGGTGATCTAAGATACCTTTCATTAATACTTGAGTTTCTTCCCAAGCTTCTGGATTGTTTATATATTTTTCAGTATTGTTTGGATCCCACTTAGAGAATCTAAATGATATATCTCCATCAATACCTAAAGTAGTCATTATATGAGTTATTAATTCAACACAACCCTTGAATTCTTCTTCAATTTGGTCTGGTCTACAAACTATATGTCCATCAGATAAAGTAAATTGTCTTACACGAATTAATCCATGCATTTCACCTGATGATTCATTTCTATATAAAGTAGAAGTTTCAGCATATCTTATAGGTAATTCTCTATAAGAGTGTTGCTCTGCATTATAAATTGTGTATTGGAATGGACAAGTCATAGGTCTTAAAGCCATTACTTCTGGATCCTTTTCTTCATCTCCTAAAACAAACATTCCATCTTTATAGTGATCCCAGTGTCCAGAAACCTTAAATAAATCATTCTTAGACATTGAAGGAGTTTTTGTAAATACATAGCCTCTCTTTTCTTCTTCATCTTCAACCCATCTTTGAAGAAGTTGAATAATTTTAGCACCCTTAGGCATTATAAGGGGTAATCCTTGACCTACTTTTTCATCAGTAGTAAATATTTTAAGTTCTCTACCTAATTTATTATGATCTCTCTTTTTAGCTTCTTCTAAAGCTTCTAAGTGAGCATCTAAATCAGCCTTTTTTAAGAATGCAGTACCGTATACTCTTGAAAGCATCTTATTCTTTTCGTCACCTTTCCAGTAAGCTCCTGCACTTCTAATAAGTTTAACTGCTTTAACTGGTTTTAATGACATTATGTGAGGTCCAGCACATAAATCGACGAAGTCTCCCATTTTGTAGAATGAAATAACTTCATCTTCTGGAAGGTCATTTATTAATTCAACCTTATAAGGTTCTCCTGCATCTTCCATAAGCTTTATAGCTTCTGCTCTAGGTAATACAAATCTTTCTATTGAAGGATTTTCTTTTATTATTTTTCTCATTTCATCTTCTAGTTTAACTAAATCATCAGCTGAGAAAGAGTTTTCTACATCAAAGTCATAGTAGAATCCATCATTAATTGCAGGTCCTATAGCTAATTTAGCTTCTGGGAATAATCTCTTAACAGCATAAGCTAAAACGTGAGATATACTATGTCTTACTGCATCTTTTCCTTCTTGAGAATCAAATGTACATATTGCAAGTTCTGAATCTTCATTAACTACAAAACGTAAGTCTACAACCTCTCCATTTACTATTCCACAGCAAGCATTTCTAGCTAAACCTTCACTTATTGATTTTGCTATGTCTAATACTGAAATACCAGCTTCAAATTCTTTAACTGATCCATCTTTTAAAGTGATTTTAATCATTTTAATTTCTCCTTCCATGTTTTATAAATTAAGTATCGCAAGTGCGATTTTAGTTTCGTTAAATTTAATATAATATTTTTGAAAATAAAAAAGCCCTCATCCCTTCATATAACAGAAGGGACGAGAGCATTAAATTCTTAATTTCCCGCGGTTCCACCCTTAATTGCCTAAAATTCTAGGCCACTTAAGATATCGTAACGTGATATAAACGGACTTTATTAGAGTCACTCAGAGGTGGTCTTCAACTAAATTCAAATAAGATAATTTCACCAAGCTTATCTCTCTCTGGAAATGAAATAATAGTTTACTCTTCTCTTCAACGTATTGAAATATTTATTAATAATAATTATAAATATTTTAATTAATAATGTCAATATTAATAGTAGCTATTGACATTATTAATTAAAATTTATAGTTAAATTCCAAAATAAAAATGAACGAATAAGGCAGCTAAAGCAGAGCCAATAAAAGGCGCAATGCCTGGTATTAACAAACCATATTGCCAATCATTATTTGCTTTGTTTTTAATAGGAAGAACTTGAAATGCAAGTCTAGGACCTAAATCTCTTGCTTGATTCATTGCAAATCCTGTTGGACCACCAAGAGCCATACCGATTGCCCATACTAAAAGTCCAACTCCTATTGGTAGAATATTTTCATAATTATTAGCAATCATAAGAATACCACTAATAAAAATAAAAGTAGCAAATAATTCTACGAAAAAATTCCTTGGTAATTTACGTATAACTGGGTTAGTTGAAAAAATGTTTCTTATAGCAATAGGGTCAACTTCTTTTTCACTAGCTTTAAATTGCTCTGCATATACTATGTAAACTAATATTGCACCAATAAATGCACCTAAAAAGTCTGCTATACTATCAGGTAGGAAGTAAGACCAGGGTAACATTCCTAAAATACATTTAGCAAGAACCATAGCTGGGTTCATAGACACACCATCAAAAATAAATAATGCTATTGTAATACCAAATCCCCATGTTGTAATAGCAAAGAGATGACCACTTCCCCTATATTTACTACCCTTTAATACTTCATCACAATGTACTCCTACACCAAATATAATCATAAGCGCTGTACTTAAAAATTCAGCAGTTAAATGTTGAAACATATCTATTCCTCCTGTTGTCTTTTACATATTTTTTGTGTCTCAAAATAAATATCTTCTATCGGGATATTATATAAATTTGCAAGTTTAGCACAATCTTCATATTCAATATCATATTTTTTTATATTTTTATAACATGCAACTTTAACTCGTACATTCCCGTAAAGTGTTTTTATATTTAAAGTTTTACGATTCATAACAGTTCTATGTTTAATTTCATAACGTATTCCTAGAGTTGTAGTATTGCGAAATATAGCTTCAAAAAACTCTTCTTTTTTACTTGGATCAATTAAAAGAGTGAGTTTTGATGCCATCCTATTTTTTTTCATAGTGATGGGAGTTAAAAACACGTCTTTAGCACCCATACTAATTAATAAATTCATAGCATAACTAAGCTGCTCACTACTTTGATCATCTATATTAGTTTCAATTTCCATAATTTCATCATTAATTATTTTTTTTTTAATAGAATTACCCTAAGAGCGTTTAAAGATTTAATATCTTTTTTACCAAATCCATATCCAATTTTTAAAATTTCCATATCATCAGGTAATGGATAAAATTTTGAAACAATATTTTTTACAAGTGCTATTCCTGTTGGAGTTACTAATTCTGTTTCTATATCTAAGCGTTGATGAACAGGAATTGAAGAGTTAACTCTAATTTGCATAACAGCTGGAACTGGAACAGGCATCTCTCCATGAGCAATTTTTATTCGACCGCATCCATCAGTTAATGGAGAAGATATGACTTCAGTTATATTTAATTGTTCTAAACCAATAAAGGAACCTACAATATCAATAATTGAATCAATTGCCCCTACTTCATGAAAGTGTATTTCCTCAATAGGTTTGTTATGAACAATTCCTTCAGCTTTTGCTATTTCATGAAATACGTCGACAGAATGAGTTTTTACGTAATCACTAAGATCACTGTTTTCTATTAAATTTTTTATATCTAAGAAACTTCTTCCATGATGTTTATGATGTTCAGAGATACCACAATCCTTTTGACCATTTTCTAAAATTACATCAAAATCACTTCCAAAGATAGAATTTTTATTCTTTTTTTCATATTGTAATTTATAGCCTGATAAATTTAATTTTTTTATTTCTGATTTTAAGATATTAAAGTCTAATCCTAAATCTAGCAATGCTCCAATAAACATATCACCGCTAATTCCAGAAAATGCATCTAAATATAATGTACACATAAGAATCCTCCTATAAATGATTAATCATGCTTGCGTTATAAGCAGCACCAAATCCGTTATCGATATTTACGACACTTAATCCACTGGCACAACTATTAAGCATTGAAAGTAAAGCTGTAACACCCTTAAAGCTTGTTCCATATCCAATGCTTGTAGGAACAGCAATTACAGGTTTATCAACGAGACCAGAAACAACACTTGCAAGAGCTCCTTCCATGCCAGCTATTACAATAACAACTTTTGCATTTCTAATAATATCTAAGTATCTAAATAATCTATGAATACCTGCCACTCCAACATCATAAATGCACTTCACATTATTTCCTAATACATCAGCGCAAAAAGCTGCTTCTTTAGCAACTGGTATATCACTAGTACCAGCAGTTACAATAGCTATATAGCTGTTAGGTTTAACAATGTCTTTTTTATTTATTACCATACAGCGAGCTTCTTTATCATAAATAACATTAGGAATTTCTTTACATATATCATTTATTTTTTCTTTAGAAACACGTGTTGCTAGTACAGTTTTATTTTTAGATATTAATATTTTAGAAATCTCTATAATTTGCTTTGATGTTTTACCTTCACCATAAATAACCTCAGCATAACCATTTCTTTTTTCACGTTGTAAATCAACTTTGGCAATATCTATATCTATAAAATCTTCATTATCCATTTAAATTTTCTCCTTTACCTAAAACTTCATTTAGGCTTCCAGTTCTATATCCTCTTAAATCAAGAGCAACATAAGTACAACCAAAAGATTTAAATTTAATATAAATATCATCCATTATTGATTCATCAAAGAAATAGGATCTTTCATTTGGTGAAACTTCAATACGAGCACTTTTATTTTGTAATCTAACACGAACATTTTTTAATCCTAAATTTAGCAGATAATTTTCACATTTACGAATAATATCTAGTTTCTCCTGATTAATTATTTCTTTATATGGAATACGAGTAGCTAAACATCCAGAACTAGGCTTGGATGCAGTAGATACATTTATAGTTTTCAAATAATTTCTAATCTCACTTTTAGTGATTCCACATATTTTAAGAGGGGAGTATATTCCAAGCTCCTTTAAAGCTTTAATACCAGGACGATAATCACCACAATCACTGGCATTTGTACCGTCAATTACAATTTCTTTTCCATTTTCTTTAGCAATTTCTTTTATTTTTGAAAATAATGCTTTTTTACAGTAGTAGCATCTACTAGATGGATTTTTAATAAAGTCATCTAGTTGAAGCTGACTATATGGAACTTCTATTAACTTTAACCCAATATTTTTTGAATAATTGATAACATCTTTTTTATCTCTTGATGTTAAAGTTTCACAATCAATAGATATTAAAATAGCATTATCACCAAGGACATCCTTTGCAATATAAGATAGAAAAGTACTATCAACACCACTAGAAAAAGCAATAGCACATGAAGAATATGAAGAAAGAAGATTTTTTAGTTTTAATAATTTTTCATTAAATTCATCCATATCTATTTATCTCCTTGAACTATTACACTTAATCCATCAGGTATTACTGCAACTTTTGCATCTTTTCCCTTTAATGAAAATGCATAATTTAATGCTTCATTAATATTTTTAGCTGTTTTCATATGCAAACCAGTTACTAATGAAGGATCAACCAAATCAGAAACAATAATTACAGTATGTTTAACTAAAATTCTAGCTAATATTTGAGAAGTCCATTGCTCTGGTACAGTTTCAGATCGAGGAGTTTCTATAGATTTATCTAAAAATTCTTGTGGATTTTTTACATTAGCTATATTATCATAAAATGCTTGTCCCCCATGTCCATCTCTACAACCAGCAACTGCTATAATTATTCCATCTTTATTTAAAGTAGCTTCTGCAGCAGTCATTCCTTTGACAGCTTGATAAATATTTTGATCAAGAGGGTAACCCCCATTTGTAGTAATAGCAATATCACAGTTAACTTTATTTACACGAGCTAATTTATTTACAAAACTACATCCTTCTAAATGAGCTTTTTCTGAATCACCTGCAAATGAACCTATAATTTTATGTTCACCATTAAGGACAACATTAACTATAAATGCTAATTTAGCAGTTTTAGCTGCATATATCATATCTTCATGAATTAAATTGTGGGAAAGATTTCCTGTGCGTGAGTTTTTATCATTAATAAATTCACCACAATGATTAGCCATAATTGTTTTATATGAAGCTATGCCTGGGAGAACAGATTTTCTTCCTCCAGAAAATCCAGCAAAAAAGTGTGATTCTATAAATCCTTCAGCTAAAAGCAAGTCAGCTTCTGCAGCAATTTTATTAATTATACATTCTCCACCACTTGGAAGGGTTCCGATTTTTTTCATAGAAGAATCATCTTTTGATATATGCATTACTATTTCTTCATTATTGACAATATCTTCTCCATACTTAGATATTAATTCTTCTCTTGTACTTTCTCTATGAAATCCTGTAGCAACTAATATACGTATTCTTGCATTAGGTGATACACTACGAATTCTTCTAAGTAAAATAGGTGTAATAATATGAGAAGGAACTGGTCTTGTATGGTCACTACTTATTATTACAATATTTTTTTTATTTTTTGCTAATTCTTCGAGGGAAGGGCTTCCTATTGGATTATCTAAAGATCTTTCAACAATATCTTTTTCACTTTCTTTACATATGTATGTCCCTTGTTTTGATTCCAATAGACCAGCAAAATTGTTATCATTTAATTTAAGAGTTATTGTTTTTGAATCATAAGGAAGTTTAAATTCTTTCATATAATATCATCCTCCATTTTATAAAAATTTTTTTGTCTTTTGACATGTCTAGTATAAAATAAATTTAAATATTATAATACATCATGAGATATTATCAATTGATGACATTATATGATGTTAATAATAATTAAAATATTGACATATATTATTTAAAAATTAAGGGGGAACAGTATTTATGAATATAGAATTTTTACTTGAGTTTTTAGAAAAAAACAATACTGATACTATTACTAGAAAACATCATTCATATTTAACTTTTTATGGCCTAGAAGAACAATATACGTATGTTTTAAAGGAAGGAATAATAAAAACAAGTATTATTTTAAAAGATGGTAGGGAATTTAATGTTTCATATATATGTGCACCTGATATAATTTCTTTATTGAGAGATGAAGTCAGTGCTAATACATTATCTCCATTTAATGTAAGAATTGAATCTGAAGAAGCTGTTTTTTATAAAATTCCAAGAGTTACTTTTTGGAAGTATGTTAATAATGATAAGAAATTACAAACATATATAAAAGATTATTATAGAGATAAATTATTAGAATGCATAGATAATCAAAAGATGATGATAATGAACAGTAAAAAAGGTGCTGTTTGTGCAATTCTTTATAAATTAATTAATATTTTTGGAAAACAAGAAAAAGATAGAATAGTTATAGACTTCTTAATAACAAATGATGATATTGCTGGATTTTGCGGAATTTCAACACGTAATAGTGTAAATAGAATTCTCCACGAATTAAAAAATGAGAAAGTAATTGATATAGTAAACAATAAAATACATATATTAGATGTGGAGTATATACATAGTTTTACTTTATATTAATGTTATCATTTGATGACATCATCTATTGTTTTGCATTATATAATCTCATGATAAATTAATCTCAGAAAGTGAGGTTATATTTATGCATATTCCAGATAATTATTTAAGTCCAAAAACTTGTGCAGTATTTGCAGCTACAGTTATACCTATTATAGGTTATTCAGCAAAAAAAATTAAATACGAAGTTAAAAACAAAAAGGAAACAATTCCTTTAATGGCTATTGCGTCAAGTTTATCATTTCTATTAATGATGTTTAATATTCCTCTTCCAGGAGGAACTACAGCTCATGCTGTAGGAGGGTGTTTATTAGCAGTATTAATAGGACCTTATGAAGCATGTATAGCAATAACAATTTGCTTAATTTTACAGGCATTACTTTTTGGAGATGGCGGAATTCTTTCATTAGGTGTAAATATCTTTAATATGGCTTTTGTGATGCCTTTTAGCGGCTATTATATATATAGTTTTTTGAAAAAAATATTTAATGAAAAAGGTGAAATTATAGGTGTTGCTGTAGGCTCATATTTAAGTATAAATATTGCAGCTTTTTTAGTAGCTATAGAACTCGGAATTCAACCTTTAATTGCTAAGGATCAATTTAATAATCCATTATATAATCCATATCCATTATCCATAACTATTCCAGCAATGGTAGGAGCTCATGTTATTATTGGTATAGTAGAGAGTATTTTTACTGTATCAGTTTATAAAATTGTTAATAAAACTAGCTTTAATATGGAGAATAATAAAAAAGAAAGTTTTATATACAATACTAAGATAAAAATAAGACGATTTTATAAGATAATAGGAGTATTGATTTTACTATGCCCTATTGGACTTATTGCAAGCGGTACAGCTTGGGGAGAGTGGGATGTAGCAGGATTGGCAGAAAGTTTAAAATCATACAATATGACTCAAAGTATTCCAAAAGGTATTGAAAGTGGGATTAGTTTTTCAGCTTTATTTGCAGATTATAAAATACTAAATATACAAGATTCTATAGGATATGTTTTGTGTGCAGTTACAGCAATTATAATCTTTGTATTACTTTACCGTGTTATATTTAGAGGAAGGAAAGTAAAACTATAAATGCCTGAATGGATGAAAAAACAAGAAGATTATAATAGAATAGAACATAAAGCTGGATATATAATAAAAAATTTAAATAAATTTAGTTCATTATTAAGGTTTTTAAGAAATGAACATAGTTATAATAACAATAAAGATATTGAAGCATATTTAAGAATATTATTTTTAATTATATGCATCTTATGTACTGTTAAGAGTACTAGTGTATATAAACTATGGGTTTGTATATTATTTATTTTGATTGAACTATCATCAAATAGTGGAGCTTTAATATGTAGTATTTTAAAAAAATCAATAGCTACATTTATATTTCCTTTTGTCATGTTTATTCCTTATTTATTTTACGGTAAAATAAATAATTCAATATTTTATTTGGTTAAAATATTTACAGTTATGCTTTCTGCTCAAATTTTTATATCTAATACAACCATATACGATATAACAAAATCCTTAAAAAAGATATATTGTCCCAATATTATTATTTTTATTATGGATATAATGGTAAAATATTTAAATATTACTACATATTTAATATATGATATATTACAAGCTATTATTATAAGGAATATAGGAGTAGATAATAATAAGTACAATACTATCGGTGGATTGTTTGCAAATGTATTTATCAAAATAACTAGTTGTGGTGAAGATATTTATAATGCAATGGAATGTAGAGGGTTTACAGATAAATATGTTAACGTAAAAAGTAAGTACATAAAAAAGAATGATGTAGTATATATTTTTAAAAATATTATCTTTTTAATTATTTATTATTATATAGACCAACTAATCTAAGAAAGAAATGGATAGTCCCTCACGGTGTATAGGTAAAGTGAAAATAATACTAGGGTAATATAAATAGTTTTTTATGAAATGTTACAACTGGATTATACAAGGAGGTTAATAATAATGATTAAATGCGAAAATTTGAATTTTTGTTATGGTGATAACAAAGTATTAGATGATATTAATTTTACTATAAATAAAAATGATTTCACTGTAATTATGGGTGATAATGGTTGTGGAAAATCTACGTTATTAAAAATATTAAACGGCTTAATTTTTCCATCTAAAGGTAAATATCTTTTTAATAACAAAGAAATAACTAAAAATTACTTGAAAGATAATTATAATATGGCTTTATTTCATCAAAATATAGGATTTATATTTCAAAATTATGATGTACAACTATTTAATTCTACTGTTTATGATGAAATTGCTTTTGGTTTAAGAACTATGGGATTATCTGAAAATGATGTTAATCAAAGAGTTATGGATTGTCTTAAGCTTTTAGATATAGAAGAACTAAAAACTAGAGTCCCTTATAATTTATCAGGAGGAGAAAAAAAGAAAGTTGTAATTGCTTCTGTTTTAGCGATGAATCCACAAGTAATAGTTTTAGATGAACCATTTAATGGTCTATCTATGAAAGTTCAAGAAGAGCTTTTATCTTTATTGGTAAATTTAAATAAATGTGGTAAAACAATTATTTTAACAACTCATAGATATGATCAAATAAAAGAAGTAGCTAATCATTTTTTAATATTTAAAGATAAAAGTATTAAATATGATTTTACAAGAAATCAATTGATAAATAATAATGAGGTTAAAGATTATTGCAGAATGCTTTAATTAAATAGAAGTACTTTTTTATTTATTTTTGCAATGATATTACTAAAAACTATTTTTAATAGTAAATAAACTCATTTTCTTTCATATATTGAATATATAAAAAAGATAAAATTTATAAATTAGGAGAAAAAGTAAATTTCAATGAAGGTGTTACTGCAAAGGATACAGAAGATGGAGATATAACTAAAGATATTAAGGTAACTGGTGGAGTAAACTTTAATAAACCAGGGAAATATACATTAACTTATACTATAAGTGATAGTTATGGTAATGAAGTAATAAAAACTAGAGCTATATCAGTTGTAAATATGGATGATTATACCTACTTAACTGATTTAAATTGGAAATCTGCAAATTCTGGTTGGAATAGTGTAAATAAGGATAAGGCTGTAAGTGGTAATAAACTAGGATTAACAAATGATGATGGTCAAGCTGTTTATTATGATAAAGGCATAGGTACTCATGCAACTTCTACAATAATATACGATCTAACAGATAAAGATTACTCATATTTCACTTCTTTTGTTGGAGTAAACAGAGCAATATATGGAAGTGCTAGCTCAATAAATTTTGAAGTATATGTAGATGGAGAAAAGAAATTTGATAGTGGGGTAATGAATTCCGGAGATGCTAAAAATATGTAGAAATTGATATAAATGGAGCTAAGGAATTGAAGCTGGAATGGCTGAAGTAGAAAACAATAGAGTGATACTTGAAGAAAGAATAGTATCTAGAGTTGGAGAAGTATTAAATCCTAAGGAAATAAACATAAACAGCCAAAAGGTAGATTTAGAGAATAATATAGATGAAAATGGTAATATATCAATAGATACATCTAATTATAAGAGTGGATACTATGGTGTTTATATAACATATGAAAATCTAGAAGATAATCATGAAGTTGGTGTATTTTATATGTTTCAAGTTAAGTAGTATATAAAGATTGATTAAAATAATAATAATATAAAAAAAGAAGGTCACTAAGAATAATTTAAAGGGTTATTCTTAGTGATCATTATATTTTTAATAATTAAATTATATACAGATTATAATATTTCGTATATAATTTGCTATTTTAGCTAATATTAATATTATGGAAAAGTCGCTCAAGCTCCAATTCCTTAAGGATATTATAGGAGTATAGTTTACCACCCATAAGGATTTTAATTATTTCCTTCTTCGAATAACCTTCTTTATAGAGTTTTAATCTTCTAAGAAGTCTCTTTAAAGACGAATTTGTCATTCCTAAAAGGCTATAAAGCTCCTTAGCTGTATAGTATTCTTTAGGTAAAAGTTTATATATTTTATCTTGCATATCAAGCTTATACCTAATATCAGTTTCTATGCAGTTATGGGGGCCGGTTTTCCCTCTGTGGTGGTAGTTACAAAGATACTTATAGTTAATTTTAATATCGTAGCCACCTTCTTGTTTATGAACTATATGATGAATGTCCGCTGTTGCTCCACAAATTTCGCAGTGGTACAAAGTCATGCCTCCTTTATATATCTTTAATTATATTATATAAGGTTTTTTCTTAATAATCTATAATATTATGAATTTAACAATAATTAATATTATAGCTATGAATATTAAATTTATGTAATATGATAGATGGTTTGTTGTGAGATTAATACAGATTATCAATTATATTATCTGAATATTAAAAAAATCAAGTGTTTAAATTTACTTTGTTACATTCTTTAAAAATACTTGAAAATGAGGTATATCTTACTATATAATATAATTATAGTACAGTATACTAGGGAACTGAAAGAAAGGTGATACAATGAGACATAATTATGATTCATTTGATTACTGGGAAGAATTAATAAACGAAAACAAGACTATTAGAGGGCATATGTTTATGGATAAACTGCCTGACAAAACAAGCATTTATATCCACAGTTTAATATTTTGTAAAAATAATGGACTAAATAATATATGGTCTTATTTTCCTAATGAAAAAAGCTTATTAGGATATATCCAGTATTCATTTTTACAAGAAGCTTTTTATAAATGGATATATGGAAAAGAAAGATTAGTTGTAAGTGTTCCAAATGTTCCAGTAGAAAGAATAATCTTAGATGGAGAAAAAAATAAAAAGATTACAAAAGAAGAAGCAGATAATATGAGAAGGCATGTTAAGATGGTAAAAAGTTATTGGGATTTGCCAAAAGGGCAGTTGCTTAAAGCATTACAAAGGTTTGCAAGAGATTTTAATAGAACTTGGTATGGTGATAATAAAGAGTTCTTATACTTAAAAATTTTTGATTCTCCAAAAGCCTTAGGAGAGTTTGTAGTTGGTTCAAGTTATATGACAGCTACAGAGGAGGAATTTACAAGAAGAACAGGTGTAAATTTGTCTGAATGGAAAAGCATATGTGAAAAAGCTAGTATAAACAGGAGTTATGGTGAGAGATTTAGAGATATTTTATTGAAATCACTTACTGAAATAATATAAGAGAAAAAGTTGTTATTGACAGTAACTTAATGTGAATATATAATGTTATTGTCAATAAGACATGCGGGTGTAGCTCAATGGTAGAGCCCTTGCCTTCCAAGCAAGTTACGTGAGTTCGATTCTCATCACCCGCTCCAAATATGCGTTATTAGCTCAGTTGGTAGAGCACCTGACTCTTAATCAGGGTGTCCCGGGTTCGATCCCCTGATAACGCACCAATAAAGAGGGATTATTTTTAATCTCTCTTATTTTTTGTTTAATTCTAAGAAATTATAAGGGGTGAATGTACATAATTATTTGTAATTTCCTTCCTTTAACCTCCAAGCGGACGAATATAAGTTTGTTATGACTTGGAGTGTTGTGATGTAATGAGCAAATTTACATAAGTCCACTATTTTCTTTGATTTATAAGTGGAATACATAGGGTGAAGAGAACTAGGGTTAACTAATTTTAAAGGAGAGAATTTAATTTGAAGAACAAAGGAAATGGACTAGCATTACTTCCATTGGGAGTATTTATTTTAGTTTACCTAGGTGGAGCTATGTTAGCTAAGGATTTTTATGCTATATCTATAATAGTTCCATTTTTAGCAGCTGCATTGACAGCATTACTAATGAATAGAAAAGAAAGTTTTAATGATAAGATAGAAATTTTTTGCAAGGGTGCAGGAAATAGTAATATTTTATTAATGGTTCTCATATTTATATTAGCAGGATCTTTTGCACAGGTAGCTAAGGAGATGGGAGCAGTAGATTCTACAGTTAATCTTGGTTTATCATTATTACCAAGTAGACTTTTAATACCTGGTATGTTTATAATAGGTTGCTTTATTTCCTTATCAATAGGGACTTCTATGGGTACCATAGTTGCACTTGTGCCTATTGCAGTAGGAATTGCAGATAAGACAGGTATAGCTGTAGCATTAGCAGTTGGAGCAGTAGTTAGTGGAGCTATGTTTGGAGATAATTTATCTATAATTTCAGATACTACTATAGCAGCAACTAGAACTCAAGGTTGTGAGATGAAGGATAAGTTTAAAATGAATTTTAGAATAGTTCTTCCAGCAGCAATATTAACTGCAGTGGTATTTATGGTATTAACTAGAAATGCTTCAGCAATAAGCTTAGATACATTGGATTTTAATTTATTTCAAATTTTACCTTACATAATAGTAATTGCAACTGCATTACTTGGAGTAAATGTAATAATAGTGTTATTATTAGGTATTTTATCTTCTGGATTAATTGGATTTATATTTGGAAGTTTTGATATTTTAGGATTTTTTAATTCAATATCTACAGGTATTTCTGGAATGAGTGAGCTTATTATTATATCAATACTTATTGCAGGAACTATAGAAATTATAAAACATAATGGTGGAATAGACTTTATCCTTAATAAAGGACTAAGAAGCTTTAAAAGCAAAAGAGACGCTGAATATGGAATTGCAACTTTAGTAAGCTTAGTAGATATATGCACTGCTAACAATACTGTTGCAATAGTAACAGTTGGACCTATTGCTAAGGATATTTCAAATGAATTTGACTTAGAGCCAAAGAGAGTTGCAGGTATTATGGATATGTTTTCATGTGTTTTCCAAGGAATAATACCATATGGAGCTCAATTAATATCAGCAGCAGGATTAGCTGCAATTTCACCTTTTTCAATAATGAAATATTTATTTTACCCATATCTTATGGGAATATGTGCTATAATAGCAATATACTTTTATTGGAGAAATAAATAAAGGCTGTTGTAAAATTAATATATATATAACCGAAAAAAGGCTATGCTTCTTTAAGAAGCATAGCTTTTTTGTTAACAATTAAAGAAAAAAAGTTTCACTAAGTATAAGAGTTGTTTACTATAATGCTTATACTGTTGAAGTTTTTTAACTTTTGTAATTTGTAACAAATTACTTCTAAAATTGTTAACTGTTAATTGCTAATTATTAACTGTAAGCAGGCATATACTTTGAGAAGAGATTCCTTCTCCTGTTCCAGTAAAGCCTAAACCTTCCTCAGTTGTAGCTTTAACATTGATTTTATTAATATCAATATTTAAGGCTTTTGCTATGTTTTCACGCATATTCATTATATGAGGAGACATTTTTGGCCTTTGAGCTATTATAGTTGAATCAATATTATTGATAGAGAATCCATTCTTATATAAAAGCTTACCAACTTCCTCTAATAATTTAATACTAGAAGCCCCCTTATACCTTTCATCCGTATCTGGGAAATGTGTACCTATATCACCAAGGGCAGAGGCACCTAGCAATGAATCCATTATTGCATGAAGCAGAACATCTGCATCTGAATGTCCAAGAAGACCTTTTTGGTAAGGGATATTTACCCCGCCTATAATAAGATCTCTTTCTTCAACTAGACGATGTACATCGTATCCTAATCCTATTCTCATTAATAACCTCCATGGTCTATGCTTCAATAAATAAATTGTATCTTATGTCCTTATAAAGTTTAAAGTGAAAAAATATAAAAGTAAATTACATCAATTGAAAGCATAGTTTTTTGATTTTTATATAGATAATTTTACCTTAAAGAAATATAAATTCAAGGATTTACAGTAAAGTTATAGGCTTTAAGGTAATAATTATCTTATTTAAGCATGAAATCATAATAAAAATTAAATAACATAGTGAAATAAGTATAAGTTTATATAAATATTTCATTATGTTATTAGCAAATTATAATACTTTTTTAAAAGTATATATTTTAGATTCGTTATCATAATTATCTTTTTTTATGAATCTATATTGGAATAAGTTATTTAATGAATATCTACAAAAATATCTAATTTTATAGATAAGTAATAAGGGCTTAGATTTAATCTTCTTACGTTTAAAAATAAAGTCTACATAAATAATTTTTTCCTTCACAACTTGCTCCTAAATGATTAATGATAATACTTCTTTATGATATAATATATGAATAAGATTAATAAAAGTTTATAGGAGTTGAGTAAGTTTGAAAGAAAAGGTCAGAAGAATAATAGGTCTTATATTAATAGTAGTAGGTTTAAGCATAATAGCCTCCATTGTGTATAAGAAAATAGAGACAAATAATAAGCAAAAAGAACTTCAGAACATTTTAGAACAAGTAATTAATGATGAACCAAAGGAATTATCTAAAGAAGAAGAAGAAAAATTAATAAATGGTTATAAACCTATTGCTTTAATAGAAATACCAAGCATTAATTTATCACAAGGCTTAGTAGAAGGAATTTCAGATGATGTTCTTCAATATTATTTAGGTCATTTTGAAGGTTCAGCAATGCCTGGTGAAAAAGGGAACTTTGCTGTAGCAGGACATAGAGTTTCAGATTACTCAGAAGCTTTTGTTAATTTATATAAGGCTGAAATAGGAGATAAGATATTAGTTAAGGCAAATAAAAAAGAGTATGTATATGAGATAACAGAGAGTTTTATTGTAGCACCAGATAGGGTTGATGTACTTGATGATACTGATGATGCAACGATAACTTTAGTTACTTGTACTGTAGGAGCAAAAGAAAGGGTTATAGTTAAAGGGAAGTTAGTAGAAGAAAATGATTTATAGCAAAGGAGGAGTTTTGAAATGGCAGATTTTATCGGAGACAAATATAAGTTTTCTACAAAAGCTCCATCTGTTTTAGCTTTAGAGGAAGTAATAGAGAAAAGAAGAGAAGAAATTAAAAAGTTAGGTGAAGAACTTTTAAATTATAAGATATTAATTAAGGATTTATATCATGATGAGCCATCATATATAATAAGAAATAAAATTTTAAATATATCATATTTTATAATTGAAGATGTGGAGATATTTGAATTTTTTAATACCACTAAGAAGTTTCCAATGAATAGACTTTTAAGAAGAACACCAATAGAGAAAGAATTTTTAATAGAATGGAAGGAGCATATTATTGCATATGCAATAATACTTGCTGATCCATATTATAAGAATCTTCAAGATTATATTCAAATAGTTGAATCAATAAATATTTTAGGCGCTGAAGAAATTAGCCAATCTATTAAAGAAGAAGAGCATAGGGGTATTTTATTAGAAAAGCTTATGGGGTCTGCTGTAATTTTAACTTCTAAAGGTGAGTTTGTTAAAGTCAAGGCTGAAAAAGATGCCATGGTTGGAGAAGAAGTAGTAGCTAAAGAAGGTTTTAGAATAGGGAAGTACAAGCTTCAAATATCTATTTTCTTAAGTATAGTAGTACTTGTTTCAGCAATATTAATATTTAGTTATAAGAGAGTAGATAAAACTATAGTAATAGATACAACATCATCAATTACTTTAGAAGTAAATAAATATGATACTATTATAAATGCATATACAGCAACTGAAAAAGGCAATATTATGTTAGATGAATTAAATCTATATAATGGAAAATTAGATGAATCTGTATTAAGCATTATAGATTATGCATCTAAAAATGAAATGATTCCTGAATCAGGTATAATAATAACTGTAACTGGAGATGCTCTAAAATACAATGCATTAGAGAAAACAGAGAAGTTTATCGATGAAAAAGATTTAAAGGTTAAACTTAATAACTCAGGTGATGAACATAAGGTAAGTCCTTAAATATTAAAAGGTGATAAGAATGAATAACAAAAATAACAAATATATAATAGTACATAAGGATAGAGGGGAAGAAGTAAGGTTAAATAAGTTTATAAGTGAAACAGGGTTTTGCTCAAGAAGGGAAGCAGATAAACTTATAGAGTCTGGTAGAGTAACAGTGAATGGTAAGAAGGCTGTTATGGGTATTAAGGTTCCTAAAGAAGCTGATGTAAGAGTAGATGGTAAATCTCTATTTAAAGAAGAGGAGTTAGTTTATATAGCCTTAAATAAACCTGTAGGAATCACTTGTACAACAGAGAAAAAGGTTAAAGGAAATATAGTGGATTTTGTAAATCATAAAAAGAGAATATTTCCTATAGGAAGACTTGATAAAGATTCACAAGGTTTAATACTTTTAACTAATGATGGAGATATAGTAAATAAGATTTTAAGAGCTGGAAACAGTCATGAAAAAGAATATATTGTTACAGTAGACAAACCAATAAATGAAAAGTTTATAGAATCAATGGGATCGGGAGTTAGAATACTAGGAACTATTACTAAGGAATGCCATGTAGAAAAGATAGGTGTAAAGACTTTTAGAATAATATTAACTCAAGGTATGAATAGGCAAATAAGAAGAATGTGTGAAACATTAGGATATACAGTAGTTAAATTAAAAAGAATAAGAATAATGAATATAAAATTAGATGATTTAAAAATAGGGGCTTGGAGAGACTTAACTACAGAAGAGTTAAAAGAACTAAGTAAGCTAATAGGTACTTCAGGAAAAACCAAAGAATATAGTTAGATAAAGTAATTCTTAGAAGAACTAATCTGGGTGCCAGCAGAGTGCTTAGCTACACTTTGAGGAGATTGAAGTATTAGTAATAGAAATTGAAGTGATGGGATAAATTATATAAGTTCCCCTTGTTTGGATAAAGGAAGAAATTAAGTAAGTTTAATTTCAATAATTAATATATAAATTATTAATAATCCTTTAATTCAACCAAGGGGAATTAGTATATAACTTTCAATTATTTTATATAATTCTCTACATGATTTTTTATGAAATTCTAAAGGAGCTATCGCATAATGAAAAATTAAGAATGAAAATAAAAGATTTATTATTAGAATATTCTTAAAATAACAAATTATCCACCAATTAATCACTAGGTGCTAAAAGTTATCCACAGCCCTTAAAGTAGCTTGTTATCTAGGTTAAAAGAAATAATAAAATTTAATTATAGGATTTTATGGTAAATATATCAAGGTTACGCACATAATCCACAGGTGGTTGTGGATAAGTTGTGTAAAGAATGTTGACATGAGTGTTAATAAATAATAATAAATATGTAGATACTATTAAATATACAGAATGAATATATTTTTAATATTAAGAAAATTACTATGTAAGTAGGAGAAAATATTATGAGAACAGTAAATAAGATAATAGTGTCAGTAATAGTAATTCTATTAAATATCAATAGTTATCCACAAGGGGTGTTAATAACTAAAAAGGAAAACTTTGTCGAAAATCCTATTCTTGTGGATAAACCTATAAAAGAAAAGACAAGTTATATAAATATTGATGTAGAAATTCCTCAGATTGTAGGACTTGCTAATAAAGATAGGGAAAAAGATATCAACAACAAAATTTTGGATAAAACTAATCTGTGGATAAAAGATGTAAAAGATACAAGTGAGAATTTGAAGCCTACAATACCATATGAAGTTTTTGTTAGATATAGCTTAACTAATGATAAGGAAGTTCTAAGTTTTTACATAGATTACTATCAGTTTAGTGGAGGGGCTCATGGGATAACTATAAGAGATACTTATAATATAAAAATAAGCAGTGGAGAAAATCTACAGTTAAAGGACTTATTTAATGAAGGATATGATTATACTAGTTATATTAATGAAGAAATAAGAAAAGAAGTAAATAAGTATCCAGAAAATTATTTCCCGGGAAAAGAAGGCTTTAATGGAATAAAGGAAAATCAACAATTCTACATAAACGATGGCAAGCTTATTATACACTTTCCTTACTATGAAATAGCCCCATATGCATCAGGAATGCCAGAATTCACAATAGAGATTAAAAAATGAAAGAATGAAGGTGCTAGTGCACAATGAAGGAATGAAAAAATGAAGGAGGTTTTACTGTGTAAAACCTCCTAAGTTATAGAGATGATCTTATAAAAAATCT
>JAHAIU010000402.1 GCA_018372555.1 Clostridium sp.
AACTAATAGTACTACCTTCTTGTGTTGGAGAATAATCTTCAATAGTTATTCTTACATATCTTGCCTTTTGTGATCCAACATCTAAAACTTCTTTAACTTGATTTTTAGTTGCTCTCTTATGAACTTCAGTCCAAGTAGCATTATCATCTGATACTTCTACTTTGTATAAATTTACATTTCTTCTTTCCCATTCAATTGCAATTTCATCAAAAGCTTTAACTTCTCCTAAATCAATTGTCATCCATGGTTTTACTGCATTAAGGTTTGATGCCCATCTTGAGGTTCCCCCCTTATTAATATCTGCTGGTCTATCTACATTCCCATCAACAGCCTTAGCTGCTGTAAAATTACTTCCTGCTTCATATCCTGATGCAGTAGCACTTTTTCCTAAAGCTAAATTCTCTCGCTCTACCTCTGTATTTACTTCTGCATGTACAGGAACAAAAGAAAACAACATAGTAAAGACTATGAAGAGCGGCAATATTCTCTTTGAAATATTATCCATCCTTTTCTTCATTATACCCTTCCCTCCCATAAATAATATCTTTTTAGTTTTAGAAATAAATAATTAATATTATCTAGTCATCCTGTAGAACTTATCTAATGGCTACATTTAAGAATCACTTTATATTAATCTACTATGACAGATAAAAAATTTATCTCCCTCCTCTCAATGTTATAACTATGCTACCCATTAAAATTTAAGATTCTGTGCTATGCTGCATATTAAAGCTTAAGATTCTGTGCACAATTAAAAATTAATAATTAAAAATGAAAAAAGCTAACCTATCCCTACGACGAATAAGCTAGCTAATGCCCATTTTAGGTAACACGCATCATTAATCATTTACATCGTAACATAGAAATCATCAATTGTAAATATTTACCATATGAAAGGATTAAATTTATCTAAATCTGAATCTCAATATATTAAATTAATACTAATTACTTATACCATTTAATTATTGATTAAGCCTCTAGAACCCTATCTTAATGCCATTTATAAACAAAAGTTCTATTTATTTTATTATCCATACAAAATACTAGATTTCCCCTTTAGAAATATTCTTTTAGCTTCCACAGTAATATTATTACTACTCCCATCCTAATAGCTGCTTTTCTATAGCATCATAATCAACTTCCCTACCTGTAAAGTTATGAAATCTTAACTTTCTAGTGTCTTGCTTATAAAATTTCCCACTCTTAGAATTGCCAACTCCTCCATTGCCATTATTCTTTTTAGAAGCAACCTTTTGATTTAAATAAAGCTCAAACTTATCCCCAAATAAAGTAAAAGGGTTTAGATATTGTTCAAAGTTAGTACCACTCCACTCACTAACCTTTTTATCAATAACAACTTTAAAATCTTCAGCAGTAAAACCTTCCCTAAGCCTTGCTGTAATTAATCCAAATGTCTTTCTATTACTGATTCTATAATTTACATTAGCTCTAATATTTAAATAATTTAATATAAACTCTAATTTATCTTTTATACTTTTTAAATCATTAGTATTTATAGTAGTTAAGTTATTTAGTAGATTAGTCTTTGTTGTATCATTTACTGAACAACCCCTATTCATATCCTTAGATAAAGTGTTGTTATTATTTTGAATAGGGTCTTCTGAAATACTTGTGTCCTCTTCCTTCCTTGCTACTTCTCCTGTTATTAAATTCTCATTTTCTACTATTGTCATCTCCCCTTTAGCTTCTTTATTTAATGTAGCTTTTCCATAATTCATTTCCACTTTATTCTTCCTATCATATCTATCAGTAGTATCTTCTCTATTTTTAATTAACTCTTCGAAATTTACTTGAATACTTTCTTCTGCCCCTTCATTGGAGTGCTTAACATAATCTAATCTTTCTTCTCTATTAGATCTTGTGCTGTTTATATTAAATGAACCAATATTCTTTTTCTTATTCTGATTTATCTTAATGGATGTTTGTTCACTTATAGAATTTATCTTACTAGCTTCTTCTCCAACCATCCCTGCTATATTATTTAAATTCGCCTCACCAT
>JAHAIU010000035.1 GCA_018372555.1 Clostridium sp.
TTGGAATTAATAGATAAATATAATTATGGGGCAGCAATTGCTACTAAAAGTGATTTAATTATTAGAGATATAGATGTATTAAAAAGAATTAAAGAACATTCACCTGTATTATGTAAAATTACAATAACAACAGCAGATGATGAACTTAGTAAGAAAATAGAGCCTAATGTTTGCCTATCATCTGAAAGGTTTAAAGCTATTAAGAAATTATCTGATGCAGAGATTTACACAGGAATTTTATTAATGCCGATTCTTCCTTTTATTAATGATACTGAGGAAAATATAATAAGTATTGTTAGAAAAGCTAAAGAAAATGGTGCTAAATTCGTATACCCTGCTTTTGGAGTAACCTTAAGATCAAATCAAAGAATACACTTTTTTGATAAGTTAGATAAAGAATTTCCTAAAATAAAAGAAAGATATATAAGAGAATTTCAAAACAATTATATGTGCTCAAGTCCTAAAGCTAGAGAACTTTATAAAATTTTTAGTGAGGAATGTAGGAGACTTGGAATTGTCTATAAAATGAAAGATATAATAGAGGATTATAAAAAGTTATATAAGAATGAGCAAATTAGTCTCTTTGATTTGTAATTATATAAGCAAAATTTATTTTTAAATAATTATAGGATGGATGACATCCTTTTTTTATTAGCTTAAAAATTAATAAAGAGTTCTGTCTACAATAAGTAGTTTTGCCTAAGTACATTTTTATATGTTATTATTAAATAAAGTGATTCTTAGCTTAAGATGGAGCTTTTTTAAAAAGTGGAGAATCAAAATCTTGCATTTTGTGTGAATTACTTTAACAGAGTGCATGATTCTTATCCATCTGAAGCTTAGAAGAACTAATCCAGGCGCGTAGCAGTGCTTAGCTACCACCTATAGAAGGTAGGAGTGTTAGTAATGGTAGCAATCGGATAAAGTATATAAGTTGTAATGAAATTTTTGCATTTTATAAATGAGTTTATATGTAAAAGTTTAGTTATGTAATTACAAAATAAACTTATATAAAATTTAAGATATATGACTTCAATTAATATAATTTACTTTTAGAGTTATTTTTTACTTAAGATAACATAAGTCCTTAAAATGTAGATTATGTATTGAAACATAGATAAATAGGAGGAAAAATGATAAAAGCATTATTATTTGATTTAGACGGAACATTGTTAGATACTAACGAGTTAATTTACAATTCTTTTTATAGAACTTTTAAAGATAACTTAAATATGGAGCTTGGGAAAGCGGAAATAGCAGATTTCTTTGGTAGACCTTTAGGAGAACCTTTTAGAAAACATGCAAAGGAAGAGGATGTAGAGAAGTTAGTAGCTTATTATAGAAAATATAATGAAGATCTACATGATAACATGTGCCATGCTTTTGAAGGCGTAAAAGAAGTTTTAGAGTCATTAAAGGAAAAGAAAATTAAGCTTGCTATAGTAACATCTAAGAGAGCAGAGCTTGCAATTAGAGGAATGAAAATAGCTGGAATATATGATTATATGGACGTTATAATTACTCCAGAATCAACAAAGTTACATAAACCAAATGGTGAACCAGCTTTAAAGGCATGTAGTGAACTTGGGGTTAGTCCTAGTGAAGCTATTATGGTTGGAGATAGTATTTACGATATATATTGTGGCAAAAATGCTGGATGTAAGACTTGCGGAGTAAATTACACTTTTATTGATTTAGAAGTTTTAAAGGAATCTAAACCAGATTATTTTATAGACAAGCCTATAGATTTATTAAAGTTAATATAAAGTGATTCTGAATAATTTATAAGGAATGAGTTAATATATTTTAAAATATTAGAAAGTTATTACTAGGAGGATAAGCTATGAAAAATATAGTTATTTTAGATAAAAAGACTTTGGGAGATTTAAACTTTAGTGAACTTGAGAATTTAGGTAAGGTTACTTATTATGATTCAACTAAGGCTGAAGAAGTAGAAGATAGAATAAAGGATGCTCATATAGTTTTAACTAATAAGGTTGTTCTTAAGGAAGAAAATCTTAAAAATGCAAAGAACTTAGAATTAATTTGTGAAACTGCAACAGGTTTTAATAATATTGATATAGAATATGCAAAGTCTAAGAAAATTGCAGTAACTAATGTAGCAGGATATTCAACTAACACAGTAGCTCAACATACTTTTGCAACAGTACTATCATTATATGATAAAATTGCATACTATGATAACTATGTAAAATCATTAGACTATGCAAAAAGTGGATTGTTTACAAATGTAAGTGTCCCTTTTTATGAACTAGAAGGCAAGACTTGGGGAATAGTAGGTTTAGGAGCAATAGGTAGAAGAGTTGCTAAGATTGCTGAAGCTTTTGGAGTAAAGGTTGTTTATTATTCAACTTCAGGTAAAAACTCTAATAGTGAATATGAAAGAGTTAATTTTGATGATTTATTAGCAAAATCAGATATAATTTCTATACATGCACCATTAAATAAAAATACAGAAGATCTTATTGATTATGATGCATTAAAGAAAATGAAGAAGAATGCAATATTAGTTAATATGGGAAGAGGTCCTATAGTAGTAGAAAAGGACTTAGCAAAAGCTATTGATGAAGAATTAATTGCAGGAGCTGCTCTAGATGTATTTGAAGTTGAACCTATAAAAGAAGATAATCCTTTAACAGCTGTAAAAAACATAGAAAGATTAATTTTAACACCACATATAGCATGGGCAAGTATAGAAGCTAGAGATAGGTTATTTACTGAAGTTATTAATAATATAAAAGCTTTTTACAATGGAGAAATAAGAAATAGATTAGAAATCTAAAAGATTTAGAAAATTCGAAAAACAACATTGACATTGGAAAAAATTTGTAGTATATTACTAATTAACTAAATATTAAAAGGCTTGGAATGAGAGTAGTAGAAGGCATGAGATATTTAAGAGAGTTGGGGTATGGTGAGAGCCCGCATATTATCACTTTTGAACTCGCTCAGGAGCCACAAGACTGAAGGGGTATTAGGTCTTGTCGGTATATAATACCGTTATTTAAAGTAAGTTATAAACTTGGATGGTACCGCGTAAATCGCTCCAATATATGGAGGGTTTATGCGGTTTTTTAATTTCCAAAATAGTAAATAAGGGGGCATTTAAATGAATTACAAAAAGTATAAAAAGTTTCAAACTATTAAATTAAAAGAAAGAACATGGCCAGATAAAGAGATAGAAAAGGCTCCGATTTGGTGTAGTGTTGATTTAAGGGATGGAAATCAAGCACTAATTAATCCTATGAATGTTGATGAAAAAATAAAAATGTTTAATTTATTAGTAGAACTTGGCTTTAAGGAAATCGAGGTAGGTTTTCCTTCAGCATCACAAATAGAGTTTGAATTTTTAAGAACATTAGTAGATAATAATTTAATTCCAGATGATGTTAGGGTACAAGTCTTAACTCAGGCTAGACCACATCTTATAGAAAGAACCTTTGAAGCTTTAGAAGGAGTAAAAGAGGCAGTCGTCCATATTTATAACTCAACGTCTATACTTCAAAGGGATGTAGTTTTTAATATGAGTAAAGATGAAATTAAGGCTATTGCAGTAGACGGTACTAAGCTTGTTAAAGAGTATACTAAAAAATTTAATGGTAAAGTTTATTTAGAGTATTCACCTGAAAGTTTTACTGGTACAGAATTAGATTATGCTTTAGAAATATGTGAGGCTGTTTTAGATGCATGGGGAGCTACAGAGGAAGAAAAGGTAATCATAAACCTTCCTTCAACAGTTGAAATGGATACTCCAAACGTATTTGCAGATCAAATTGAATGGATGAGTAGTAATTTTTCTAATAGAGATAGAGTTATATTAAGTGTACATCCTCATAATGATAGAGGAACTGGGGTAGCTACGGCTGAGCTTTCATTAATGGCTGGAGCAGATAGAGTAGAAGGAACTTTATTTGGAAATGGAGAAAGAACTGGAAATGTGGATATTATTAATTTAGCATATAATATGTTTTCTCATGGAATAGATCCAGAGCTTAAATTAGATAATATCAATAAAATTATAGATGTATATGAAAAATGTTGTAAGATACCAGTTCATATAAGACATCCATATGCAGGAGAATTAGTATTTACTGCATTCTCAGGCTCTCACCAAGATGCAATTAATAAAGGCATGAAAAAATACATGGAGAGAGGTAATAAATATTGGGAAGTTCCATATTTACCTATTGATCCTAGTGATTTAGGAAGAGAGTATGAAGCCTTAGTAAGAATTAATAGTCAATCTGGTAAGGGTGGAGTTGCTTTCGTTCTTGAAAGTCATTATGGATATAAGATGCCTAAGAAGATGCATAAGGAATTTGGAGAAGTAATACAAAAAGTAACTGAAAAATGTGGTGAGATTTCGCCAAAGATAATTATGGACAAGTTTAATAAAGAATATTTAGCTATAGAAGAACCATTTAAATTAGTTAAATTTAAGGTTGAAGATAATGACAATATAGAAACTGAAGGAAATAACACTAAAATTAATATTACAGTTTCTTATAAGGGTGAAGATAAAACATTTAAGGCTAATGGTAATGGACCAATAGACTCATTAAAAAAGGCATTAACTAATAGTAAGTTGGTGGAAACTACTATTTTAGATTATGCCGAACATTCTTTAGGGGAAGGATCTGAAGCTAAGGCAGCAGCTTATGTTGAAATGAAGAGAATAGATAATGGAAATACTACTTTTGGTGTAGGTGTTGATAGTAATATAACTGTAGCTTCTATAAAGGCAGTATTTAGTGCTATAAATAGACTTTATAAATAGATAAATAAGTAGTGCTGTCGCATAATGAAAAATTAATGAAAATACTCCTTATGGAGTTTTAAAAATGAAAGTAAGTTTATTAAATTTGTAAGAATTACATTAATAATTTTTAATTCTTAATTTGAGCTGATAATGAAACAGCTCTATATATAGAAGAAGATAAAACTATAGCTTCCAATATATAAGTTATTTAATGAAATCATTATTAGATCTAACTTTCTTATTATATTGGAAGCTTTATTTATTTGTTTATAAATTAATTACTTCTTCATTTTTAAATGTTAGTTTAGTATCTTTATATTCATTAAATAAAGATAAAACTAAATTTTTAATAGATTTGCCTATGATAAAGTAGTAATTATTATTTAAGTTAGCTAATGATATTCTAAACGACCATTGTGATGATGCAAAACCATCTCCATTTAGCAAAATAATTGAATAATCTTTTGCTAAATCATATAGAAAATCAAAAGGATCATAATTATCTAAAATATAATTTGCAAAATCTTCACCATATATAGTCTTAGACCAATCAATTATATTAATTTCAGTATAATAAGATGCATCCATAGAATTCTCTATAATTTCTGATTCAAGGCCTTCAAATAATAAAGCTTTTCTTTTTCTACATATATTAATAGTAGAATTTTTATATGAATTTTCTTTATCTATAAGAGTAAAACCACAGAATAAAGCCATTTGTACTTGTTGTGGAGTAGAAAGACCTGATGTATGGTTTAAGGCTACTTTTCTACTATCAGCAACTAGCCTATCAATAAATTGTATATTATCTGGAGTTAGACTTAGGTGCTTGTACCTTTCATTTGTATCAATTTTATTGGAAGAACTAGATATTAATTTATTAAAAACATTATTTTTATGTAGTAAAATAGTTCCAAGTCTCCAACCTGTTACTCCAAAGTACTTAGATAATGAATAAACACAAATAGTGTTATAAGGTAAGTATGAAATAATTGACTTAAAATTATTTATAAAGGTACAGTACACATCATCTGTTATAATCATTAAATCTTCATTATATGTTTTAACTACATCTACTAAGTTTTCTATGCATTTTTCAGTAAGGGCCATAGAAGCTGGATTGTTTGGATTTACTACAAATAATGCCTTAATACTTTTATCCTTAAGTTTTTCTAGTTCTTTTCTTGAATATTGATAAGTTAAGTTATTATTTTCATCTACTTCATCTGCATGAATATGTACAACGTTAAAATCATATTCAGGAAGAAGAGGTATTTCTAAATAAGGTGTAAATATTGGTGTCATTAAAGCGATAGTATCGCCCTTATTTAAAAGGTTATTATATGTTAAGGAATCAAATATATAGCACATGGCAGCAGTGCCACCTTCAACTGAAAAAACATCAAAGTCTTTGTTATAAGTAGGTGAACAGCCAAGTTCCTTCATTAAATAGTTATTAACTATCTTTTCTATATGTATAAGATTTCTATCAGGATATGGATAGTTATCTCCAATAATTCCGTCAACTAATTCAAATAGAAAATCATCTTCATTAAAATTATATTCATTTATAGAATAATCAATTATTTCTTTTAAAAGATTAACACCTTGAGTAGAGTGATTAATTCTACAATAATCTTTAAATCTTGAATAAATATCTTTTTTATTAGCCATTCCTGCAAGGGCATTTAATGAAAAAGTTCTTGAACATTCTTCTAAAGCAAAGTTACCTAAAGCAAAGAAGGCTTGTCTAGGAGATGAAGCAATCCAATTTGGATTTCCTCTTCCAGCATCTAATATTGTTCCTTTAAATTTATCTTTATTTAAGTTAGCCAGTGAAATTAGTTTATCCTTCAATTCAAAGGGGCTTATCTTACCATAAAGATTTTTTAGGGTATTTTTATCTAATTTTTCGTTCATTTCAATTCTCCTAATGTAATTATCAACTATATCTATGTTTAAATAAATAATTTACATCTTGTAGTTTTATAGAATCTTAAGTGAAAAATTTTAAAAGTAAATTATATTAATTTAAAGCATGTACAATTTTAATTTGTATTTAAGATAACTATACTCTGTTAACATATTCTACTTATTATATATAACCTGAAAATGTAAAAAAATTTATTATAACTTATATATTAATAGTATATAGATAAAGAAATAAAAAGCAAATATTTCTTGCAAAAATATAATTATATGAATTTAATATTGCAAAATATGATAATTTATAAAAAATAGATAATAACTTAGGGAAATTATTAATAAAAAAATAAAAGTATACATCAGAAAATATTTGATTTATATTTAAAAATTTGAATAGGTATTGAATATATTGAGATATGCGTATATAATAACAATATAATTTTATAACGTTCGGTTGAAGGTAGCGGGAGAGTGATTTTTATTAAATCCACCGAAGAAGTAAATCTTTCAGGTATTAGGACCGTTGCTGGACGAACCTCTGGAGAGACTCGAAAGAGCACCGAAGGAGCAAAGTGGAATTGTCATAAAGTAAAGAATGAATAATTAATGAGAAAATTCCTATAGGAAATTTTAAATAAATTATTCTTATTTTTATAGTAAGACAGTTACATTGAAACTCTCAGGTAAAAGGACAGGGGAAAGGATAGTATACTATCATATAATTTAAAATGAAGAAATTAGTGAAAAAGCTCCTTTGGAAGTTTAAAAATCAAATTATTTTTGTGAAATTTGATATACTTTAGATCAATAATTATTCATTTTTATTATAAGTACTTTTACTATCTATTCTCCTCCGTAAAGATAATTTAAGGGGGATTTTTTTATGTTAAAACAAATTGAAACTTTTTTAAACTTAGTGGACACTATTATATGGGGACCACCATTACTTATTTTGTTAGTTGGAACAGGTATATACTTAACATGGAAGCTAAAATTGTTACAAATATTTAGATTGCCATTAGCTATTAAGTATATATTTTCTAAGGAAGAAGATAATGATGAAAGTGCAAAGGGGGATGTTTCAAGCTTTGGAGCATTATGCACAGCTTTATCAGCAACTATTGGTACAGGTAATATAGTAGGTGTTGCTACAGCTATTAAAGCAGGTGGACCGGGAGCATTATTTTGGATGTGGATAGCAGCTTTCTTTGGTATGGCTACTAAATATGCTGAAGGAGTACTAGCTATTAAATATAGGGAAGTAGATGAAAATGGACAAATGTCAGGTGGGCCTATGTACTATATAAAAAATGGTTTAGGACTAAACTGGCTAGCAAATATATTTGCTATATTTGGAGTTGGGGTAGCCTTATTAGGAATAGGTACTTTTGGACAAGTAAAGTCTATTGCTGATGCAGCATCAATAGGATTTAATATTCCTATCATAGTAACTGCAGTAGTAGTAACAGTTTTAGTGGCATTAGTAACTTTAGGTGGAATAAAGAGAATTTCCAAAGTATCAGAAGCAGTAGTTCCATTTATGGCAGGACTATATATAGTTGGAGTTTTACTTGTATTATTCTTCAATTTTAATAAGATTCCAGCGGCTATTTCTTTAATTATAGAGAGTGCCTTTAATCCTCAAGCTGCTTTAGGTGGAGCAGTTGGGATAACTATTACTATAGCAATGCAAAGAGGTATTGGAAGAGGAGTATTTTCAAATGAAGCAGGACTTGGAAGTGCCCCAATAGCAGCAGCTGCTGCTAAAACTAATTCACCAGTAAGACAAGGATTAATATCAATGACAGGTACTTTTATTGATACTATAGTAATTTGTACAATGACTGGATTAGTTATAGTAATTACAGGTACTTTTAGTGGATCATTAGAAGGAGCAGCTCTTACAACAGCAGCCTTTGAATTAGGTTTACCAATAGCTGTTTTAGGAAAGTATATAGTTAATATTGGACTTATGTTCTTTGCTTTTACTACAATATTAGGGTGGAATTACTATGGCGAAAGATGTATAGAATATTTATTTGGAGTAAAAGGAATCAAGCCTTATAAGCTAATATTTATTGCTCTAGTAGCAGTTGGACCATTCTTACCATTAGAGATGATATTTATTATAGCAGATATAGTAAATGGATTAATGGCATTCCCTAACTTAATAGGATTAATAGGCCTAAGGAAGATAGTAATATCAGAAACAGAAGAATACTTTAAAGAGTTGAAAGAAAAATCAGAGATAGTAGAAGTAGCTTAGAAAATTTGAGATAAAATAATTAAAACTCAGCTTAGACTGAGTTTTTTCAGTTTTGTAAAAATTACCTTGATTAATAATAACTAAATTCAAAGTTTATGAATAATACCAGAAGCAACGGTATAAATTTTTGTTATTCCTAGGATAGCTAAGCTATTTGACTAATCTTACCTAATCTATTTACTAAATATAAATTAATTCTTAAGTTTTAATAATAAGATTTAATTATAGGAAATATTATTATAATATATAAGTGATAATGAGAAGTATAAAGTGTTTTCGATAATGATTTTATCAACTTATACAAAAATTAGAAAATTGGTGATTTGATTCTTGATATTTTACTAAATAATCATTTTGACTTCTAATTTCTAGATATATAGTGATATTGATAATTAATTAAAACATAGACATGCTATTAAGTAAATTTAGAGGGGTGAGTCTTATATATAAGGGGAGTTACAGTGGTTTAAATAACTACAGCAAGGTAAAGTTTATTAATAAAAATGTAAAAGTTATAATTTTTTTATTAGTATTTTTTATTACAGTAATGTCTGTAATAACAGTAAAATTATTTGGATTATTTAATAGTTCTAGTAATAAGATGATTCTATCAATGGAAGAAATACAAAGCTATATAGATTTAGCAGATAAATATACTATAAATGGATATCAATTAAATTGGCAGGAGATAGCTGCAATTAATTATGTTATTAATGATAGTGATTTTTCAATTAAAGAAGATACATCAGAAATTATAGTAAATAGTTTACTAAAAAAAGATAATGATGGGAACATTGTTGGTTTAAATAGCTTTAAGTCTGCAATTAAATCTTTTGATTTAAAAAGTAATGATGAAAAAGAGACAATTGAAAAATTAAATACTTTAAAGAATAATTACATTCATACAGAGCTTGCAAATGATGATGATAAGAAAAAATTTATTAGTGATGTTGAGAGTATAGCCTATGAAAATTATAAAAAATATGGAATTTTACCATCTATAACAATATCACAGGCTATTTTAGAATCTGGCTGGGGAGAATCGACATTATCATCAGAATATAATAATCTTTTTGGAATTAAGGCTGATAGTAGATGGGATGGAGATAGTGTAGATTTAGAAACTATGGAAAACTATGATGATGTAATAGTAGGTGCTTTTCGAGCTTATGATAGTTTAAAGGAATCTATAAGGGATCATGGAAAATTCTTATATGAAAATGAAAGATATGCACAAAATGGGTTATTTAATGGGAAAACATATAAGGAGCAAGCACAAGCTTTAGAAAATGCAGGGTATAGTACTGCAAAAGATGAGGTGGGAAATTTAGTTTATGCAGATAAGTTAGTAAAAGTTATTCAAGAAAATAATTTAATGGTATTTGATACAGAAGCTAAAAGAAACAATTAGAATTAAATTGAGTAGAAGTCTTTAACATATTATGCTCTGTCTCCGTCGCGAGCTCCAAGTCGACCTACGCACAATATGTTAAAGACTTCTTGAGTAATTTAATATTTTTGATGTAGTGATACTAAAGGAGGAAATTCAGACGAGCTGAATTTCAACGATTGTTGTTGAGTGTGTGGAAAATTTTGATGAAGTACCATGTGACAGAATGGGTTATTTTAAATTGTGAATTGTTAGAAAAGATAAATAGAAAATATAAGCATATGGCGAAAAATTAGAAGTACTTTGTGAAGTGAAAGCTGTTAGGACTTAGAGTTGTTGGCTTGTTTAAGCGTATGCGAGTTCTACCAAAACTATTGGTCTAGCAGTTTTTACGAGCCTAGAACTTCTTTTTGCAGATATTTAGCTTATGGAGTATATTCTATTTATCTTTGCATTTTATTTTATTTTGAATTTAGTTTCTGAGTCTATCAGTGGAATTTCTTTTTTGGAAACAGAGGTAACTCTTATGAAATAGTTACCTTTACTAATTAAGCTTATAAATTTAGCTAAAGTGGGTTCTGTTCCTTGGACTTCCATTTCGACCATTCCATTAGACATATTACGTACCCAACCAGTTAAATTAAGGTTTGTGGCATTCATTTGGCAATGAAATCTAAAGCCGACACCTTGGACTCTACCATCTACAACAATATAGTATCTAACCATAAATACCTCCTTATTCATATATTTATAAGAATTATAGCACAATTTATTGAAAATTTTAAATGTTTTCTAAATTTATGTTAATAAAAATAGACAATAGATGGTATAATTTAGAGGAGAGTTTTTTTATGGAGGAAGATATATGGAAAGATCATTAGTCTTGATTAAACCAGATGCAGTAAGGAAGAAATTAATAGGCAAGATCATTAGTAGGTATGAAGAAAATGATTTAAGTATTATTAAACTCAAAATGGAAACTATTACTGAAGAATTTGCTAACATCCATTATGCAGAACATATTGGGAAGGGATTCTACAAAAAATTATTATCATTTATTACTTCAGGTCCTCTATGTGCATTAGTTCTAGAAGGAGAAAATGCAGTAGATAAGGTTAGAGAAATAAATGGTAATACAGATCCAGAGGTAGCTAAAGAAGGAACTATAAGAAATTTATACGCAGATAATAAAACAGAGAACTGTGTGCATGCTTCTGATAGTATAGAAAATGCAAAAAGAGAAGTTGAACTATGGTTTGGGGAGTTAAATAATTAACATTTTTAGTATTTAATAAAGTCTACTGCATGTAAATTTGCAGTAGACTTATTATAATTAATTTATTTTTACTTTTAGCCAAGCATCATCATATAGCTTAATTTTATTTCCTAAGTCAATAAAGATTTCACATTTATCTAGAACTTCTTCTGATGGATATACTGTTTCATCTTCTTGAGTTTCTTCATCTAAAAGTTCATATGCTCCCATATTTGGAGTAGCATATCCAATATAATCTACATTTTCAGCAGCATTTTCGGGTTCTGATAAGAAGTTTATAAACTGTTCTGCTTCTGTTTTATGCTTAGCACCTTTAGGGATAACCATAACATCAAACCATTTATTAGAACCTTCTTTAGGAACTACATATTGTAAGTTTAAATCAGGAGCTTCCTCTTGAATATAGATTGCATCGCCAGAATAAACTGTAGCAAATATTGCTTCGCCATTTATCATTTTATCTTTTACTTCATCCATTACATAAGATTGAACTAGAGGTTTTTGCTTAATTAGTTCATTAACAGCTTCATCTAATTCTTCCTGATTTGTAGAATTTATTGAATATCCAAGCTTAGCTAGTGAAATTGCAAGAGTATCTCTAATAGAATCAAACATAAATATTTCACCTTTATATTTTGGATCCCATAAAGCATCCCAGCTATCGATTTCCTCATCAACTCTATCAGCATCATATATTATACCAATTGTTCCCCACATATAAGGAATAGAGTATTCGTTGCTAGGATCGTAAGAAAGATTTTTAAAATCTTCACCAATATATTTAAAGTTAGGTATATTGTTAAAATCTATTTTTTCTAGCATATCTTCTTTAATCATTTTCTCAACCATATAGTCAGAAGGAAAGATCAAATCATAGGTACCAGGGCTGTTTTTAACTTTTTGATACATTATTTCATTAGACTCATAAGTATTGTATATTACATCAATACCAGTTTCTTCTTCGAACTTTGAAATTAAATCTTCATTAATATAGTCACCGTAGTTAAAAACATTTAATACTCTTTTACCGTTTTCTTCACTATTACCACAACCTACAAAAAGAGAGGTAGTTAATACTAAAGAAGATACAACAGCAAGTAATTTTTTAAGCCTTTTCAACTTTATCACCCCTTGATGTAAATTCTTTTCTATTTGCAATTAATAGAAGGGTTAATACTGTTACAAACATTAGAGTTGAAAGAGCATTAATTTCAGGCTTAATTCCTCTTCTAGCCATAGCAAATATTTCTATAGAAAGGTTAGTAACTCCTGGTCCTGCTGTAAAGAAGCTTATTACAAAATCATCTACAGACATTGTAAAGGCCATAAGCATACCTGCAAAGATACCAGGTCTAATTTGAGGCAATATTATCTTTCTTAAAGTATATGAAGGCGTTGCTCCTAAGTCTAAGGCAGCCTCTTCTATATTCTCAGGTAATTGTCTAAGTTTTGGTAATACTGCAAGTATAACATAAGGGATGTTAAATGTTATATGTGCTAGAAGCATAGTAGTAAAACCAAAATCTAATTTAGTAAGAGGTCTTAAGAAGATAAATAAACTCATTAAGGAAATTCCTGTTACTATATCAGGGTTTAGCACTGGTAAATAATTTATATTTAGTAGTAGTGCCTTTTTTGGACCCTTCATTTTATTAATTCCAATTGCTGCAAGTGTACCTATTACAGTTGCAACTAATGATGAAATAACTGCAATTACTACTGTAAAGAATAGTGCTTGCATAATAGTTTCATTTTGGAAAAGTTCTTCATACCATTTTAAAGTAAAACCTGACCAACTTCCCATAGTCTTAGAATCATTAAATGAAAAGATTATTAAGGCAGCAATAGGTAAATATAAGAAAATAAATATTAATACTAAGTAAAATTTCTTAATGAAATTTTCAAAACCTTTTACCATAATTGTCCGCCTCCTTCCTTAGAATCTGATTTATCAAACATATTCATAATAGCCATACAAACTAATATAATTATCATCATAAAGATAGATATAGATGAACCGAAGTTCCAATCACCCATCATTGTAAATTGTTGTTCAATTAAGTTACCTAAAAGCATGTATTGACCACCACCTAGTAATCTAGAAATTACAAAGGTTGATACAGCTGGCATAAATACCATTGTTATTCCTGATATAACTCCAGGCATACTTAGAGGTAAAGTTATTTTTCTAAATATCTGCATTCTGCTTGCCCCTAGGTCAGCAGCAGCATTTAATAAGTCATTATCTATTTTAGTTAAAACAGTATATATTGGTAAAACCATAAAAGGTAAGAAGTTATATATCATACCTAAAATAACTGCGCCATCATTATATAAAAAGTTAAATGGTCCAAGTCCTATTTGTGCTAACATATTATTAATGAATCCATTCTTACCTAGAATAGGTAACCAAGCATAAGTTCTTAAAAGGAAGTTCATCCACATAGGAACTATAAATAGCATAATTAATATATTTCCTTTAGATGGTTTCATTTTAGAAATTATATATGCAACAGGATAGCCTAAGATTAAGCACCAAAAAGTTGATAATAATGCAAGTTCTAAACTTCGTCCAAATACTTTAATATATTGAGGTTGAAGTAATCTAGTAAAGTTTTCTAATGAAAAACTATACCCTCCATCAGGGTTAGCTATTGTAAAGCCGAAAAATAATACTATTAATAAAGGAATTACTATGAATAAACCACTCCAAAATATAAATGGATAAGCTGATAGACTTTTTTTATTAATTTTTTTCATTATTGAGAAACCTTTCTCATAATATGAATATCTTCAGGGTAAATATCTAGTCCCACTTCAGAATTAACTTCAGCAAACTTAGTATTGTGAATTATCCAAGTTCTATTTCCTTCTTCAACTTCCATTTCATAGTGAACTCCCTTAAATATAATTGACTTTACCATTCCTTTAAGCATTCCATCATTAGCATCAACTATTTTAATATCTTCTGGTCTTACAACTACATCTATTAATTCATCCTTATTAAAGCCTTTATCTACACAATCGAATATTCTATTACAGAATTTAACCTTATAATCTTCAAGCATTACTCCATCTAATATATTACTTTCTCCAATAAAATCTGCAACGAATGCATTAGAAGGTTCATTATATATATCTTCAGGAGATCCCATTTGTTGAATCTTTCCTTTATTCATAACTATAATTGTATCTGACATAGTAAGTGCTTCTTCTTGATCATGAGTTACGAAGATAAATGTAATTCCTAGTCTTTGTTGAATTCTTTTAAGTTCTAATTGCATTTCTTTTCTAAGCTTTAAATCTAGTGCACCAAGAGGTTCATCTAATAAAAGAACTTCTGGTTCATTAATTAGTGCTCTTGCAATAGCAACTCTTTGCTGTTGACCACCACTTAAAGATTCTATTTTTCTTTTTTCAAAGCCAGTTAAAGATACTAGTTTTAGCATTTCTTTAACTTTTGAATCTATTTCATCCTTAGGAGTTTTCTTGATTTTTAAACCAAAAGCTATATTTTCATATACATTCATATGAGGGAATAAAGCATACTTTTGGAATACGGTGTTTACTGGTCTCTTATATGGAGGTAATGTGGATATATCAGTACCATTAAATAAAACCTCACCATTATCAGCTTCTTCAAAGCCTGCAATAATTTTAAGAGTAGTAGTTTTTCCACATCCACTTGGACCAAGTAATGTTAAAAATTCATTTTTTCTTATTTTTAAAGAAAGATCATCTAAAACACAGTTATCTTCAAAAGATTTAGAGATTCCTTTTATTTCAATTATATTTTGTTCCAAAATAAACACCTCTTTCTATAGATTAAAATGATGGTGGAGTACTAATCCATATTACCTTTGCTTGGGTTTTACCAGCATTAGATATATAATGATTAGCTCTAGGCTTAAAATAAAAGCTTTCACCTTTTTTCACCTTAAATTTCTTTTTACCTAAATGTAATATTATAGTTCCCGATAATACAAAACCAAATTCTTCACCCTCATGTGGTTCTTCTTCCACATATTGCCCTTGAGGTTCTAAAGTTATCATTATTGGTTCCATTTCGTTCTTTTGTGCATTAGGTATTAGCCACATTAATTTATATTTTAACTCTTCGTTTTCTGTTTCAAACATATCTTCATAAGTAAAAGCAACTTTTTCCTCAGTAGCATCACTAAAGAACTCTGTTAAGTTAGTTCCTAGAATTTCTAAAATATCAATTAATGTTGCTATTGATGGAGAAGTTAAATCATTTTCTACTTGCGATATAAAACCCTTAGATAATTCACATCTATTTGCAAGCTCTTCTTGAGTTAATTGCTTTTCTATGCGCAATCTGCGTATTTTCTCACCGATTTCCATAATGTACCTCCATCTGATATAAATTTATAATATATAAGCTCTAAATAAATAGCTTACATTAAACTTCATTAAAATATACTTTTATGAGATTTATGTAGGGCTAATATTTTAGAAACCTATATAATTAAAGATTATATGATTTCAATTCTTTATATTTTTACTTAAGTAAGATTATTAATTTATAATTTTATAAAGTAAACAGTATAAATATGATTAATTGAAACATATATACTAAACATTAGGTTTAAAATTACTAAACAAACAAGGTATATTATAATTACTTATCAAAAATAAATCAATATTTTTTTGAAAAAAATATTAAAAAAATATTCTTTGTAAGTATTGATATTATTAAGGTAGAGAAGTTTTTTAGAAAAAAGGTTTAATAAAACAACACTTAAAGTTTAGTAATACTAAATTTATATTTGAAGTAGAACTTTATGGTAAAAAATGAAATATATTTAAAGTGAGATAAATTCTTAGGTCTATGAAAAAGAGTATTTATATATTAATTAGTATTATTAAGCAAATAACAATTTTTCATATTTATATAATGTTTGTGCTAATTTCTTGATTATAGGTATGATTTGTGAGATATTTAATTATAGTTAATTATTTAAGATATAAGCTGTGGGTGATATAAAATGGATAGCAATATTAATTTGTATAGAAGGAATGGGAAAAGTGTATATATTAAAATGCCAGAGTTTAATGAGTTATCTTATGTTAAAGAACTTTGGAGTGATAAAAAGAATATTGGTGATACTGGAGAGGTATATTCATTTTCAAGAGATAAGTGGGAAATGTTTTATAAGAAGATGGTATATCCAACAGATGGTAAAAATTTTTATTGTCTTGTATATAATCTAGAGAATGAGCCTATTGGAGAAGTAAGTTTTCATGGATATAATTCTGCTACTAAGGTAGCAAGAATTAATTTAAAAATACATTATAACTTTAGAAGAAAGGGCTATGGTAAAGAAGCTCTTAGATTGTTATTAGAGTATTATTTTCTTCAATTTGGAGGACAAGCTATAATTGATACAGTCCAATCAGAAGAAGCTAAATTTTTGATGAAGAAACTTGGATTTGAAGCAATTAATAGTTATAAAAGTCATTGGACATTTAAATTAACTAAAAAGACTTTTTTAGCTGGAAATTTAAATAGTAAAAAAGTTGTGGCTATTTTAGATTACAATGATTCTAATATTATAGAAAGAAACTTACCTTTTGAAATATTTAGTAAAGCAAATGCTATACTAAAGGAAGAGTATTTTAGCTTTTATTATTTATCAGTTAAGGATATAGAAAATAATCTTGAAATAAAAAAGATTAGACCAAACATTTTATTTATCCCTGGGGGAAAGGGGATTAATAAGGTTTTAGATAATACAGAGGTCTTATTGTATATTAGTGAGGTTTATAAGGAATGTGATTATATTACATCTTTTTCTAATGGGTTGCATTTATTTAAAGATTTAAGTAATATTGAGGGAATAATGATTCCAAAGGCTAAATGGAAGATTGAAAATACTATAGAGACAAATAAATCCTTTGTAGACAATGGGAAAATAATGATTTCCTCAAATTTAATGGGACATATAGAGCTTTGTTTATGCATAATTAAGAAGGCTCTGGGGGATGATATTTCAAAAGAAGTAGCAAAAGAAATAGGATACTGTGTTGATAAGTGATTTGAAATTAAGAATTAAAAATTCATTTTTAATAATTCTTTATAAGTCTCTATTGTACAAATTTTATAAAAAAATTATAATATTATAGGTGAAATGATTTCACTTATTATTTTTAGAGGAGAATAACATATGCTAAAGGGTAGAATTCATTCCATTGAAACAATGGGTCTAGTAGATGGACCAGGAATAAGAGTAGTAGTTTTTTTTCAAGGGTGTAAGCTGAGATGCCTTTACTGTCATAATCCAGATACTTGGAGTGATAAAGGTGGAGAAGAGTATACAGTTGAAGAATTACTTGCTAAAATTAAAAGATTTAAGAGCTATTTTAAAACCTCTGGAGGAGGCGTAACTTTTTCAGGTGGAGATCCATTAAGACAGCCAGAATTTTTATTAGAGTTATTAAAAGAGTGTAAGAAAGAAGGTATTCATACCTGCATAGATACTTCAGGAGTTGGCTTTGGAGATTATACTGAGATTTTAAAATATACTGATTTAGTATTATATGATGTAAAGCATCTTACTGAAGATGGATATTTAGATATGACTGGTTCTAAAATAGATGAAAGCAATAAGTTCCTAGAAGACTTAAAAAAATCAAATGCAAAGATTTGGATAAGACAAGTAGTTGTTCCTGGAAAAACTGATAGTGAAGGTTATATGGGGAAATTAAAGGAATTTGTTGATACATTAGATAATGTAGAAAAGGTTGAACTTTTACCATATCATTTATTAGGTGTAAATAAGTATGAAGCTTTAAAGCTTAAGTATAGACTTGAAGGCGTTCCACCTATGGATAGAGAAGAGTGCCAAAGATTAAAAGAAAAGTTTTTTAGTGAATATTAAAATATAAAAAATTAAATGGAGGTTTATATAACCTCCATTTAATTTTTTAATAATCTACTAAAGTAACCAGCAGGGATTAATCCTTTTTTCATACCATGAATTACTGTTAAGTAAGTAGCAGCAGTATCAAATCTTGCATCATGATAATTTCCACTACCTTCAAATAATTCATCTGCTTTTTTAGCTATCTCATCTTCAGATATTTGAAGATAATCTATAACCTCTGAAAGTTTAGGGTTTTTAACTGTTCCTGATGGGTTCAGTATATTACAAATAGGTTTGTAATATGCCATTGTACAGAAGGTGTTTTTTGGATCCCAAGTAGTATCCACAAGGCCAGCTTCCCAAAGTTGCTGCAACTCATGTTTTAAAAACTTTATATCAAACTGTACATTATGACCTATAATAAAATCTGCATCAAAGAAGTCAGGCATAAATTCATGAACAAATTCTAAGAATTCTTTTCCATCTGAAAGTTCATATAATTTTTCTAATGAAAAACCATGAACTGCTTCAGCTCCTGCATCCATGCTATCAACTGTAAAGAAAAAGTTTTTTCCAGTAGTTTTTTGTGGCTTAGTTGAGGCATCTATTATTATATAGCTAAGCTGGCATATATTACCTGGCTTAATACTAGTAGTTTCTGTATCAAAAAATAGTAATTTCATAATTTCCTCCTTATCTAGTTTACATATTATATAATAACATACAATAATTTAAACAGAAATAGAGGATATAAAGTTTTATCTAAAGATTATTTGAAATTACCTTTAATAATTCAATACAAGTTTCTAAAGTTTTCTTATTTTTATCAAGTACTGGGTTAAATTCAACAAAATCTATTGATTTAACTAAAGAGGTATTTAAAATAGTTTCTAAAACTTCTTTTCCTTCTGAGAAGGATAATCCATCTTCTACAGGAGTGCCAGTACCAGGTACATATTTAGGGTCTAAGCTATCAATATCAAAACTTAAATGTATATTTTTAGCATTAATCTTATTAATAGCTTCCAATAATTCTTTAAGTACTGTACTTATTCCCTTTTCTTTTATATCTCTCATGGTCCAGATATTTAGATTATAGTTCTTAATTATTTCAAGCTCACCTAAATCCAAATCTCTACAACCTAATAAAAATACATTTTCCGGTTTAACCTTTTGACTAGAGGAATAAATGTTAGTTAATGTTTCATGTCCAATTCCCATTGAACTAGCCAAAGGCATGCCATGAATGTTTCCTGATGGTGAAGTCTCAAGGGTGTTAATATCACCATGAGCATCAACCCAAACAACTGCAAGATCATTTTCAAAATACTTACTAGCTCCAGCAATACTACCTATAGCAAGTGCATGGTCTCCACCTATTACTAAGGGAAGAGTAGAATTTTCTAAAGCTGTATAAACTTTGTCAGCTAGTCCAATATTTGATCTCACAACTTCATCTAAATACTTCATTTTTGCGTTAGCTGCGTATTTATCATTTGAAGAAACATTTTTTACATGAACTTCGCCCATATCACA
>JAHAIU010000403.1 GCA_018372555.1 Clostridium sp.
ATGGAAGCAAAATTAATATAGCTCCATTACCAGTTAAATTTAATGGCCAAACAAGTATTGCTTTTGGAGCACCATCAGTAATTGTAATGAATAAGAATAGTGAGAATAAATCAACTGCTAAGGCATTTTTAGAGTTCTTTATTTCAGCTCAAAGTGGATATGCAGATGATTTAGGTGGAATGTCACCAAATAAAGAAGACTTAACTGCAGAACAAAAAGAAATGTTTGAAAAGAATAATATAGTATTAACATCCTCTACAGAAACTCCAGAAATTGATAGTAAGTATGCTGCAATTACTAATGAAGTAGGTGTAGGAAGATTAACAGATGTACTTCAAAAAGTTATTAATATAGGTTTATATCCAAATGAAAATGAAAGTTATATTGACTATGTAAATTCATTAGAAGCTAAGTGGGAAGCTGCTGCAAAGGCAAATGAATAATGTAAACTTAATAAAAAAAGAAAGACAAATTATTTTTCTCTTTCTTTTTTTTCCTATTTTATTATTATTCTTATTTGGATTTTTACCTATAATTGAAATAGTTATATATAGTTTTACATCTTGGAATGGTATATCAAAGGTTAAGGAGTTTATTGGTTTTGATAATTATATAAAAATTTTAACGGACCCTACTTATTTTCAGGTTTTTAAAAATAGTTTATATTACTTTTTATCTGGAATCCTTCAAATTATAATAGCTATGTTTTTTGCTATTATTCTATCTTTTAAAGTTAAATTTAAAGGCTTTTTTAAGGCAAGCTTTGTTTTTCCAACTCTTATAAGTGGAGTTGCAATATCAATGATGTTTAGAGTGTTTTTTGAACCAGGAGGAACCTTTGATGCAGCCCTTGGAAGTTTAGGACTTGGGGAGTTTGTACATTATTGGCTTGGAGATCCGAGAATAGTTAACTACACTTTAGCTAGCATATCTCTTTGGAGGTTTACAGGTAGAAGCTTTATCATGTATTTTGGAGCAATTCAATCTATACCAAGGGAATATTTAAAGGCTGCAGAAATAGAAGGAGCTTCTATAATGCAAAAGGTTAGATATGTAATATTACCTAATATCCACACAATAATTAAGATAAACTTTATTTTACTTATTATTGGATCTATCTCAGTATTTGAAATACCTATGATAATGACTAATGGATCTAATGGTACTAGCACATTCTTATTACAAACTATTAAAACTGCTTTTGAGCAAAAGAAAATAGGACTTGCAGCTAGTATGGCTGTAATAATTTCAATAGTAATTATATTAGCTACAACTATTCAAAAGAAGGTATATAGTAATGATGAAGATGAATATTAAATCTATGATAGCAAAAATATTGAAATATACTGCTTTAATCGCTTGGACAATAGTAGTATTTTTACCTATAATAACTGTTGTTTTTGGTTCATTTAAAACCTATGATGAATTCACTAGGACAAGTGGAATTACTCCACCAAATAGTTTTGCTTACTTTGAAAATTATATAAAGGCCTTTGTAGATGGTAATATGCTTATGGGCTTTATTAATACATTTATATTAATATTCTTTGGAGCTACAGGTAGTGTAATTATAGGTTCTATGGTGGCCTTTGTTATAAGTAGATTTGATTTTAAATTTAAAAAGTTAATTTTATTTATGTATTTGCTTGTATCAATAGTACCTATGGAAATGTCTCAAGTTGCAACTTTTAAGATAGTTGATGCTTTAGGTATATATAATACTAGGCTTGCACCAATAATAATATATTTAGGTGCAGATGTATTAATGGTTTATATTTATATGCAAGCATTAGAAAAAGTTCCAAGGGATTTAGATAAAGCAGCAATGTTAGAAGGAGCAGGATATTTTCAAATATATAGAAAGGTAATCTTTCCTTTACTAAAACCTGCAACTGCAACAGCGATTATGCTAAAAATAATTTCAATATATAATGATTTTTATGTGCCATTTTTATATATGCCAGGGGAAGGGCTAAATACTGTCTCAACAACATTATTTAACTTTAT
>JAHAIU010000404.1 GCA_018372555.1 Clostridium sp.
AGGTTTTGCTGTAGTAGCTGAAGAAGTAAGAAAGCTTGCAGAGCAATCACAACAAGCAGTAAAAGATATAAATGATAATTTATCTTATTTTGCAAATGAGATAAATTCACTAGTTTCTAGTATTGAAAATCAATATACATTCTTAGAAGTAGAAGCTTCTAATCTAGAGAAGGTTAGAACAGTAAGTTCAGAAGCAAATGATCTAATAAAGATAGTTTCAAATGAAACTAATGAAGCTATAAATAAGTTAAATAAAGAAGTTACTTCAGTATCAGATATGAGTAAAAACATAGATTTATTAGCTGCTATAGCTGCAGAGAATGCTGCATCATCACAACTAGTAAATCAAAATGTTGAAGAGTTTACAAGAAGTATTCAAGAAATGTTGATAACTCTAGGAAAAGTAAGAGATGTTGGGGAAAACTTTGTAACTGATGTGGATTAATTATAAAAAATAATAAAGTACACCTTAGGAAACCGAATGATTGGTAACCTAGGGTGTATTTTTATGAACTAAATTAACTCTTTTCTATGTTTAAAATAATAATATATAGTTTGACTTATAAATACTAGACTTAATACGCCAAACATAGGGTAAAGTACTCCTATAAGTTTAGAAAAACCTATTACTGAAATAGGAAGAGCTATAAAAATAACAATAAATATAGCTTTTTTAAAGTCTAATTTAAAGGTATCATCTAAAGTTTTACTAATAGAATATACATCAGAAACTTCTGTAGAGAACATTTCTAGCAGTATAACTACTAGTAATAAAGCTTGAATTATATTACCGAAAGGTTGGGCTGCAAATAAAAGAGGTATTTCATAATTATTTATATAAGGTTGATTAATCATAAGTAAGAAGTTTATAGCTATGCTCAATAAAACTAACCCTATAGCACCTAATGTCACTCCATAAAACATAGTTTTAGGTTTCCTAATTTCAGTACTTAAAGGAACTAATACTCCAAGGCTACATAGAGTATTATAGCCAGCATAAAGTAAGGTGGAAATTGCAATTCCTTTCTTTTGGGCTTTAAAGCTAAATAAGTGTTCAAAGCTTATAAGATCCTTACAGAACATAAAATATAGTATAGTAATAATGGATATTGTAGCTATTAAAGTAGGGACTATAAAGGAATTAACCTCAATTAATCCATTAGTGCCTCTTAATAAAAAGAATAAAGCTATTACTACCATTATTAATGAACCTATTATTTTAGGTATTCCGAAAAATTGATTGATTAAAGCACCACTTCCAGCAAGGATAATTGATGCACTGGAAATTAAGTAAAGAGTGGTGATAACACCAGTTATCTTCCCTAGAATATTTGGACTCACTACCCTTATTACTTCTCCATAAGAAGTTAAGTTATGTTTAATACTGATTTTTGACACAATTGAGCCAAGTAATATATAAAAAAATCCACATGCTATTATTCCTAAAAAACTAATTACTCCATAAGAAGTAAAGAATTCTTTTATTTCCTGCCCAGATGCAAGTCCAGCTCCTACTATGGTACCTATAAATACCACTGATACTTTGAAAATTTTTGAAAATTCATCCTTCATTTTTAATCCCCCTACTTCATCTATACTAACAATATATAGGATTTATTAAATTTTTATTCTTTAGCAGGCTATTTTTCGTAATAATTATTTTGATATTTAAAATGAAGAATAATAATTATAATGTATATTTTAATTGAGTATGAAATAAAGTTATTGCTTTAAAGATGAATAAGCTATCTAAACTTAGGGAAAATAACCTTAAGGACTATTTAAGGAGTGATAGCTTTGAAATATAAAAAAAATAAAATAATGTATATACTGTCCTTAATAATATTAAACCTATATATTTTTTCAGGATGCTCATATTATCAAGCTTCAGATGTAGAAGTAGATTTATTTAAGCCTAAAAAGGCATATGAACTATCAGATAAATATCTTGGCTTAATTAGAAATGATAATATTGAAGAGGCTAACTCTCTTTGCACAGAAA
>JAHAIU010000405.1 GCA_018372555.1 Clostridium sp.
ATTTCCTTGTAAAAAGGCTCCCATACTTTGATTTAAGTTGTATTTATATGCAAAGAAATCTGTTATCGATCCTATTACATTACCAAGCATAATACCAACCAGTGGTATAAATATTATATTCTTTATTTTTATCTTCTTTAGGATACCCATAAATATAAATGTTCCTACTAAAGAGAATATAAATGCTAGCATCATTTTTTGAAATATATTAGCTGATGTAAATAATATTAAAGAAAATAGAACTCCAAGTTTTGCTGAATCTACTGTTGCTGCTGTGCTAGGTGATATAAATTTGTTATTACTTATTTGCTGCATAATAACACCACTTATACTCATTCCTACCCCAGCTACCAATATACTTAAAAGTCTTGGTAATCTACTTATCATAAGGATTTCTATATCCTTAGACTCCATATTTAGAATGTTTATTTCTGATACTCCGATAAAGATTGATATCACTGATAAGATTATAGTAATAATCAATAAAGATTTTTTAGTCATATGCTCCACTCCCGCTATTTGATAATCCGTATCAACTGATTACTATTATAGTTGATAAAGATTATCAATGTCAATACAATTTGAAAATAATTTCCCATTTTTACACAATGATTTCCTATTGCAGATTTCTACACAATCTTTTAATGGATAATTGACAATGCGTAATGAGTAATTGAGGTTGTTTTCAGGGCAAAACTTAAGTATTAGTTCGTGTAAAGTATTCTTTAATCCTTAAGAATTTTTTCCCATAATTATTAATTGTGAATTTTCAATTGTCAATTATTCCATTTTATAAAAATGTTTAGACTCCTTGGATTATTTAATATTGTCTCCTAATATATAATTATTGTAAAATAATTATATAAACATAAAAATAAAGGAGGCTTAATCTTGAAAAAATTATTAACTTCTATAATATTGATATTGATCTTTTCTACATTTTTTATTGGATGTAGTGACAAATCATCTATCCTTGAAAAAGATAATATTAGGGAAGCAGCTTATAATTGGATTGATGACAATATAAAATACACAATAATAGATTGGCAGACCTCAAAAATAGAAAATATAACATTTGATAAAGAACATTTAATTATTAATGAAAGAGAAACTTTAGATATTATCAACACAGAAGTTTTCAAAGTAACTTTTACTACAAAAGATGATGATTTATTAGGGCCAGTTATAGTTTATTTAGATACAGATACTTTTGAAGTGCTAGGTATGGACTTTAGAGAATAAATTAAAAATTATAATCTTCTAAAATTGAATATTAGTATATTTACAAAATATATTATAATAAACTCAGAATTATATTGTTATGTAAGTTAGTCAATAAATTAGAATTTGGAGGCTGAGTATGGACTATACAATACGAGAAATGAAAAAATCTGAATACCCATTGCTAAATGATTTTTTGTTTGAATCAATTTTTATACCAGAAGGAATTGAAGCACCACCTAAATCTATAATAAACATTCCTGAATTTCAAGTTTATGTTTCAGACTTTGGAAGTTCTAAACATGACAGAGCATTGATTGCAGAGATAGATGGAAGAGTTATAGGTGCAGTCTGGGTACGTATTATGAATGATTATGGACACGTCAATGATGAAACACCATCATTTGCTATATCTCTATATAAAGAATATCGTGGATTAGGAATAGGAATAGCTATGATGAGAGAAATGCTTTCCATCCTAAAAGCAAGCGAATACAAACAAGTCTCTCTTTCAGTACAAAAGGCCAATTATGCAGTAAAGATGTATCAAAAAGTGGGATTTGAAATTTATTCTGAAAAAGAAGACGAATATATTATGATAAATAATCTACAACTATAAATTAAAATTGTTAATTATAAAAAGCCCAGCAAAGCTGAGCTTTTTATTCTCTGTATTTATTGACTTCCTTTTTAACTATTACTAATAAATTATTAAGTTCATTTATTTCACCATCTTCAACAAGCTTATTTAATGAACTTTCAAATCTAGCAGCTTCTGCA
>JAHAIU010000036.1 GCA_018372555.1 Clostridium sp.
AGTAATTGATATTAAGATATCCTTATTAGGCTCAAATCCTGATAACTTTATTAAATCACATGCTAAGTCATAAATTTTAACTGGTTTTCCCATATCTAAAACAAATATTTCTCCACCTTTAGCGAAAGCACCAGCCTGCAGTACAAGTTGGGCTGCCTCTGGAATAAGCATAAAGAATCTAGTTATATCCTTATGAGTTACTGTTACTGGCCCACCTTTTTCTATTTGCTTTTTAAATAAAGGTATTACTGACCCATTACTTCCAAGAACATTTCCAAATCTAACAGCAACAAAATCAGTTTTACTTCTTTTATCATACGCTTGAACAATCATTTCACATAATCTTTTAGTTGCCCCCATTATATTTGTTGGGTTAACAGCTTTATCAGTTGAAATTAGAACAAATCTATGACATTCGTATTTTTCAGCTAATGCTGCTAAATTATATGTTCCAAAAACATTATTCTTAATTGCCTCTTTAGGGCTATCTTCCATTAATGGCACATGCTTATGAGCTGCAGCATGGAACACGACATCTATACTATATTTTGAAAAGATTTCTTCAAGTCTATCTTTATCTCTAACCGATCCAATTAAAACCTTTAAATCTAGATATGGAAAGTTTACTCTTAATTCATTTTGAATATCATAAACACTATTTTCATATATATCTAATAAAACAAGTTTTTTAGGCGAAAATACTGCAATCTGTCTACATAGTTCAGATCCAATAGAACCACCCGCACCTGTAACTAAAATAGTTTTATTTGTTAGATAGCTTGATATTTCTTTAGTATCTAAAGTTACTGGATCTCTACCTAAAAGATCTTCTAAATCAACATCTTTTATTTTATTAACAGTTGCTTCACCTGTTATTATTTCATAAATTCCTGGTATTATTTTAACTTTACACTTTGTTTTCTTACATATTTCAATTATTTCAATTTTCTCTGAATTACTTATGGATGGTATTGCTATAATAATATCATCTATTTCTTTTTCTCTTGCAATTCTAGGAATATCAGCAACATCACCCTCTACTTTAACTCCAGATATTCTCTTTCCACGTTTATGAGGATCATCATCTATTAATACAACTGGATTATATTTAAGCTCTCTTTTTGCCATAATTTCATTAATTATCATAGTTCCAGCTGCACCAGCACCAACTATCATTACTCTTTTTTGATCTGATGCATATTTATATGGTAAATACAACATTGATCTTCTATATACTCTATATAGAACTCTATATCCTAGTACTAAAAACATAGTAAATACTATTGATAAGACAGATACATTAAGAGGGATTGTAGAACCAAAATTTCTAGTATATATAATACTTACTACTCCTGCAGTTATACTAGATCCAACTCCTAATAAAAACTCATCTGTACCAGTTAAATCCCATAGACTGTTATATAGTCCAAATATAACAAAGGATACTAAATATAAAATAGTTATTACTATACAATCTTTTTGATAAGTTGTAGCTATCTCTGTAAATTGATCAAAATGAGTTATATTTATAGCTATTAAATAAGCTAAATTAACTAAAAATATGTCTATTCCAACTACAATATATTTTCTCCAATTAGACATAATATTCCTCCAAGCTTTTCATATCACAATATGAATATATTTATAACTTAATCTATTATACTACTATATTTTTCTTATGTCTATAATACTGAATCAAGCGAAATTTATAGTTTTAAAGCTAGTATTATGCTATAATAAATAAAAAACTCTTGGAGGTATAAAGATGAAAATAGTTACTGTAATTGGAGCTAGACCTCAATTTATAAAAGCAGCTGCTGTTTCAAATAAACTTAGACAAAATAATGAAGAAATACTCATACATACTGGTCAACATTATGATAACAATATGTCTGATATTTTCTTTGAAGAACTTGGTATTCCAAAGCCTAATTATAACTTAAGTATTGGATCCGGAAACCATGGATTCCAAACTGGTAAAATGCTAATGGATCTTGAAGAACTTTATCTTAAAGAAAAGCCAGATCTTATATTAGTTTATGGAGATACTAACTCTACTTTAGCTGGTGCATTAGCTGCAAGTAAATTATCAATTCCAATTGCACATATTGAAGCTGGTTTAAGAAGTTTCAATATGAATATGCCTGAGGAACAAAATAGAGTATTAACTGACCATATTTCTAAATACTTATTTGCACCAACTGATACCGCAATAAGCAATCTAAAAAATGAAAATATTACAAGCAACGTTTATAATACTGGGGATGTAATGTTTGATGCTATTAAGTTATTTAAAGAAAAAGCTTTAAAGACTTCTTCAATTTTAACTGAAAATGATATTACTCCTAATGACTATATATTATCTACTATTCATAGAGCTGAAAATACTAACGATATTAATAGATTAAAAAATATAATTTCTGCTTTAAATGAAAGTGAGAAAAACATAGTACTGCCTCTTCATCCAAGAACTCTTAAATTTATTAAGGATTATGGATTAAATATTAATAATAATATTAAGATAATAGAGCCTGTAGGGTATTTAGATATGATAAATCTAGAAAGCAATTCTCAAAAAATAGTTACAGATAGTGGCGGAGTACAAAAAGAAGCGTACTTTATGGAAAAACCATGTATAACTATGAGAGATGAAACTGAGTGGGTAGAAACAGTTGAAAATGGTTGGAATGTTATAGTTGGTAGTGATAAAGAAAAAATTAAGGATGCAATAGTTAATTTTAATCCAACAGGTAAACAAGAAATGGCCTTTGGATTAGGAAATGCCGCTGATATAATTTCTGAAAAATTAAGATAGCCTATAAAAGCTATATATTATAAATGAAAAATAGAAATTAAGTTTTCACTTAATTTCTATTTTTTTAATGCATTTAAGAACTTTTCTGCTAAAACATCATATTTATGATTTTTCACTACAAATTCTTCCCCATTATTTCCCATAGTCTTTAATTCTTCTTCTGAAAGACTCATAAATTTATTTAAAGCATCTACAACCTCATCTTCATCCTCTGCTTTTATTGAAATTCCACATTTAGCATCAGAAACTGGATCATTGGAAGCCTCAACTGAATATAGTATAGGCTTTGATGCCATCATATAATCAAACAATTTATTAGGACTAACTCCAAATCTAAATAAGCTTTCTTTTCTCAAACTCATATATGCAACATCTAATTTGCTTAATACAAATGGAATATCATCCTTTTTCACTGGATCTAAGAATACTACATTATCTAACTTATGTTCTTCTTTGTATTTAACTAATTCATCTTTAATGTTACCAGAACCAACTAAGATAAACTTAATCTTTTTATCTTTCATCTTATCAGCAGCCTTTAACATAGTATCTAAGGCATTAGCTGGAGAATGATTGCCAGTATAACCAACTAAAAAATATCCTTCATCTTTTAATTTGTTTAGCGTAATTAATTGATCAATTTGAGGTTCTTCTACCGTCTCTTCTTTTTCGTTATTAATAATTACTCCATTTGGTACAAAGGTATAATTTTCTGTACTAAATCCTCTATCCTTTATATGCTTATCAGCATTTGGCAAAATAGAAATAATTCCATTACAATTCTTGTAAGCATAATCTTCCGCCTTTTGCATATACATAATATATGGATGTTTAGGAGAAAATCCTCCAATCTCAATAGGTGTTAATGGCCATAAATCATGTATTTCAAAGTATAACCTAGCTGATGAAAATCTAGCTATTTTAGCTGCTGGAAATATATCCAATGGATAAGTTGATGATGCAATAACAGCATCTGGCTTATAAGTATTGGAGATATAACTCGCTTTAAATTTCAACTTATTTATAAAAGTTAAAATATTAATAATACGTCCTACTCCATTTCCAGAATACTTAGGAGTCTTTATCCAAACATATCTTACTCCTTCTATCATTTCTACTGTAAAATCTTTCTCAACTTCAGGGTTATATTTTCTTAAATGTGAATAATCAGCTGCAACTATAGTAACATCATTTCCACCTTTAACCCATTCTCTTGCCATATAAAAAGGTCTAAACTCCATCCCATGTTTATCTGACCCTGCATAATGATTTATTAGTAAAATATTCATACAATATTCTCCTTATTTATAAATTTCTATTTTCTTTGCATGCCATTGTCTATCTTCTTCTTTTGGTAAAGTTAAGTAATCTCCATATAAAGTCTTTAAAATTTTCTCATAATCTTTTGGACCATAAAACATATTATTGCAGAATTCTATTTTTACAAGAGGAAACATATCCTCTTTTCTAAAGATTTTTCCCCAAGAACCATCACAAGGCAAGTCTACTCCATATGTTATTTCTTCACCATTAACATCATTCCATTTCATAATCCATGATAATATTTTATTTCTATTTTTATAAGATAACTTTTTAAATATAGAATATATTATAAAGGCTATTTTATTTTGGATACTTAGGTTATCCTCAACTCTCCTAGTCCTAACATCACATAATACAATAAATCTAGATATTAATTTTTGAATCTTTCTAAGAAACGTATTTTTAGGCAGAGTATCAAAAGCAAAAATATCTATATATATACCTTGGTTAAAATTTTCATTATCTTTTTCATCTACTTCTACTAGCTTACTTCTATTATCCCTAACTTTTAATGGAATATGAAATCTATTATAATTTGGATCAGTCTCCATATTTTGAAGAAAATAATCTTTTCCTAGTTTCTCTTTAGCTATTTTAATAAATTTATTATAATCATCCCTTAACATTCCAATATCAACATCATCATCCCAAGGAATAAAACCTTTATGTCTAATAGCTCCAAGTAAAGTACCATCAATTAAAAAGTACTTAATATTATTTTCTTCACAAACTCGATGAACCTCTTTAAGTATATCAAGCATTCTCTCCTGGGCTTTTTTTAAAAGCTCACTATCATTTAACTCTACCATATTATCCCCCAACTATATTTTTCTAAATAGCTTAATCGTAGCTTCTGGAAAAGCTTTTATTAACTTACACTGTAAATAGTACCTTAAATACTTTTTATTAAACTCTTGAATTTTATAATTTCCTATATCCTTTTTTACTTCTTTATCATTTAAAAACCTAATTAATCTCTCTTTATATATTTCATCTCTTGAAAACATTGAAAACACATGACAAATTGAATAAGGAATTTTATATTCTTTTAATACATTTATTATATTTTTTTCATTTTCAAAGTTAACTTCAACAAACTTTAATAAGTCTTTAAATGAATAATAGCAATCTAAGTGCTTTTCACTTACACTTTTAGTTACTGCTCCTTCACGCCTTAAATAGTAAGCTAACTTTTCATTTATTCCTACTATCCTTTTAGAATATAATAATGCTTTACTAATAAATACAATATCTTCTGCATAACGTCTATTACTATCAAATTTCAAATTATTGTTTTTTATTAATTCAGCTTTGTATATTCCGCTACCAATCCATATAGAAAACTCATCTTTTAAGAATCTTAAAGCCATATCTTGTCCATCGCTTGGCTTCTCACTTACATTTGTGCTACTATCTAATAATATAGTCTCATTTTCATCTATATGTTTATAATCGCAATAAACAATATCAGCATTAGTTTCCTTAAACTTATCATAAAACTTTTCTAAAAAAGTATCACTTACGTAATCATCAGAATCTAGGAAATAAATATAATCTCCTATAGAATTTTCTATTCCATTGTTTCTTGCAGCTGATACTCCCGAGTTCTTTTGATCTATAACTTTATATTTTATATTCGTATTCTTTAATAAATCTAAAGCTATCTCTATACTTTTATCCTTAGTTTCATCATTAATTAATATAAGCTCAAAATCTTTATATGTCTGATTTATTAATGATTTTATACTCTTAGCTATATATTTCTCTACGTTATATACTGGCATAATAATGCTAATAGTCATTGTATTTCTCCTTTACTTCGATGAAATCTTCATCCTATATAACATTGCATTCACAAAGATTTTATATATCATCTTTTTTACAAATCCAATTTTATTATATTTGACATTGTAAATATATGTACTTTCCGCCATAATCTTATATACTTTTATTGAATCATTAATATTTTTTCCTACACTAACTGAGTGCTGATGGTCATATGTTTTATTATTTAAAATTATATTTCTATATCCTCTATCTAAAAGTCTTTTAGATAGCATTCTTTCTTCACAATATAGAAATACATCTTCATCGAAGAATCCTATTTCCTTCATTACATCAGTTTTCATCATAAATAATGAACCTGGTAATATATCAACAAAACTATATTCTCCTTTAAAATGGTCTTTATTATATAAAGTCCTATCACCAAATTTTCTTTTTAACATATGACTAGTAGATATTATATCATCTTTAAATGTTGGCAACTTCCATGAAGTCCATTTAAGTTCTCCATTTATAAGCATTGTTGGCGCTACAATTCCAACCTTCTCCTCTTTACTATACATATCTTTCATAGCATAGACTATATCTTCTTCGAAAAACACATCTGGATTTGAAATTATAATATACTCTGGATTAAATTCTTTTATGGCATATTTTATACCATAATTATTTCCATAACTATATCCGCCATTTTTTTCACTTTTAATTACATGTATTTTATCACATTTATATTTAGACAAGACTTCAAAGGAGCTATCCGATGAATTATTATCTACAACTATTATGTGATTTATACTATTATAGTTTCTTACTGAATCTAAAAACTTCGATGTTGTTGAATAATCATTATAATTTAAAGCTATAAGAGCAATATTACTCATTTTTCCCTCCAAATTTCTTTAACAATTTGTTTTTTAATAAAAACTTATTAATAAACATAATCATAATTTCATCTTTAGTTAAAATTAAAATAGACACATATATTAATCCATTAATAATTACTCCTAATAATGCAATAAGTATAAAATTACTTACAAATATTCTTATTATTAGTGTAATAGGAATAAACAATAAAGAAATATATAGATATTTCATTTTATCAAAACTAAATATTTTAAAGTTAACCTTCATCTTATATTTTATAAATATATACTCACATACTACTACTAGAATATATGAAATCATAGTAGTTACTACTGCTGTTGTAGGCGTAAATATATTAAATTTAACTAGCATATTATTCATTATTAAATTTATTACTCCACACCCAAAAATCATAATTACTTGATTCTTTTCTTTTCTCTTCACATATATTATTTGATTGCTTAATATTCCTTCTATTCCTGTAACTATCATATAAGCTGCAAAGGCAGCCATTGGATATATTGCTTGTAGATACTGTTCTCCCCCATATATCTTTATTATTTCTGGAGCAAGGACAAACATACCAACTGCAGCTGGAAATAAGAACCAAAAATAAACTTTTGATATTTTATTTAAAAGGCTAATATAGTTATCCTCATTTTGCTCAGAATAATTAGTAAGTCTAGGAATTGTTACATGAATAACTGTTAATGTCATAGTACTTATTATAGTCATTATTCTTTGTGCCATATAGTAGAAACTTACTGAAGCTTCATTTATATAATCCCCTATCATTACCTTATCTAGCTGGGTGAATAAAATTGCAGAGTTTGATAGGATTACAACTAAAAACATAGGTTTAATATGTTTGAAAATCTTTATATCCTTAAATCTAAATGGTACACTCCTCTTAATATAGAAAAAGCTAATTGCATAATTCAAAATATTGGATAATACTAATAACCATAAATATGTATTAAAATCATCAGCTCCTCTTACTAATCCAATAAGTAGCACAACATAAAGAAGTCTGACTACAATAGTTTTTATAGTAATAAAATCATAATTTTCTAATGCTTCATTTGCCCACTCAGTATAAAATATATTGGATAATAAATTAAATGATAATATTAAAAAAGTAGAATATGATGGTTCTCCACTAAACTTAAAATTAACGAATAAAACATAAATTAATGTAGTAACTAAATTAGTTATAATTGTAATTACAAATAAACTTGTAAATACACTACTTAACTTTTCCTTATCATGTCTAACTTTACTTATTTCCCTTAACCCATATTGATAAATACCAAAGGTTGCAAATATATAAAAATATCCTATATAAGATTCAGCTAAATTAACTTGCCCTAATAAATCAGGATTAAATACTCTCGCAATATATGGACCTACTAATATTGGTATAATTATGTTAAATATATTTAAAATAAACTTAAATACTACATTCTTAGAAATTGATTTACTGCTCATTTCTTCTCCTCATGTCATTCTTCTATTATTATTTCTTTTGCATGCCAAGTTCTCTCTCCAACAGGAGGCAATTTCATATAATCTCCGTACATTTTTGTAAGTATTGCTCCTGGATTATTAGGTGCTAAGAAATATTTATCTTCAAATTTAATTCTTTGTAGCGGGAAAATATCTTTTCTATTGAAGGTTACATCCCAGCAAGTATCAATACCATATATAATTTCACTACTATTTTCATCACCAAGACTAATTAACCAATTATTTAACATTTCTCTTCTTTTACCTTTAAAAATAAATAGTACAAATCTATAAACTAAATGAGTTAGCTCATTTTTTAATGGTAACTTTTCTTCTTTTACCCTCATTCTCATTGAACTCTTCATTATAAATGATGATATTTTACTTTGAAGCTTAAACTTAAAATTGCTATTAGGGACATTATCCATAGGAAAAATATCTATGTACACTCCTTGGTGATATTTCTTATTATCTTCCTCAATGAATCTGCTACCATTATGTCTAACTTTAGTAGGCACATGCTCAATATCATAATATTTATCAGTCTTTGCAGTTTGTAAGAAATATCTCTTATCTAATTCCTTTTCCGCAACTTCCAAAAATTTGTTATAGTCTTTTCTAAGCATACTTATATCTAAGTCATCATCCCATGGTATAAAACCACCATGCCTAATTGCACCAAGTAAAGTCCCATCTGAAAGATAATATTCAATTCCATACTTTGTACATATCCTATCTACTTCTTCTAATATTTCAACCATAATTTTTTTAGCTTTAGCTAAATTCTCTTCACTAACCTTACTCTTACTCTCATTTATAGATATAGTATTCATATTCCCTCTCCTAATTTAATTATAATATCTCTTTATATACTTTGGAAAACAAACTATTCCTTTAGCCAATATGTAATATTTAATATTCGATTTATTAAAATCCTTAATCTTAAAGTTTTTTAAATACTTCTTAACTTCTTTAGATTTTATAAACTCATTAATTTCATTTGAAAACAATCTACTTTTAGAAAAATCACTAAAAATACTAATTATACTTGTTGGTATTCTATACTCTTCCATAGCTTTTATTATGTCTTTATATTTATGCTGATTATAATTTTCTTTTATATACTCTACTGTTTCTAAATGTGAATAATATGAATCAAATCTCTTTAAGCTTAATGTATGCGTACTAGAGCCTTCCCACTGAACATAATATGCTAGATTACCTTCAATAGGCTTAACCCTATCACTTGCAAGTAGACACTTTATTGTAAATGCAAAGTCTTCAGCATATTTTCTATTAATGTCAAATTTTATATTATTATTTTTTATTGTTGATAATCTATAAACCCCTGTTATCATATTAATATATTCTTTAGCTAGAATCATATTTAATGCCATTTCTTTACCTGTCATTAAATGTCTTAATTTATTATCAACCTTCGCTAATATATTGCCCTTCTCATCAACTGTTGAATAACCACAATATAGAATATCTGCATTCGTCATTTCTATTTCATTTGCAAATTCTTTTAAGGTATCTTTATGAATATAATCATCTCCATCTAAGAAATAAATATAATCACCTTCGGACTCTTCAATGCCCCTGTTCCTTGCCCCACTAACACCTGTATTCTTTTGACTCACTATTTTATAATTGATATTCTTATCTACTAAATAATCAGATATTACTTCAACACTTTTATCCGTTGATTCATCATCTATAATGATTAATTCAAAATTCTTGTATGTTTGCATACAAATAGACTCTAAAGCTTTTACTATTATCTTTTCTAGATTAAATACTGTAATTACAACACTAATTTTAATCAAAATAATATTTCTCCTTACAATAATAATAATTTCCTATTATCACTATACTATTTTAATAATAAAATGTCTATAAATCAAAATATTAAAAAAAGATAAAGAGTAAACTCTTTATCTTTTTTAATTAATCCTTAATAATTCTTATTTCTATGGCTTCTACTTGCTTATTCTTTCCTACAGTTCCGGCAACTTGTCCATTTCTAACCCAACCTTGCCATCCTATATCTTGTACATGCACTCTGTATTCAATATGATAGCCTGCTGGTGCTCCTGTTAATTCTATTTGTATAGCTTCAACATGTTTGTTCTTACCTGTTGTTCCTGCTAAAGCTCCATTTGAAACCCAACTTTGCCATCCTATATCTTGTACATGAGTTTTGTACCTTATACCAACTCCTGGTATATCACTATTTAACCTTATTTTTAAAGCTTCTACTTGTTTATTTTTACCTGTTGTTCCTGCTAAAGCTCCATTAGCAACTTCTTGTTGCCACCCTATATCTTCAACATGGGCATTGTACATTACATCAATAACACTATTTTTAACTACTCTAATTTCCATAGCCTCTATCTTTTTATTTTGTCCAGTTGTTCCGGCAACTTGTCCATCTCTAGCCCAACCTTGCCATCCTATGTCCTGTACATGAGCCCTATATTCAATATGATATCCCGTTGGCGCTCCTGTTAATTGAATTTGTATAGCTTCTATCTTTTTCTCTTGACCCAACGCTCCCGCAACTTGTCCATTTCCAACCCAATTTTGCCATCCAATATCTTGTACATGAGTTTTATATTGAACTCCAACCCCAGGAATTTCCGTAACCATACTAATCTTTATAGCATCCATACGCTTATTTTGTCCTGTTGTTCCTATAGTTTGTCCATCTCTAACTTCATTTTGCCAACCAGTACCTGCAACATAAGAATTATACGCTACACTTATAGCATCAGAATTAACTATTTTTATTTCAATAGCTTCAACTTTCTTGTTCTTTCCTGTAGTTCCAGCTACTTGACCATTAGTTTGCCATGGTTGCCATCCATAGTCTTGTACATGAGTTCTATATATGATAGTTTTACCATTTGGTAATCCTGAAGCTTCTACTTGTATAGCTTCAACATTCTTAACCTTACCAACAGTTCCAGCTATTTCCCCTGCTGAAACCCAGTCTTGCCACCCTATATCTTGAACATGTGCTCTATATTTTATATTTGCTCCTGAAGGCATATTATCTAAGCTAATTATGAAACTTTCTACTGCAAGGTTCTTTCCTATTGTACCAGCTGTTTCACCATTACTAACCCAGCCTTGCCAACCAATATTTCTGACATGTGTTTTATAAGAAATTCCAGCAGTAGTAGTATTATTTCCTCTTGAGTTTATTACTTTTACTGTACTTGCATCAATATATCCTTTAGTATTCCAATCATATGTTCCGACAAACTCTGCTCCCCCACCTAATGAAAGTGGTGTAGTTCTATCTGGATTTACAACATAGCAGGATTTTCCCGCAATATTTTGCTTATTAGTAGAAGTCAATACTATTGGAGCTCCTACATATGAAGCATTATATTCTAGCGTGCTTGTAATAGAATATAATGAAGAACCATTATTCTGCATAACTGTAGTAGGCGAAGTAAATATTCCTATAATATTACTATTATAGTCTCTTAGTGAAGTGCTTCCTCCACTTAAATATTTATCATTTTCAAATGCATTAGAGGCTGCTTTTTCTCCCCAGAATGGGTCTGAAGCATATTTAACATTAGCTCCAAGTGCTTTTCCACCTAAAAATCCTCCATAATATCTATCATCTTGAGGATCTGCATACCCCTTAGATATCCAATAATTTGCAAATTCATCAATACATTGGTCTACAGATGAAAAAGCTTTAGCATCATCTGGGTTAGAATCGTATGCTTCCAACCCAAATAAATTATTTTTTGTTACAGCAAAATATGATGTTCCCCACGCTGATTCATTTATTGCTATTCCAAGCATTGTTGCAGCATTAACTCCATATTTGTTTTGAGCATTGATAAAAGCTTGTCCAGTTCCTCTTAATTTGCTACTAGCATCTGTATTAGCAGCAATAAAATTATTTAAGTCTGAAGCAGAATAAGTTGTCTTACTTCTAAAAGGTAATGTTTGATAATATGAATAAAACATTTCACTAGAATTAACTGAATTCTTTTTATGTCCAGCTTTTGCATCAGATATTAAAGTATTTAAGTCAGTATAGAAATAATTTCCATCATAACTATAATATTTTACTCCTGGTTTCATAAAGCTTGGTGCTGGACCAAGTTTTCTTCTACTACCTCTATTCGCAGTAGTAATATCTTGAGATATCCAATGTGATAGTTCACCATTAACATTTTCGTAATAACTTGGATTTTTTACATTGTTAAGTGGAACAACTATCAAATCATACTCAGCTGCTGAAGTATCTTTATTAATCCAGCCTGTATATCCTGCCACTTGAATTTTAGCCCTATTCCCCCTATCTTCAATAATAGGAGTATCATCAACATATCCTTGGTTAATATAATTAGATGAAGTTTTTGAAGAATAATCTTTATACAGATATGTAACTATATCTGATCCATAATAAGGAACACCATTATAATGTTTAAGTATTCTTCCCATAGCATTAGTAGAGTAAACCATAACTCCATTACTATCAATTACAGAAGGTATTGCATTTGCATATACGTCACTTCTTGCTTTTGAAGTTCTTTTAGTTACAATATCATTAGAATTAGCTAAATCAATTGCCTCTTCAATAGTATCAGTAGAATCAACATATTGATATACGCCATCTCCCATTGATAATACCACTTCAAAATTAGAATCAGTCTTATTTACCAAATATTCAATATCTGCTAAGGCATTCATATCTGCTGCATACTCTTCTTTTTCATAGTGTGCATCATTTGTTTGAGCTGCAGATCTTGCCATAGATTTAGCTTCAGACTTTTTAACAGTTTCGTATACATCACCAAACTCAACTATTGCTTGATTATTAGAAGAATCTTCATCAATAGATAACTGTTCACTGCTATTAGTATCTTCTAGTGACTCATCTTCAACATTTTCTTTACTTTCATCAGTCACTTCAGAATTAGTTTCTTCTGAGTCATTAACATTATCCTTAGACTCATCAGCTACTTCTTCTTTGTCCTCTTCTTTAATTTCATCTTTAGAGTTTTGATTATCTTCATTACTTTCCTCTTTAACCTCGTCTTCTACTTCTACATTCGAGCTGTTATTGGCATCAGTATTCTCTATTATCGCTGATTCATTTTTATCAGTTAAAGTAGTCGCTGCAACTGATAAACTCGGCATTAATACTTGTCCAAACACAAATAAAAGACTTAAAGTTAACGATAACTTTCTCATTATTTCTCCTCCTAAATTACAACTTAAAGCCATAAAAGTTATAATTACTAAGGATATACAATAGAAATATATTGCGTATTAAGTACCCTTAAATTCTAACATATATAGTTTCTATAGTAAATACAACAAAATTCTATTTATGACAAAAAAAGATAATATATATGAACATTTTTCATACATATTATCCTTTTGTTATTTTAATGACTTAATAACTTCTTTAGCAATTAAATCTGCCATTTTTTGTTGCATACTTGAATTGGATAATTTTCCTACTTCTTATTTATTAGTTATGAATCCACATTCAATTAATATAGATGGCATATGAGTATTCTTAACTACATAGAAATCCTCATCTCTAGAACCTTTATTAGTAGTAGAAATACCATTTGACAATTCTCTTGAAATATTTGTAGCTAATTCTTTGCTTTTACTAATTTTATTGCTATATGCTGTACCACTATTTGGTTTTTCTATGCTATAGTAAACTTCTCCCCCTTTAGCAGCGGATGCTGTTGATGAATGCTTATAAATAACTCAGCATCACTAGTATTTGCAATATTAACTCTTCTTTCTAGACTTTTTTTCATGTCTATTGTATCTCTATCTTCAGCATTTCTTGTTAAAATGATATTATATCCCTTAGATTCAAGCACATTTTTTAACTTTGTTGCTATTTGCATATTTAAATCTCTCTCAATATATGTTATACCATTATGAGTTGCATAAGCACCATCATTTCCTCCAAAGTTATGACCTAGATCAATTACGATAGTTTTTAAATTATCTTCAACAAATTTAATTTCTATACCCTCTATAGGTTTAGCTTTTCCTGTTGTTCCTGCTATTTCTCCTTCTGATTTCCATTCTTGCCATCCACTCTCTTTAATATAGGCCTTATATCCAATTGTATATTGATTTTTAGCAGAGTTACTTACCTTAATTTTTCTATTACTTCCCTCTGAATCCTCTGCTCTAACTGCACTTTACTCATCAGTTAATAATTCACTATCCCCTATAACTTCCTCTTTATCATCGTAAGTTAAATTCTCATTCCCACTTTTTTTCTAAATCACTATCTTCTTTTAAATCCTAATTAGTATTTTGATTCTCTTCTTTTGGCATACTATTAATATTATATATAGAAGAACTTTCATATTCTTCTGTATCATTATTTATATTAACGGCACTCTCAGTCCCCCCATTATTTAACACATCAGCTCTAACCACCTGAAAAGTATTAAAGTCTACAATAATACCAAAAAGCATTGATACTATAAGTAACTTTGCTATTTTCCCCCTTATTTTTTATACATATCTACCTCTTAATTCAATTTTTCAATATAATTATATAATAAATATACTGTAAAGCAAATATAATTATTACTTTTCTATTTCAATTCCTCTATACTTGTTTACATTAAATATTTAAAATGATAAAATTCTTAAATGAAGGGGGAGTGTAAATATGGCTAAAAACGGGAATAATTCAGTTAGTAGAAATAAAAAGAAAAAAAAATCCATAGGCTTTAAAATATTTATAGGATTTTTATGTATAATACTAGCCTTAACTGTTGTTGGTGGTGGATATTTATTTGGTTTACTAAATAAAATGGATAATTTAAAGCTTAATAAAGATAATCTTGGAATTGTAGAAGATGAGTTAAAAGACTATGACAACATAAATAAAATTAAAAACATAGCTTTGTTTGGAGTGGATGCTATTGATGGGGACACTGGACGTTCTGATTCAATAATGATTGCAACTGTTGATCCAGTTCATAATAAGCTTAAGCTAACTTCTATAATGAGAGATTCATATGTTTATATTGATGGTTATGGAAAAGATAAAATTAATCACGCTTATGCATATGGTGGACCTGAGCTTTCAATAAGAACAATAAATGAAAATTTCGGATTAAATATTGAAGACTTTATATCTGTAAACTTTTCTTCATTACCTAAAATTATTAATATTTTAGGTGGAATAGATATAGAGATAACTAATGAAGAACTAGAATACATAAACGGATATATAGATGATATAAACTACAAAGATGGAACTAATTCAAGTCACATTACTTATGCTGGTGTTCAGCATCTTGATGGTACACAAGCTCTTGCTTATTCTAGAATAAGATATACTGATGGTGGAGATTATAAGAGAACTGAGAGACATAGAACAGTTCTTGAGGCTTTATTTAATAAATTAATTTCTACCTCTGTTGGATCATATAATTCATTATTAAATGAAGTTCTACCTTATGTCCAAACTAACTTAAATGCTACTGAGATTCTTTCTTTAGGAACCAAGGTTCTTAGCATTGGAAATAATTTAGAACAAGATAGATTCCCTAGAGACGGATATGGTGAAGGTGCTATGATAGATGGAGTTTATTATCTAACTTTTGATATTGAAACTGCTAAACAACAAATGAGAGATTATATATTTAATGATTTAAAGTAAGTTAATATAAAAAAGAGCTCTTATTCACTTACAAATTAGAGCTCTTTTTTAGTATCTAAAATGATATTTAACTATTACACATAAGATCATTTTTTATTTTTGTTGTTGATATTCCTTCAGTCCTACTTAGGTATATGACATTGCAATATTCTGAAAGATAATCAAATTCTCCCTTCCAATCATCTCCCATTACAAATGTATCTATATTATTTTCTTTAATGTCTTCAACCTTTTGTTCCCATGTATTCTCCGGAATTACTTCATCTACATATCTTATAGCCTCTAGAATTAGTTTTCTTTCCTCATAGCTAAAATGAGCTTGTTTATGTTTTAACTTATTAAAGTCATCAGTAGATATTGCAACTATAAGATAATCCCCTAATTCCCTTGCTCTTTTTAACAAGTTTATATGTCCATAATGTAATAAATCAAATGTTCCATAAGTAATTACTTTTTTCATTAAATTCTCTCTCCCCCATTCTTTCTCTTATTATATTTATTAATAATATTTTTAACTTCTTCTCTAATGAAACTTGAAGAAATATAAATTAATATACAGTATAAAACAGTACAAAATACACCTTCAATAATTATTGATACTATACTTGGTTCAAATAATTTACCAAACATTATTGTAGAAATAGATGTTATAAATGCAACTACAATATAAATGTATATGCCTTTAGTCATTTTTTTTATATTAATATATTTTCTTAAAGATACCACCCTTATTAGCATAGTTATAAACTCTGTTAATATTATAGATATTACACCGCCTAAAGCCCCTAATTTAGGCACTAATATAATGTTAAGTGTTATATTTATAACTGCTGCTAATATTAACGGTGTAATATATTCTTTATTTTTACCAGTTGGTAATGCATATTGATTTGCAAATACACCTCCCAATGGTATAAATAATACTATAAGACTGGTAAAAATCATATATGGTATTATTGCAATAAATTCCTCTCCAAAAAATATAGGGACAAAGTCATTAGTAACTCCCATTATTCCAGCCATTAGCAGGCAAGATATTAAAACAGTAAAGTTTAATGATTTTGATAAATATTCTTCTATCTTCTCAGTATTATTTTTAGAAAACATATTAGCTATTCTAGGCATTAATACTGTACTTAATGAGGTTACTAAACTTAGAGCAATTCTTGAAATCTTTTGAGCTTGGTCATAAAACCCTACTTCTATATCATTTGATAAACTTCCAATTACTGTTCTATCTAATCCAGTATAAAAATGAACTGATAACTGAGGAATTAACATTAAGAAAGCACCTCTTAAATGCTCTGATATTTTAAAGGTTGAAATATCAAATCTTCTTACATACTGTTTCACAAACATCCATAATGTCAATATTCCTAAAAATGTACTTATAGAATTTATAGCAATATATTTATATAAGTCATCTGAAGTCTTAACAAATAAGAATATACATACTATTCCTACAACTTTTACTAATATATTTCTGCTAACTGTCTTTTTAAAGTCTTCAAGCCCCATATATAACCAAGATATATCAAATAATGCTCCAATAACTATCGGTGATTGTATAATAAAAACCTCTTTTAAATCCAATGCATTATATTTAACAAAAAAAGCAAAATAAAGGAACAAACTTATACTAGAGAATATCAATTGAACTAACCAAATATTCCAAAATGTCCTTGTTAATTCTTTGCTATTATCTCTAACATAAGCAATAGATTTACTTCCATAATTAAGCATACCAAACATACCAATGATACAAAAAAGTTGAGATACACCTAATGTAGAAGTATATGTTCCTATACCTTCAGCTCCAATTACTCTAGAAATATATGGTGTGGTTATTATCGGTGTAATTATTGTTAATAATTGGTACAAACTATTATACAAATAGTTTCTTATTACATTTTTACTTTTCATTGTTATGCCTTTCTAACTACCTATATAGTTTATCAAAATAATTCTTTAATTATTTTGCTTGATACAATACCTTGATTATTAACATCGTAAAATAAATTTCTTACTTCGTTTCTTTCTTCATTGTATTCATCCTTGTTTTTAAGTAAATTATCAATTTCTTTCACCAATTCCTCACAGGTATTAACCTTACTCCCTGGAGTAACTAAATCATAATCAAAGTACATCTCTCTATCATTTTTTAAATAATCATCATAATCAAAGTTGTAAAATATTATAGGCCTATCTAAAAGTAAGTAATCTATGTAACAACTTGAATAATCTGAAATCAATATATCAGTATATTTTAAAAGCATCTGTGAATCAAAATCCAAATTAGTAATATCAATTATATTTTGATAATTACTTAAATCAATTACTTCATTCTTATGAAAATAATGTTTCTTTATTAAAAATAAAATATTATTGTTTTCACATAAATCATTTATTTCTTTTAGATTTAAAATATTCTCTATGTCAAACTTTATCTTACCTTCTTTTCTATGAGTAGGCATATATAAAATTATTTTTTTCTCTTTATACTCCTTTGGAAAATCTTCATCCTCTAAGCTATCATCAAAAAAAACATCATTTCTTGGCTGACCAAGTTGAAGTATTTGCATAGGCTTAACAGCAAATGCCCCAGTGTATATTTTCGAAAATTCCTTGCTAGTAGATATAACTTTATAAAACTTTTTTTCTGGCCAAGCCATTATTTCCCTAAAAAGTTTCTTTGCAAATTTCACATTATCATCATTATTTGTTATTTTATCATCATTCATAATCTTTTTTAAAGGTATACCATGCCATAATTCTATATGTTCTGCGCCACTCAATAAGAATGATGAAACATCATCTTTGCCTGTACATGTAAAATATTTACAAGCTGTTAATTGATGATATATCCCCTTTATTGAACTACTCATATAAACTTCATATCCTTGAAGTTTTACTCTATTATAAACATTCTCATTGCTAGTTATCCATATATTTCTTATATTATCAACCTTATTCATCTGCTTAAATAAATACTTGCTATTATCTAAAAATTTGTCTCCAAACCATGCACCAAAAATCACTTTATTTTTATTACGAATTGATAAAAAAGATAAGTATGAAATAACCATTTTATACAACTTCGTAATATATTCTTTAATTTTCATAATTCCCCACCTCAATAGAAGTCTATAAGTTATTTATACATATTTTCATAGTACTTTTTATAATCCCCTGATGTAACATTCTCCATCCATTCTTTATTATCTAAGTACCATTTTATAGTCTTTACTATCCCTACTTCAAAAGTAGTTTCTGGATACCATCCAAGCTCTTCTTTTATCTTAGTTGGATCTATTCCATATCTTCTATCATGACCTTTTCTATCTTCAACGAACTTCTTTAAGTTTTCAGTTACTTTACTATCTACATTTTCATTAATATATTTAATAACTGTATCAACTATTTGGATATTAGTTCTTTCATTATGTCCACCAACATTATAAACTTCTCCAAGCCTTCCACCATTAATAACCATATCTATAGCCTTAGCATGATCTTCAACATATAACCAGTCTCTTATGTTTAATCCATCACCATATATAGGTAAATCCTTTAATTGAAGACAATTATTTATAAGAAGTGGTATTAACTTTTCTGGGAATTGGAATGGTCCATAGTTATTTGA
>JAHAIU010000406.1 GCA_018372555.1 Clostridium sp.
ATGAAGGAAAGTACACATTTGAAGAAACTTCAGCACCTAATGGATATAGAATAAATAAAGAAGTTGGAACATTTGAAATAAAAGACGGAGAAATCACAAAGGCTAATCTTAAAGATGAAAGAAAACAAGGTAATTTAGAGTTCACTAAGACAGATGTTACTGATGGTAGAATAATTGAGGGTGCTAAGATAAAAATAATTTGTGTAGAAGGCTTATCAAAAGGAAAAGTAATAGAGTTTACTTCTTTCAAAGATGGAAATAAATTTACTTTAGACGAAGGAAAATACACATTTGAAGAAATTTCAGCTCCTAATGGATATGAAATAAATAAAGAAGTTGGAACATTTGAAATAAAAGACGGAGAAATCACAAAAGCTAATCTTAAAGATGAAAGAACAACTGGAGTTTTAGAGTTTACTAAAACAGATATTGCTACTGGAGAAGTTTTAGAAGGGGCACATATAAAAATAGGGTGCCTTGAAGGATTGGATCAAGGGAAAGTAATAGAGTTTACTTCTAGCAAAGAAGGCAATAAATTTACTCTTGCAAAAGGTAAATATAGAATTTCTGAAACTAAAGCTCCTGAAGGATATGAATTAACAACTGAAACTGGTGAGTTTGAAATAACTAATCAAGGAGATATAATTACATGCAATCTTACAAATAAAAAGATTGAAATTGTTAAAACTGGAAATAGCTTTGATATAAATTCATTAATTCCTTTAGGTATTCTTTTAGTTGCTGGAGGTATTGGTGGATTATTTTTCACTAAGAAGAGAAAATTATCATAATAAGATAAAGGTGTCCCCGGAGGACACCTTTTAAAATATGATTTAAATTACAAAGTAATTAAAAGTGTCCCCGGGGGACACTTTTTTAGGTTATTTGAAAAGGAAGTGAGATTATAGTGTTAGTAACTATGATTATTTTGATATTATTTTTACTTGATTGTATTTATATAGGATTATTTAAAGGAGCAAAGAGAGCAGATATCATTATGGCAAAATTAGCAAAGGAAGAATTAAGAAAATAAAATGAAAAAAATCTTAGTAATATTAATACTAATAGGAATAAGTTTAATATCAGTTGCTTCTTATATAGATTATAAAGATAATAATATTAAAAATGATCTTATAAGTAATTATGAAAATAATTCTAGTATAGATAATTCTATTGAAAAAGAAAATGATAATATCGAAAATAAGATATCTAATGAATTTGAATATAAAGAAGAAACTATAAATAGTAAAAGAACAAATGTAATTGGAATTTTAGAAATAAAAAGTATAGGACTTAAAGCTCCTATTGTAGATGGAGAAGAAAACTTAGATTATGTTGTAGCAAAGTATAGAAATAGTGCTAATTTTGGACAAGTAGGAAATGTTATTCTAGCTGGACATAATAATATGAAAGGTTCTATATTTAAAAATTTATATAAAGTAAAAATTGGTGATATTATAGAAATTAAAACTGACAATAATATTTACAAGTATAAATTAACAGAAAGAGTTATAGTAAATCCAAGTGATTCTAGTCTATTAACTCAAGATATATCTAAAAAAGAAATAACATTAATAACTTGTATAAACAGAGCTAAAGAGAGATTGATACTTAAAGGTAAAATTATTTAATGATTTTGAGAATATCGAAAATAGATATATTTTAGCTTAAATAAAGGTGTGAGTTAAATTGATTAACAGATACATAATTAAAGAAAAGAATTTAAATTGATAAAGTGAGGTTTTGAATGTGGATAAAGGACAAGATAAAGTTATTAAATTTTATATTGAAAATAGTATAGAAATTGGAGAGTTTAGTTTAGAAAAAGAAGTTAATGAACTCCTTTCTGAATTTATTACTCCATATAAAAGGAGCTTTGAGGCTATAAAGATAGGAGTAATTTTATTAGTTAATAATATTGAATATAGAAATAAAGCAACAAAATTATATGAAAAAATTGCTGAAATATTAGATAGTACATATAGTTCAATA
>JAHAIU010000407.1 GCA_018372555.1 Clostridium sp.
TTTAGAAGCGTATCTTCTCCATAACTTTCAATCACTCTTCCCCATCTTGGGTCTCTAACTATATCAACCATTGGAGAAAATGTAGCTTGATATCCTGATGAGCTTCCTTCCTTCGCTGATATTCTTGCAGTCTTTTCAACTAAGCCCTCATCCCAAGAGCAAGACAATGCTAATGGGATTGGGAATATAGTCTTAAAACCATGTATAATATCATGCATGAAAAGTAGTGGAATTCCTAAACGATTATTCTTTAAATACTCTTTTTGTATTTCAATCATCATAGCTGCATCTAATTTTCCTAAGACAGTTCCGATCATCCACTTTTGATTATTATTTATATTAAGCTTGGACTTTGTCCCTGTTCCTGATGTATTCATATTATTATAATAACTTGTTCTAATTTGCGTTAATTGTCCTATTTTTTCTTCTAAAGTCATATTAGATACTAACTTTTTTATTTCCTCTTTTTTCATACAATTCCTCTCTTAATTTTCTTCCTTATCTTTATATCCAAATAAATATGTAAGTGCAAATGCAACCCCGAAAGAAAATACTGCAACTAATATATATAATATAAATTGATTATTTAAATAAAGAAGTGTTCCTGGGATAGCTGTTATACCCATTCCAGTTGCTTTAAGATTTAATAATGAAGCTAAAAATCCACCTGCTGCTCCACCTACAAGTCCCATTATGAATGGTTTTACAAATCTTAAATTAACACCAAATATAGCTGGTTCTGTAATTCCTAAAAGTGCTGATATTACTGAAGGGAAAGATAATGCTTTAATTTTTTTAGATTTACTCTTAATTCCAACAGCAAATGCCGCTCCAGCTTGTGCAACTATTGAACAAGTACTAATTGGATTTACAAGGTTCCAACCTGTATCAGCAATCATTTGTATTTCAACAACACTTAATGCTTGGTGAACACCTGTAACAACGATTAATTGGTTTATTCCACCCCATATTAATCCTCCTAATCCAAAAGGCAGTGTAAATATAAATACCATAAGGTTTAATATGACTGCTTCAATTTCACTAGCAATTGGTCCTATTATCATTAATCCACAAACTAATGATAATAATAAAGTTAAAAACGGTGTAAGTATTAAATCTAATGTATCTGAAATTCTTTTTCTAAACCATACTTCTAATTTTGCACCAACTAATCCAGTTAAAAATGCAGGTAATACAGAAGCTTGATATCCAGCCATTTTAATTCCAAATAACACTAATGGTTCTGCTGTTCCTTGTGATACATCCCATCTACTAGGAAGTGATGGACTAACAAGCATAAGACCTACAACAATACCAAGTATTGGAGAACCTCCAAACTTCTTAAATGCTGACCAACAAATAAGAACTGGTAAAAATCCAAATGCAGTATCTGTTAATATTTGTGTAAATGTCAATAATGATGCAGGAATACTTTCTGGTGTTAATCCAAATATAGCTAATATTTGTTCTTGTAATAATAGACCTCTAACCCCCATAAATAAACCAGTTGCAACCATTGCTGGTATAATAGGCACAAATATATCTGAGAATATACGAATTGCTCTTTTAAACTTATTATTTCCTTGCTCTGATGCCATTTGACTTTGCTCTGATTTTGAGGCACTAGCTATACCAAGTGCACTGACTTGCTCAAAAACCTTATTTACTGTTCCTGTTCCGAAAATAATTTGATACTGTCCTGCAGTAAAGAAAAATCCTTTTACTTTATCAATTGATTCTACTGCCTTATCATCAACTTTTTTCCTATCTTTAAGTATAATTCTTAATCTTGTAGCACAGTGTGCTGCTGAAATAATATTATCTTCCCCACCCACTGCTTCTATTACTTCTTTAGCTATTTTTTGGTAGTTATCACTCATTACTATTCTCTCCTTTATATAAATATAAACTTAATTGTAATTTCCCTTTTGCATCAATTTGAATATTATCTTCTTTAAAATAAGATCTAATAGAGATTACTTTC
>JAHAIU010000408.1 GCA_018372555.1 Clostridium sp.
AGAGATAGATAATCTTAAACATTATGTATTAATTAATAACACTAGGTATGGAGATAGAATAGATGTGCAGTATTTTATAATGCCAAATTGTTATGATTATTTAGTTCCTAAATTACTTCTTCAACCATTTATTGAAAACTCATTCTTCCATGGGTTCCCTTCCAGAGAGAATGGTAGAATAGAGATATTAATAAGAGAAGAAAAGGATAATATTAATGTAAGAATTATAGATAATGGAGTGGGAATTGAAAGTGACAAGCTAGAAGGACTAAAGATTGTCAAAAAGGCCAGTAGCAAGGGATTAAGTGGAATAGGTATAAAAAATGTAAATGATAGAATTAAGTTGATTTATGGAAATGATTATGGGATAGAGATAAAGAGCGAATTAGGAAAAGGAACAGAAATAATTATTTTGTTACCTAAACAATTAAAGAAATAAGATTTTAGGGAGAGAGAACTTATGAGCATTTTAATAAATAAAGAGAAGAATATCTTTTCTATAAATACGTTAAATGTATCTTATGTTTTAGGAATAGATGGTGAAGGACTTATAAGAAATTTATACTGGGGAAAAAAGATAAGTGATATAGAGGATTTTAATATTATTAAATTAGAAGAAGTTTCATCTAATGATCCTGTTTATGAAATAACTCCTGAGGAATATCCTGTCTATGGAGGATTAAGATATAAAGAGCATTGTTTAAAGATTAATTTTAGTGATGGCACTAGAGACTTAAAATATAAGTACCTTAAGTATACTGCTACTGATAATTCTCTTTTAATTAAATTAAGAGATGAATACTATGATTTAGAAATAAATCTACATTATAAAATTCATGAAAAGTATGATTTGATAGAGAGATATGTAACTTTAAAAAATAATACAAGTGACATCATAGAAGTTGAAAAAATATATAGTGGACAATTCCATATACCTTATGAAAATTTAAACTTTAGAAATGTTCATGGTCATTGGGGAGCAGAGCAACAAATGTTTACTCAAAAAGTTGGTTATGGAAAGATATATATAGAAAATAGAAGAGGTATATCTACTCATAATCATAATCCTTATTTTATATTGGATAAGGATGCAAAGGAAACTTGTGGAGAAGTATTTTTCGGAGCATTAAAACTAAGTGGTAACTTTAGTGGAATAGTTGAGCAAACTCCATATGGAGAAACCTTAGTTCAGTTAGGAATAAACCCCCATGATTTTACCTTAGAGCTTAAACCAGGAGAAGAATTTAAGACTCCAGCTATAATAGCAGGATATACAAATGAAGGCTTTGAAAAAATGTCTCATAACCTTCATAATTACGGAAAAAATGAATTGATGAGAGAGGGATTAAGAGATGTTTTATATAATTCATGGGAAGCTACAGGGTTTAAAGTTAATGTAGAAGAACAAATTAAATTAGCTAAAAAAGCTAAAGAGTTAGGAGCAGAGCTTTTTGTAGTTGATGATGGATGGTTTGGAGAAAGAGATGGAATAGATAATGGGTTAGGAGATTGGTACGTAAATGAGAATAAGTTTCCTAAAGGTCTAAATCAGTTAATAGATGAAGTTAAGTCTATGGGAATGAAGTTTGGAATATGGTTTGAACCAGAGATGGTTAATCCAAAGTCAAAACTTTATAAGGATAATCCAGATTGGATATATAATTTTAAAACAAGAGAATCTGATACATCAAGAGGTCAATATGTCCTTAATTTAAGTAAAGATGAAGTTAAGGACTTTATATATAATACATTAGATAATATTCTATCAACTTATGATATTGATTATATAAAATGGGATGCAAATAGACCAATAGCTCAAAGTGATGTAAAAAAGGATATATGGTTTAGACATATTGAAAATCTTTATGATATAGTTAGAAAACTAAAAGATAAGCATAAGAAAGTATACTTTGAAGCTTGTGCATCAGGTGGAGGAAGAATTGACTATGGAAGTTTAGAAGTA
>JAHAIU010000409.1 GCA_018372555.1 Clostridium sp.
TCTATAACTTCCAAATCATTTCTTTGTAAATTTATCTTTAAAAATCCTCTTATGCTATCTTCATCTTCAACTAATAATATTCTTTCCATATTAACACCTCAAAATTTATATTATATATATGTTTCAACAAACAATTTACATCTTCAGTATTATAGAATTTTAAGTGAAAAATACTTTTAAAGTAAACCACATCAATTGAAAGCATCGATCTTTTAATTTTTATATAAGTTGCCAAGCTAATTCAATTTTAAAAATATTTTTAGCATGTAATATAACTTATTAAAATGTAAGAATTCTATTACAACTTATATAAGAATTAAAATATTCTTATATAAGTAGGTTTATAAATAAATTATACCCTATGTAATAAATAATTAGGAAGGACTAATGAAAATTAATAAAAAACTCAGGACAATCCTGAGTTTTTATACATTAATAATAGTTTCTAATTACTAACACTTTAATTATTCCCTATTTTAAAGTTCTAAATTCAAAACCTTCTCCTCTTAAATAATCAATAGCACTTTGTAAGTAATCTACAGTACCTTTTTTGCTATCTGTATCATGCATTAAGACAATTACAACATCTTGATCCAGAACTGTCTCTTGAAGATTCTTTAATAAAACTTCTTTAGGCTTATCATGACCTTCAGCATCTCCATTTAGTGAATTCCAATCTACTTGTATTATACCTCTATTTTCTAATTCTACATCTAAAGCAGCAGTTCCATTCCAACTTGAATGTCCCCCTGGCAATCTAATTAATCTTGTAGAAAAATCCTTACCTAGCTTGTCCTTTAACAACTTATCATTTTTTTCAAAATCATTTAGAACTGCTTGTACATCAACAGTCCTATTCGGGTAAAGAATTGAATACTGATGGGAATAACCATGACTTGCTATAGCATGTCCCTCTTTTGCCATCCTCTTTAATATTTCCTCTGATCTAGGATTTCTTTCTATTGAACTTCCTAAAGTAAAAAATGTTGCTTTAATATCATTTGCATTTAAAATATCTAGAATTTTTTCAGTTGAATGTTCTGATGGTCCATCATCAAAAGTTAAATATGCAATTTTTTTATTATCTTCTCTATAGAAATTCCATTTATACATAGTTTCTGGAACGACAACTGATGCATCATCTGCATTTATATCTTCTTCTAAAGCTAAATACCCTGAATTATCTAAAGGAATATTATTTTCAATATCTGAATCTTCTTTATTTTCATTATCATCTATATCATTACTACTGTTATCATCATTTTTACTATCATTTTCTGCAGTCTCTTTTTTATCAGAATTATTATCAATTATATCTGCTTTCGTTTCAGTAATATCATGTCTAAATTTATTTACAAAAGTAAAAATCACAAAAGTGCTTATAAATAAAATTGTAAGGAATAGTATATATTTCTTCATATATTTTACTTTTTTGCTTCTTCTAGTTGTCTTTCTTCTTTTCATAACTTTCATCCCCTAATCTTATTTGTAATAAATTTATTAATATCTAGTTTAATTTTTTCATTATTTATTTGATCTTAATATAATTATATAAAACAATATTAGACTAATCTTTACAATATGTTGAATAATAGTTACGAAAAGGTTACAGTTTTCTATTAAGTAACAATTTCTAATTTGACTGGCTTTTATTATTTATCTAGTTTGCAAATAAAAAGAGTTTTATAACAATAGACATAAATCTACTCTTATAAAACTCTTAAAATTAAAATGGCTCCGTGGAGAGGATTCGAACCTCCAACCTATCGGTTAACAGCCGAGTGCTCCACCATTGAGCTACCACGGAATACTTAATTCAGATTGTTCTCTGAAAATTGCATATGAATAATTTTTAACATTTCCAAATTTATTGGTCAAGCCCTCGACCTATTAGTATCAGTCAGCTAAATATGTTACCACACTTACACCTCTGACCTATCAACCTTGTGTTCTTCAAGGGGT
>JAHAIU010000410.1 GCA_018372555.1 Clostridium sp.
CCAAGTTCTAATGCATTTAAAAGTGTAGACTTTCCATGATATCCTCCACCAACTATTACTGTTATACCTTTTTTAACTCCCATTCCTTTAACTAATCCCCTATTAGGTAAGTCAAGTTCAACTTCTAATGTCTTAGGTGATTTAAAAGGTATCGAATCTATTAATGGTTTTTGTGATACTCCACTTTCCCTTGGAAGTATTGATCCATTTGCTATAAAGGCAATTAAATCTTTTTCTTTAAGTTTTGTTCTTATATATTCTTGATCTTCAACTAATTTAATTCTGTTTATAATCTTAGCCTTATTAATATTTTCATATACTAATGTATTTGCAACTATATTAGGAATAACATTGAATAATATTTTCTCTAATTCCTTAGCTAGTACTGTCCTTCCCCTAGCAGGAAACCCAACATAAAACCTTGCTTCTATATTATCTTTATTAATAACTATTGAAGTTCTTTCTAAAATCTCTTGAGTGCATCTACTTATTGATATTAATCCGCTCTTTCCAGATCCGAAAATTTTTCCACTAAATTTATTAACATTAGTATAAAATAATCTAGTTAAAAAGTCAGAAACAGCTACTTTCTTATATTCTTCATTAAGTAGCTCTTTTGGAAATTTAGCTTGACTTTTATTTATAATAACTCTTAACCTTGAGGGTGATGCAAAGGGATCTCCTTGAACATGATCAATACTTAAAATGTAATCATTAAAATCATATTTATCTTGTAAATCTTTATATGCCTTATACCCTCTTCCATCTATTCTTTTTAATTCATCCTTTAAATAAATAGAATTCTTCATTTATCTACCCCTTAAAACTTACTAAAATATTCGTCTATTAACTTTTCTCCCATTTTTCTATACATATTGCTCATATTTATAAATGAGCATAATAGAAGAAAGTTTCTTTGGAATTCATTATCTTCATCTGATTTATCATTTATCATCATATTTTCTATATTATTTGATTTCTCTACTATAGTTTTTTCAACATCTTGTAAATCTTCATTATGCTGTTTTAAATATAAACTATATAAATCTCTTATTGGATATTCTTCACCAGCTTCAAAAGTTTTAACTATTTTATCTAATGAACTTTTTATATCACTAATTGATAATCCACCCTTTAAGTTATATATAAGGCTCATTAATATTAAATGCTCCTTACTATATTTTTTATTTTTTATTGACATTAGTAATTTTCCCTTGGCATAATTATTTACCATAGTTTTAGTTAATGCCTTATCATCCTCTGTTCTTTTACATTCATTAAATTTGCTATCAAATAATTGAGTAACTTGATCCATATATAAATCTAATTCTGGTATTTCATCTAAAGCTAATTGATTTTGTAAATTCAGATCTTTGAATTTTTCTATTAATTCATTTTTATCCATAATATCCTCCATATAGTTTTGTAAACTACTTACTAATACATATATATTTAAATATTACTAGTAATCATTAGATAATTCAAGAAATTTAATAAATTATATATATTTTTCTGAAAATTTAAGGATTTTTAAACTTTGACTTTTAAAACCTCTTTTATTACTATGTAAGTAATAAGACATAGTTTTTGAAACTATATGTAAAGAGGTGTTTATTTTGGAAAAGTATTTAAGAGAACCTGTAAATAGCTTAACACACTTAATCGGTGCTATTCTTTCACTTTTTGCATTAATTGCAATGTTAGTTAAAGGTGTAGTCAATGATGTATCTTCTGTTTCAATTGTATCAGTAGTGATATTTGGAATTAGTTTAATTTTGCTATATAGCATATCTGCAACATATCACGGAGTTATAACTAGTGATAAGATAATTAATAGACTTAGAAAATTAGATCATTCAATGATTTTTATATTAATAGCTGGATCTTATGCACCATTTTGCTTAATTGCACTTGGAGGCTCTAAAGGTACTATCTTCTTTGCAACTATAGCATCTATTGCA
>JAHAIU010000411.1 GCA_018372555.1 Clostridium sp.
GGATTTATTTGTTGTAATGTTCAAGAAACAGATTTATCAGGACATGCTGAAAATGTAGATAGATATGCTGAAAAATTAGAGATTGCTGATAGATTAATTGGAGAGCTTATGGATACTATTCATGGTGATGATATTTTATTAGTTATGGCTGACCATGGAAATGATCCAACTATAGGGCATAGTAAGCATACAAGGGAAATGGTTCCTTTAATGATATATGGTGAAAATATTAAGGAAGGTTTTGTTGGGATAAGAAAAACACTTTCAGATGTAGGAGCTACAGTAGCGGATTATTTTAAAGTAAAGAGTCCTGAAAATGGAACAAGCTTTCTTAATGAGATTAAAAAATAAAAGTAGTAATGTATTTAAGTAAGTTAACTGGTAAGAAGAGATTGCCTTAAGATTGAAATATTAATAAAGTAATGTAAGTAATTTTAGTAATATGAGATTAGAAGTAAGAGAACTGGCAAGTAGAGGTTGGTTTAAGATTAAAATAAGAAAAGACAATATAATTGATACTAGTAAGATGAGAGAATAAGTAAGAATATTAAGAGAGGAGGTAATGAGGAGTGAATGGGACTAATAGCAATATAGATAAAAAAACTAAAGTTTATAGATCTAAAATACTTGCAGAACAAAATTTATATAAGTCAGTGATTTCAATAAATAATAGCTTAAATGAAGAAATGAAAGAAAAATCAGAAAACTTATTAACATTTGGAGTTAAAAATACTGTGGATATCCCAATAGAGTTAGTGGATAAACTTAGAAAAAATTCAAAATATTTATTGATAACTGTAGATAAAATGTCACATTTAGGTAGAAGTATTGATACAGATTTAATAAATCCATTAACATATAGATGTATGACTGGATCTAGTAGTGGAACTGCTATAAATATAATTAAGGGCATTAACGATTTTGGAATAGGGACTGATGGTGGTGGCTCAGTTCTTGCCCCTGCATTAAGTACAAATTTATACTCTTTTATTGGATCAGGAGTTAACTTAACTACTAAAAAAGAAAGTTTATCTACTGATAATATAGCTTTTAGTGGTGGGATAGGAGTTATTTCTAAAAACCTTTCTATATTAAAGGAAGTAGCTCAGGATTTATTAGATGAAAAAATATTAAAAGATATAGTTGAAGTAAAAGAGCAATTGAAATTTAATAAAGATGAAAACTCAAGTCTTATTAGAGTAGCAATTCCAAAAACAAATTTATTAAAGTTAGCTGATGGTACTGATATGAGGCAAGAGATAGATAAGGTAATTAATTTAATAGATAATAAAGCAATTAAATTTATAGAATATGACTTTGATAATATATATGAAAGAAATATTGGAATAAAAGAAATAAAAAATATATTTGAAAACAATTTAGCTGATGTTATTTTAACTTTTGAAGGACCGATAGATATTTATGGATATGATGAAACTATTCAAAGGAGTTTTAAGGGAAAAGCAGAAAAAGAAATAACAGCTAATGGAGGGAAAGCTTTAGTAAAAGCTATAAATATGTGTAAATGTACAGGTATTACTATTCCAGGAGAAAAGTTAGCAAGTGGATTTGTTATTTGTGGAAAACAAGGAGGAGAGGGAATAGTTAAAGCTTTTACTTTAGCGGAGGAATTAGATTCTGTCATTGAAAAAAATGAGATTTTTCAAAGATATTTTATAAGAAGAGAAAAGTTTGTAGAACCAATAAAACTATAGAAAATACAAATCAACTTACAGTCCATTTATATATTTCCAATTTTAAAGGAGTAAAGTTATGAAGATAATAATTATGTTGGATTTTCAATTATAAACAAAGAAATAGAAGAGTTAGATGACTTTCAGGTATACTTCTTATCAAAGGGTGAGGAGAGATATGAAAAAGTAGACTTACTTCTAATTTGTAATGAATAATGTATATTATAGAATTGGTAATGTAGGTTATGGAATTGATAATGTA
>JAHAIU010000412.1 GCA_018372555.1 Clostridium sp.
AGATGTTGGATCACAAAAGGCAAGATATGTAAGAATAACTATTGAAGATTATTCTCCAACACAAGAAGGTAGTACTATTAGTTGGAATACAGTATCAATATATGAAGTAGAAATATATAATAATGAACCTGAAGAACCAGAGGTACCAGAAGTACCAGAAGTTATAGTACCAGCAGAGGGAGATAATGTTGCATTAAGTAAAACTGCAACTTCATCAAGCAATGAGACTAATACTTTAACTCCTGATAAAGCAGTAGATGGTTTAAAATCAAAGGCTTCTAGATGGGCAAGTGGTGTATCATCAAATCCACAATGGATTACTGTTGATTTAGGTGCTAAGACTCAAATAGAGAATTTAGTTATAGAATGGGAAAGAAAAAATGCTACAGAATATAAAGTTCAAGTTTCTGATGATAATGAGAATTGGACTGATATATATGCAGCTACATCAGCCCCAACTAAAAACAGACAAGAAATTAATTTAGATAAAGCTATTGCTACTAGATATGTAAGAATTTATGTAGATAAACATATAGCAGATGCTGATGGTGTTAATTGGAACAATGTATCTATATATGAAATTGAAATTTATAATGGTGGAATTCCAAAGGGATTTGATGAAATTGCTAATGCAATAAAGGTAAGAGATCTTACAATTGATGATGAAGTATTACCAATGCCAGAAGTACCAGAAGGATATGAAATTTCATTTGTTGGAGCTGATTATGAAGAAGTAATTGGAGCTGATATGAAGATAAATAGACCTTTAGTAGATACAAAGGTTCGTGTAAATTTTGAAGTGAAACAAGGAGATAAAAAGGCTTATACTCCTGATATAGATGTAATAGTACCTGGAGCAAATGAAGTTACAGGCAATGAAGTTCCAACTGTTATTCCAGAGCTTAGAGAGTGGCTAGGGGGAACTGGTAACTTTGAGATTAACAATAACTCAAGAATAGTTATTGCACCTTCTTCAGAAGCAGAGTTAATCCAATCTATGAATATTTTTGCAGAAGACTATAAAGATATAGTTGGCATGGAAATTGAAGTAGTAGTTTCAGATTCACCAAAAACAGGGGATTTCTATTTTGAATTAAACAATAAACGTCCTGAGCTTAGAACAGAAGGATATTATATGGAGATTAGTGATTTTGTTAAAGTTGAGTCTAATGAAGCAGAAGCAGCATTTCTTTCAACAAGAACAATATTACAAATATTAAAGCAAAATGGAACAACTATTCCACAAGGAATTACAAGAGATTATCCATTATCAGATGTAAGAGGATTTATGCTAGATGTAGGAAGAAAACCTATTGAATTGGATTTCTTATATGATGTTGCAAAACTTATGTCTTGGTATAAAATGAATGATTTCCAAGTTCATTTAAACGATAACTATATCTTCTTAGAAGAGTATTCTAATAATGGAGAAGATCCAATGAATGCTTATTCAGGATTCAGATTAGAATCAGATATTAAAGAAGGCGGAAATAATGGGTTAAATAAAGCTGACTTAACTAGTAAAGATACTTTCTATACTAAAGATGAATTTAGGACCTTTATAAAAGATTCTAGAGAAATAGGAGTAAATATAGTTCCAGAATTTGATACTCCAGCGCACTCATTACCATTTACGAAAGTACGTCCTGACTTAAAAATGGGAAACGTAGGACGTCAAGCAGATCACTTAGATGTTACTAATCCTGAGTCTTTAGAATTTGTTAAAGGATTATGGGATGAATATTTAGATGGAGAAGATCCAGTATTCGATTCTGAAACTACTGTAAACGTAGGAACAGATGAATATGATGCAAAATATACAGAAGAGTTTAGAAAATTTACAGATGATTTATTAGGATATGTGCAAGATGAAAAAGATAGAACAGTAAGATTATGGGGAAGCTTATCAGCAAGACCAGGAAAGACACCAGTACGTTCAGAAAATGT
>JAHAIU010000413.1 GCA_018372555.1 Clostridium sp.
TCAACAATTCTCATCATTACTTCATCTACTACTCCACCTATATATGCTGCTATACCACCATATAAACATCCAATTACTATAACTATTATAGTTGCAATAATAGCTATGCTAATAGAGATTCTTGTTCCTATCCAAACCCTTGTAAACAAATCTCTTCCCATGGCATCTGTTCCCCACCAAAATTCACCGCTTGGGGATAAGTTTTTCTTTTGAGTTACAACTGTTTGATAATCTAAATCTCTAACAATTGGAGCAAATACAGCTAATAAAATAATTGCTATTAATACAAATAAGGCTCCCATTGCAACAGGATTCTTCTTAAGTCTTCTCCAAGCATCCTTCCAATAACTAATATTGGGTCTTACAACTAAGTCACTATCTAATGTAGAAGAATCTACAAAATCAAATCTTTTATCTTTTAAAGTCTTCATAAATCCTCACCTCAACTTACTTCACTAATCTTATTCGTGGATCTACCAATGTATAAAGTATATCTGTAATAAATATTGTTATTAAATAAATTAATGCATATAACAATGTTAATCCCATAAGTATCGGAATATCCCTATCATTAGAAGCCTGAATAAAATATTGTCCAGCTCCTGGAATTGCAAAAACCCGCTCTATAAAGAAGGATCCAGAAATTACCCCTGATATTGCTACTGGCAATACTGTAATTATTGGAATTAAGGAGTTTCTAAGAACATGTCTTTTAACTATAGTAACTTCTGATAAACCTTTTGATCTTGCTGTAAGTGTATAATCTTGATTTATACTATCTAACATGCTAGTTTTCATTAATCTTGCATAATAGGCTAAATATGTTCCAGCTCCTGCTAAAGTTGGCAATACAGTGTACTTCCACCCTCCAAGCCAAAGATCTGCACCTTTGGGCCAACCTATTATAGGTAAGTTAAATAATGGTCCCTTAGCTAAATACTTTTGTAATAGTAGTGATAGTACCAGAGAAGGTACCGATGCAAGTATCATTGCTCCCACCAAAATGGTATAATCTATAATCTTGCCTCTTTTCATAGCAGCTACAATTCCTAAAAGAACTCCTAATGTTACTCCTACTGCTATTTGTTGTATTCCAAGCCTTGCTGATACTGGCATTTTCTTCTCAACAATACTTGAAATAGTATCTCCAGCATGAACTAATGACTCCCCGAACTCACCTTTTACAATATAATTTTTTAAAGTAATAAAGTATCTTTCAACTACTGGCTTATCATAGCCATATTTAGCAATAACTATTTGCTTTGTTTGCTCTGGTAGCTTTTGAATTTTTCTATCAATAGCTGTCCCTGGAACTGCAGCTAAAAGAAAAAATGTAGCTGTTCCAATTAGATATAATGTTATAATCATTTCAATAAATCTTCTTACAACATACTTTGCCATAACCCTCTCCCTTTCGAAATTCAATTAATGCACACCAACATTTGTTGATGTGCATTATACAGTGCCTTATAGTTTTATTTTAATTAGTTTTTCCCTTGTATATATGCATGTTTAAATTCGTAAACTGATCCAAATGAAGTAAATTGAATATCTTTAACATAGTTTTGATAGAATGAGTATTTATCAGTATAATAAACTGGTGAAATAACAGCATCTTCATTAACTAATTTAGTTTCTAACTCTTTATAAATTTCTGTTATCTTATCTTGATCTGTTTCCTTATATACAGATGCTAATAATTCATCGTATTTAGCATCAGCATAACCAGTATGGTTATTTCCACCATTTGATACCCATATATCTAAGAAACTCATTGGGTCGTTATAATCTGCTCCCCATCCTGATAATGTAAAGTCGTATTCTAACTTGTCCATTATATCTAAATAAACTCCCCAGTCCGCTTGAGTTTCAACATTTATTTTAATACCTAAGTTTCCACTAATTTGTTGAGCCATCCATTCAGCTCTTTGTTTTTGTAATTCTGA
>JAHAIU010000037.1 GCA_018372555.1 Clostridium sp.
CTTTGAGTCTTAATTTTAAGACTTAAAAGAATTGCTGGTTTATTTTACTTAACTTTATTCTGTTCAATTTTCAAAGACCATTTTCTCTGTCGCCCTCAAACGACTTCATTATCTTATCATTTGTTGTTTTTATTGTCAACAACTTTTTTAAGATATTTTTTTAATTTGTTGCTGTATCTCTCAGCGACGAGATTTATCTTATCACTTAAAATAAATATAGTTTTTTATTAATATAATCATTTATTAAATTTATTTTTATTTTTCTCCTAATATCTATATTTATCTATATTATTCTAATATTGATACACCAGGATAAGATTACGTTATATTATATAATATCATACTTAATTTATAAAAAAAATCACAATTAATTTCATCATTTAAGATATAAATTAACTGTGATTTTTATATAGCTCTACTCTTCTATTGTATCTGAATTATCTACAATAGCTATTTCATCTTCTATATCATTATCAATAGTTTCGAATGAATTAGCTTCTTTATTGTCATCAAGCACTAATTGTTCTTCTTTTTCTTCATTTCCACCTGATATCTTTGCAATTGCAGCTATTTTTTCTTCTTCAGATGTTCTCATTAGAGTAACACCCATAGCTGATCTACTTGTAACTGATATATCTGATACATTTATTCTAATAGCAACACCACTTGTATTTATAAGCATAAGTTCATCTTCTACTTTACATACTGTAGCTCCTATAACTTTTCCAGTCTTCTCAGATAATTTATAAGTAATTAATCCAGTTCCACCTCTTCTTTGTACCTTATACTCAGTAACTGGTGTTCTCTTACCAAATCCATTTTCACTTATAACTAAAAGATCTTCATCTTCTACAGCTATATCCATACACACAGCTATATCATTTTTTCTAAGATTTATAGATCTAACACCTGAAGCTGTTCTTCCCATAGGTCTTACATCGCCTTCATCAAATCTTATTGCATTACCATCTTGGGTTACTATAATAATTTTTGCATCACCACGAGTTACTTTAACCTTAAGAAGTTCATCTCCATCTCTTAAGTTAATAGCTATTAATCCATTTTTTCTAAGATTTTTAAATTCAGATAAATGTGTTTTCTTAACTAATCCCTGTTTTGTTGCCATAAATAAGAAACCTTCATTTACATCATCTCTTATTGTAAGAACAGTTTCAATTCTTTCATCTTGTTCTATAGCTATTAGGTTTATTATATTAGTTCCCTTTGCTGTTCTTCCTGCATCAGGAATTTCATAAGCTCTTAATTTGTACACTCTTCCCTTATTAGTAAAGAATAGTACATCTGAATGAGTTGAAGTAATACTTACATGTTCTACAAAGTCATCTTCCTTTGTAGACATTGCTTGTATTCCTCTTCCCCCTCTTCTTTGAGCTGAGTAAGTGTCTGCAGATATTCTCTTAATATATCCTGAATGAGTTAATGTAACTACTACATCTTCCTCTTGGATAAGATCTTCTATATCAATTTCATTCATTACTTTTTCTATAGAAGTTCTTCTATCATCACCATATCTTCTCTTTATTTCAGTAAGTTCTTCTTTTATTACTGATAATAATTTTTCTTCGCTATTTAATATTGATTTTAAATATTCTATTTGCTTCATAAGCTCAGCATATTCTTCTTCAATCTTATCTCTTTCAAGACCTGTTAATCTTCTAAGTCTCATTTCTAAGATTGCTTGAGACTGCTTTTCACTTAATCCAAATCTATCCATCAGCGTATTCTTAGCTATTTCTGATGTTTTAGAAGATCTAATAATACTTATAACTTCATCAATATTATCAAGAGCTATTCTTAATCCTTCAAGGATATGAGCTCTTGCTTCAGCTTTATTTAATTCAAATACTGTTCTTCTAGTTACTACTTCTTTTTGGAACTCTATATAATGACTTAAAACTTCTTTTATATTTAATATTCGAGGCTCATTATTAACAAGAGCTAGCATAATAACTCCAAAAGTATCTTGCATCTTTGTATGCTTATATAATAGATTTAGAATTACACTTGGATTTGCATCTTTCTTTAATTCTATAACTATTCTCATACCTTCTCTGTCAGATTCATCTCTTAAGTCAGATATTCCAACTATCTTTTTATCTTTTACTAACTCTGCAATATTTTCAATAAGTTTAGCTTTATTTACTTGATATGGTATTTCTGTAACAACTATTCTATGTCTATTATTTTCTTCTTCTATTTCAGCCTTTGCTCTAACTATTACTCTACCTTTTCCAGTTTCATAAGCTGCTCTTATTCCTGCTTTACCCATAATAGTAGCACCTGTTGGGAAATCAGGGCCTTTAATTAATGTCATTAAATCTAATACAGTTGCTTCTGGATTATCAATAAGCATTATAGTACCATCTATTACTTCTCCTAAATTATGAGGAGGAATATTAGTAGCCATACCAACTGCTATCCCTGATGATCCATTAACTAAAAGGTTTGGATATCTTGATGGTAAAACTACAGGTTCCTTTTCTTCACCATCAAAGTTAGGAATAAAATCGACTGTATTTTTAGAAATATCTCTTAACATTTCAGCTGCAATTTTATTCATTTTTGCTTCTGTATATCTCATAGCCGCCGCGCTATCACCATCTACAGAACCAAAGTTTCCATGACCATCTACAAGCATATATCTCATAGAGAAATCTTGTGCCATTCTTACAAGTGCATCATAAACTGACGAATCACCGTGTGGATGGTACTTACCTAAAACTTCCCCAACTATTCTTGCACATTTTCTATAACCTTTTTCTGGAGCTAACCCAAGATCATTCATAGAATGTAGTATTCTTCTATGTACTGGCTTTAGCCCATCTCTAACATCTGGAAGCGCACGACCAACTATTACACTCATGGCATAGTCTATGTAGCACCTCTTCATTTCCTTATTAATATCTATTTCTACAACTTTTCCCTCATTTAAGCTCATGTACCTCACCTCGCTTTAGTACTAAATATCTAAATTACTTACCTTCTTAGCATTTTTTTGTATAAACTCTCTTCTAGGTTCAACCTTATCCCCCATTAGAATAGTAAATATCTCATCTGCTGCTATTGCATCTTCTATAGTTGCTTTTAATAATATTCTCTTATCAGGATCCATAGTAGTATCCCATAATTGAGTTGCATTCATTTCTCCTAGACCTTTATATCTTTGAATATTGGTGTTATTATCTTTTCCACCCACTTCTGTCAATATTGAGTCTAGTTCTTGATCTGAATATGCATAATACTCTTTCTTATTCTTTTTAACTTGATAAAGAGGAGGTTGAGCTATATAAACGTGTCCACCATCTAATAGTCCCCTCATATATCTAAAGAAAAATGTTAATAATAAAGTTCTAATATGAGCACCATCAACATCAGCATCTGTCATAATTATAATTCTATTATATCTTAACTTGCTTTCATCAAAATCTTCTCCAATTCCCGCTCCAAAAGCAGTAACCATAGATTTTATTGAATCTGCAGTTAGTATTCTGTCTAATCTTTGTTTTTCAACATTTAATATTTTACCCCTTAAAGGTAAAATTGCTTGGAATCTTCTATTTCTTCCTTGCTTAGCAGATCCCCCCGCTGAATCTCCCTCAACTATATAAATTTCACATTCTAAAGGATCCTTAGATGAACAATCAGCTAACTTACCAGGTAATGAAGATCTCTCTAATACAGATTTTCTAGTTAATTCCCTAGCTTTTCTAGCAGCATCCCTAGCTCTTGCAGCCATAACTGCCTTTTCTATAATTATCTTTGCTACATTAGGATTCTCTTCTAAGAAAATTGAAACTCCTTCACCTACTATTGAATCTACAATGCTTCTAACTTCTGAATTCCCTAATTTTGTCTTTGTTTGACCTTCAAATTGAGGTTCAGAAATTTTTACTGAAATTACTGCTGTTAATCCTTCTCTTATATCATCTCCAGATAAATTCTTATCATTTTCTTTTATATGGTTGAACTTTTTACCATAATCATTAATGACTCTTGTAAGAGCAGTTTTAAATCCAGATAAGTGAGTACCACCTTCAATAGTATCTATATTATTAGCAAAAGAATATAGATTTTCTGTGTATCCATCATGATATTGAAGAGATATTTCAGCTATTATTCCTTCTCTTTCTCCCTCTACATAGATAGGTTCTTGATGAAGGACTTCTTTATTTCTATTTAAGTATGTTACGAATTCTTTAATTCCACCTTCGTAATGATATACTTCTTGTTTTCCTTCCTCTCTTTTATCTGTTAATACAATTCTTATTCCCTTATTTAAAAATGCTAATTCTCTAAGTCTATTAGATAATATTTCGAAATCATATTCTGTTTCCTCGAATATTTCTGTATCAGGCTTAAATGATACTTTCGTACCCTGCTTATCAGTATGACCTATATTTACTAAATCAGACTTAACTATACCCTTTGAGTATTTTTGTTGCCATATTTCTCCGTCTCTTGAAACAGTAACTTCACACCATTCAGATAAAGCATTTACAACCGATGCACCAACACCATGTAATCCTCCAGATACTTTGTATCCTCCACCACCGAATTTACCACCAGCATGAAGTACTGTCATAATTACCTCAACAGTTGGTTTACCCATTTTAGGGTGAATTCCAGTTGGCATACCTCTACCATTATCAACTACAGTTATAGAATTATCTTCGTTTATATCAACTAAAATTTCATCACAAAAACCAGCTAAGGCCTCATCTATACTATTGTCAACTATTTCATATACAAGGTGGTGTAGCCCCCTAGAACTTGTGCTCCCGATATACATACCTGGTCTTTTTCTTACAGCTTCAAGACCTTCCAAAACCTGTATTTGATTTTCATCATAACTTTGCTTATTATTTTCCAATACAATCTCCTCCTTTAACGAACTTTTATTATAACTAATTGAGATTAAAAATTGGATCTATGGATTATAATCAATATTTGTTCTCTTAGTTAATGTTGAAGATGATATAGGTGATAAGTAAATCTTACTCATTTTATTTACTTCAGCTATAACAAAGGATTTAGGCTTTTCTTTAGAAATCCTCTCTACAAACCCATCTTCCTCTGCCATTCTTAAAAAGGCACTAGTATCTGAACTATACATTGTAGTTTGCAAATCAAAAATCCCAATTACATCTTTAATCGGAACAACAACATTTTCTCCTAAATGCAAAAACATAAGAACTTCCTCCCTTAGCTTAGGATATCTCCCTCCTTAACCTTAAAAACTCTAGAACTATCGTCTAGATAATTGGTTAAGTCTTCTATTCCTGTACATGTTATTATTGTTTGAATTTCCCCAATAGTACTTAAAATATATCTTTTTCTATTAAAATCTAATTCCGATAAAACATCATCTAGTAATAAAACTGGATACTCAGATGTTAATTCTTTTATTATCTTTAGTGATGAAAACTTTATTGTAAGCACAGCACTTCTTTGTTGACCTTGTGATCCAAAACTTTTGGTATCTATATCGTTAATTAAAACTGTGAAATCATCTCTATGTGGTCCAACGCTTGTAGAACCCTTATCAATATCCTTACTTCTATTTCTTGATAATAGCTCATAAAAATTATTTTCTATATTTTCAAAGTCCCTAATTGTGCTTATATACTTAAATTCAACATCTTCTTTACCTGAAGATATATCACTATGTATATTTTTTCCATAATGATTTAACTTATTTATATATTTCAATCTTTCTTTAATTATATCTGATCCAAATTTTGCTAGTTGAATATCATATATATCCAAAATATCTTTGTCTAACTTTTTATTTTTTAAAAGTACATTTCGCTCATTTAATATTTTATTATATTGGACGAGGTTGTAATAATACTTAGAGTCTAATTGGCATAACTCCATATCTATAAACCTCCTCCTAACCCCAGGAGAATCCTTTATAATTCTTAAGTCTTCTGGCGAGAACATAACAACGTTAAAGTTTCCAAATAATTCACCTATTTTAGATACTTTTATTTTGTTTATCCTTATCGCTTTTCTTCCATCTTTTAAAATATTAATGTCAATATTTTTATCAAGTCTATCTTTTCCTACTAAAACACTAATATATGCATTTTCAGAATCCCAATTAATTAACTCCTTATCTTTAGATGTTCTATGAGATTTAGCAAATGCGCAGTAATAAATAGCCTCAAGTATATTGGTTTTACCCTGAGCATTATCTCCCATAAAAACATTCACATTTTTCCCCAGTGTTATATTTAAAGACTTATAATTCCTATAGTTTAACATTTGAATTTTTTTAATAAACATTCTTTACACCCATTTAATTATAACATATTAGAGGAATAAAAGTAATTATTAGGTTTCTATAGCTAAATAACTTTATATTTTTCACCATTAAACTCTACTACATCACCTTGTCTAATTTTTTTTCCTCTTTGTGTACATATTTCTCCATTTACTTTTACCATCTCATCTAAAATATATATTTTAGCTTCAGATCCTAATGAAGCTGCACCACACCACTTTAAAAAAGAATCCAATTTTATAAATTCTGTACTTATTTTCACTTCATTCATTTCCATTTTTGTGTATAAAAATTCATTTTTTATACACCCCTCCTTTATCTTAATAATCTTACAGGTAACACAAGATATTTAGAATTATCCGTATTTTTACACTTTATTACACATGGGCTTACACCTGAAGTCATTTCTAATTTAACTTCATCATCCTCTATATTCTTTAATACATCTAGAAGATATTTTGAATTAAATGCAATTTGCATTTCTCCACCTTGCAGATTTATATTAAGTTCTTCTCTAACCTTTCCCAATTGAGAATTAGAAGTTATTATCATATTCTCTTCTTGAATATCTAATTTTATTAAATTACTATTGCTATCCTTTGCCATTAAAGATGCTCTTTCGATACAGTTTTGTAATTCTTGTTTTTTAACATCTAATAAAATTTTATATTCTTGAGGTAATAAAGAAGAATAATTTACAAATTTACCATCTAATAATCTTGAAATTATTTTTGTATTACTTAAATTAAATAAAATATGATTATCAGTAAATGTTATTTTAACTATATCTGATATATCTTCAAGTATTCTTGATACTTCATTTAACGTTTTTCCTGGAATAACAACTTCTATGTCATTATCATTATCTAAAAATTCAGTTCTTATTGCTAATCTATAACCATCTAAAGCAACTAAATTTAATTTTTTATCTTTTACCTCAAAAAGTATTCCTTGAAGTATAGGTCTTGTTTCATCTTGAGCAATTGCAAATGAAGTTCCCCTTATCATACTTTTTAAAATATTTTGTGGTACTTCAACTGAAAGACTTTCATTTATTTTTGGTAATTCAGGATAATCATCACCATTCATGTAAACTAAGTTAAATACAGACTTTTGGCAAGTTATTTGAATAATTTCATTTTCAAGAGTTTCTATTATTATCTCAGAATTAGGAAGCTTTCTAATTATTTCTCCAAATATTCTAGAATCAATAACTATTGATCCTTCTTCTTTAATATCTGCATCAACCATAGTTTCTATTGAAACATCCATATCTGAACCAATAAGTTTTAGTTGATTATCTTTAGCACTTATATAAATTCCCTCTAGAATAGGCATAGTAGTTTTACCAGTAATAGCCTTACTAGATATAGATATTCCTTCTTGTAGTTTTTGTTTTTCACATATAAATTTCATATAAAAACCTCCTTAACTTATAAACAAAAAGTGATCTAAATTTTATCTTAGATATATAGATAATATATAAATATATTTAATAATAGTAGTAGTAGGGGCTGTTGAAATGTTGATAAGCACCTCTAGCCCTTTAAAATACTAGTTTATTTACAAAAAAATATTGTGGATAAGTAAAGCAAAAAATCAGTGTCTTATCCACAGTATTAACAATTAATATTGTTTTTAGTAGTTATCAACAATTAATTTTATAAACTTATGTACAGTTGTTGATTAATTTTGAGTTAGCTTCTTTGTAATATCATTTACAGTGTGTTGTAAGCTTTCGTCAGTATTTAAAGAATCAGAAATTTTCTCATAGGCGTGAATAACAGTAGAGTGATCTCTTCCCCCAAACTCTTCTCCTATTTTAGGTAAAGACATATCTGTTAACTTTCTACTTAGATACATAGCAATTTGTCTAGGATATGCTACGTTTCTAGTTCTTCTTTGAGACTTTAAATCTTCAATTCTTAAATTAAAGTAGGCAGCAACAACATCTTGAATAACATCAATAGTTACATTTTTATTTTGCTTATTTGAAATAATATCCTTAAGAGCCTCACCAGCTAATTCAACTGTAATAGGTCTATTTGTAAGAGAAGAATAGGCTACAATTCTTATTAATGCGCCTTCAAGTTCTCTTATATTAGATTTAATTTTTGTAGCGATATACACCATAACTTCATTTGCAACATTAAGTTTTTCTACATCGGCTTTCTTTTTAAGAATAGCCATTCTAGTTTCAAAGTCTGGAGCTTGAATATCGGCTATTAGACCCCATTCGAATCTAGATCTAAGTCTATCTTCTAATGTAGGAATTTCTTTTGGCGGTCTATCTGATGAAAGGATAATTTGCTTATTAGCTCCATGCAATTCATTAAATGTATGGAAGAACTCTTCTTGTGTTCTTTCTTTACCTGCAATGAATTGAATATCATCTATTAAAAGAATGTCTACCTTTCTATATTTATTCCTAAACTCATCGTTTTTATCATCTCTTATTGCATTAATTAACTCATTAGTAAACTTTTCAGAAGAAACGTATACTACCTTTGTATTAGGGTTATTTTGCAAGGCATAATGACCAATTGCATGCATTAAGTGAGTTTTTCCAAGACCTACGCCTCCATATATAAATAGTGGGTTATAAGCCTTAGCAGGGGCTTCAGCAACAGCTAAAGATGCAGCATGGGCAAATCTATTACTATTACCAATAACAAAAGAATCAAATGTATACTTAGGATTTAATGTACTAGACATTTCATCATTTACAGTAATATTTGATTTATCTTCTGCAGATTTATTTTTATCTTCCTTTTCAGCAACCTCTTGGATATCAGATGCTACGATGAATTCTACATTATAATGTTTAGAGCAAGCAGCTTCTATAGAATTTACAACTAAATCCTTATATCTTTTTTCCAAAATATCTTGAGTAAAGGAATTTGGCACACTAACTCTTATTATATTGGAAGATATAGAAATAGGTTCGCAACTTTTAATCCAAGTATTAAAACTAACTTCACTCATTTCACCTTTAATTATATTTAATGTTTTTTCCCATAATGATAGAAGATCATTACTCATTTTATATCCTCCATAAAAATTTTTTTATTTTAAATTTATAATTAATAACATAGTATAAACATATTTATTAACATATAAAAATTAATGTTAATAAGTATAATATAAATATTCACATGTTAATAAATATGTTGATAAAAAAAGTGATAAATAGTTATCCACAATATAAGTATGTACATATTTTCACATTATTAACATGGTATAATAGTATTATTTTAGCTAAAAATAGAGTAAAAAAGATAAGATATGAAGAAAAATGGAACAAGTTATCCACAAAACAATCCACAGGTGTGGATAAGTGTGTTGCAAAATAAAGTTATTCACATTCAATATTAATAATAACATAAGTTAAATGAACTATTCAAGAAGTTATCCACAAATAATATTATAAATTAAATATATTTATCAACAGATTTTGAAAATTATAGTGTATTGACATCGAAAAGCTATCTATATATAATAATAAGGTAAATCTTAAAATTGGGATTATAGTTTTTACTATAGAAATTACAATATTAAAAGGGGGTGTAGTGAAATGTTCATGACATACCAACCAAAAAAGAGACAAAGAAAAAAGGAACATGGTTTCAGAAAGAGAATGAAAACTTCAGCAGGAAGAAATGTTCTTAAGAGAAGAAGACAAAAAGGTAGAAAAAGATTAACAGCATAAGGGCCGCAAATAGTGGCCTTTTTTCTGCAATAGCAGAAAAAAAGGAGAATAAAGTTTCTAATGATGTACAGGTTGAAAAAAAACAATGAATTTAAACTAGTTTATAGAAGAGGAAAATCTTCAGCTAATAACCTATTAGTTTTATATGTGTTTAATAATAATAGAAATAAAACTAAAGATGGAGATACTTATAATAAGGTAGGTATTTCTGTTAGTAAGAAGGTTGGAAATAGTGTTGTTCGTAGTAGGAGTAAACGATTGATAACTGAAAGCTATAGACTAAATGAAGAACAGCTAAAAAAAGGTTATGATTTTGTTTTTGTAGCTCGAAGTGCTATTAAGGAAAAAAACTTCTTTGAAGTTGAAGAAGCAATGAAAAAACTTTTTTCAAAGGCAGGCTTGTATAGGCAATGAAGAAAATTATGTTAAAATCTATACATTTATATAGAAAATATATTTCACCGATGAGACCACCAACATGTATATATGTTCCATCATGTTCACAATATGCTATTGAAGCAATTACTAAATATGGTGCAATAAAAGGTGGTTTTTTAGCAATAAAAAGAATTATAAGATGTCACCCTTTTGCAAAGGGTGGCTATGATCCAGTGAAATAAGGAGGTTGCGCGCTAAAATGATGAAGTTTTTACAACCGATAACAAATTTTTTAACGATTATATTTGAAGGAATGCATAATATTATTCTTAATATATTTAATATGGAACCAAGTGGTGTTTCATATATATTAACGATTGCTTTATTTACTTTAATAATTAGATTATTAATACTACCTTTAAATATAAAAGCTAACAGATCTAATGTAAGAATGCAAGAAATTCAACCAGAATTAAATGCTATTCAAAAGAAGTATGCAAATGACCCACAAAAAATGCAAGCAGAGTATTCAAAATGCATGAAAGAAAATAATGTAAGTATGTTTGGTGGATGTTTACCAACATTATTACCTTTACCAATACTATTTGCTCTGTATTATGTATTTTTAACTATCAATGTTAATCAAGTAACAGATACATCTTTCTTATGGATACCAAATGTATTTGAAAAGGATCCATATTTTATACTGCCTGTTCTAGCTTTCTTAAGCACATATATTCCAAGTTTACTTTTAAGTAAATCAATGCCTAAGAATGAAGGCGGACAACAAATGAATATGGGAACTATGAACCTTATGATGGCAGGTATGATGGGGGTTATGGCTATTAACTTTAGTTCTATCCTAGTTATTTATTGGATAATAGGTGGAGTTATACAATTAGCTCAAACATATTTCTTAAATTACCTACCAGCTAAGAAAAAATTAGCTGCTAAAGAAGCAGAAGAACAGTTAAAAGTAGCTGCAAATGCTAAGAAAGCAACACCAAAGACTAAGAGAAAAAATTAATTATTATTTAGTATTATACTAGGTGGTGAATAGGGTATGAAAACATTCGAAATGTCTGGGAAAAATGTAAGTGAAGCATTAGAAAATGCATTAAGAGAGTTAAAGCTTACTGAGGATAAGGTTGAATACGAAGTTTTAGACGAAGGTTCTAAAGGCTTTCTAAATTTAATAGGTGCAAAACCTGCTAAAATTTTAGTGAAAGTAAAAAGAGATTATAAGGAAGAAGTAAAACTATTTATCAGAAATATTCTTAATGGTATGAATGTACAGGCTGAAATTAAAGTTAAAGAAGAAAATGATGTAGTTTATATTAATTTAACTGGACCTAAGATGGGAATTATAATTGGATATAGGGGGGAAACCTTAGATTCATTACAATATCTTGCATCTTTAGTAGTTAATAAAGAACATGATATACCTTATAAAAAAGTAGTCTTAGATACTGAAAATTATAGAAAAAAGAGAGAAGAGACTTTAATTAGGGTTGCTGAAAAAACTGCATATAAAGTTAGAAAAACTAGAAGAGCTTACAAATTGGAACCGATGAACCCATATGAGAGAAGAATTATTCATTATGCTTTACAAGATAATGAATATGTATATACTTTTAGTGAGGGTGATGAACCTCATAGAAGAATAGTAGTTGATATAAAAAAATAGGTGAGGAGGCCTCAAGGCTTTCTTACCTTTTATTTTTTTTAAATGCATGAACTAGATAATATAATAAGGTGTTTTTTTATTAAATAACATCCTACTTAATAACATCTATGCAGATTATATTTATTTTGACTTAATATAAATAGTTTTGTAAAATGAATAATAGTTAAAAATGGATATACTATTAATATAGATTTATTTTTGAAAAGATAAGGAGGTTTAGAGATGAAAGAGTTTGATACAATCTGTGCCATATCTACAGCAATTGGAGAAGGTGGAATTGCAATAATAAGAGTATCTGGTGACAATGCATTAGGTATTGTATCCAAAATTTTTAGAGCAAAGAGCGGAAAAGATATAAGAGATATGAAAACTTACACTATGAAATATGGTCATATAGTAGATATTGATAGTGATGATATTATAGATGAAGTAATTATTAGTTATATGAAGGGACCAAAGAGCTTTACTGCAGAAGATGTAGTAGAGATTAATTGCCATGGAGGGGTTACTTCTACTAATAAGGTATTAGAAGCAACAATAAGAGCTGGAGCAAGACTAGCTGAGCCAGGAGAATTTACTAAAAGAGCTTTCTTAAATGGAAGAATAGATTTATCACAAGCAGAAGCTGTTATGGATTTGATTACAGCTAAAACTGAGCTTGCTATGAAATCAGCATTAATGCAAAGTGGAGGATCTTTATCTCAGAGGATTAATAAGTTAAGAGAGTATTTATTAAATGTATTGGCATTAATAGAATATGCAGTAGATTTTACTGAAGATGATGAAGAAGTTGATCCTAGCATACCAATAAGGGTTAAAGAAAGCTTAGAGAAGTCTGTAGAAGATATTAATAAGTTACTTAAGGGTGCTGATGAAGGTAAGATAATTAGGGATGGATTAAGCTTAGCTATAGTTGGTAAGCCTAATGTAGGAAAGTCATCTTTATTAAATGTTTTATTAAAAGAAAAGAGAGCTATAGTAACGGATATTGCTGGAACAACAAGAGATGTTATAGAAGAATACATTAATTTAGATGGTATACCAGTAAAAATTATTGATACTGCTGGGATTAGAGAAACAGAAGATGTTGTAGAAAAAATAGGTGTTGAAAGATCTAGAGAAAAAATTAATGAAGCAGATTTAATATTATTAGTATTAGATACATCAAGAGAAATAGATAAAGAAGATAGAGAAATTATTGAAGCAATTAAAGATAAAAAGTCTATAGTTTTACTTAATAAAATTGATTTAGATAATAAAATCGATGATTTAATTTTAGAAGGCTTTGAAAATATAATAAAAATTTCTGCTAAAGAAGATATTGGAATAGATGGTTTGAAAAATGAGATTAAGAATATGTTCTTTAATGGTACAATAGATAGTGAAAGTTTAATTGTGTCTAATTCTAGACATAAGCAAGCATTGATAAGAGCTTTTGAAAATTGTAACGAAGCTCTTGTTAGAGTTAAAAAGAATGAATTTTTAGATTTAATTTCAATATATGTTACAGCAGCATTAAAAGCCTTAGGTGAAATTACTGGATCAGAATTAGAAGAGGATTTAGTTAATAAGATATTTAGGGAGTTTTGCTGCGGAAAATAGGAGAAGATGAATATGAAATATAATGCGGGAGAATACGATGTAGTAGTAGTTGGTGCTGGTCATGCTGGGTGTGAAGCAGCATTAGCTACTGCAAGGATGGGATTAAAAACATTAATATGTACTACTAACCTAGATTCTGTTGCTATGATGCCATGTAATCCTAATATAGGAGGTACTGCTAAAGGACACCTAGTAAGAGAGGTAGATGCGCTAGGTGGAGAAATGGGAGTTAATATAGATAATACTTTCATTCAATCTAGAATGCTTAATACTTCTAAGGGACCTGCGGTACATTCCCTTAGAGCACAAGCTGATAAGAAAAAATATCAAGATAGAATGAAGAGTGTCTTAGAGAAGCAAGAAAACTTAAGTTTAAGACAATTAGAAGTTGTTGAATTAGAAGTTGTTGATGGAGAAGTAAAAGGGGTTGTTACTAAAAATGGCGGATACTTTAGTTGTAAGTCAGTTATTTTAACAACTGGAACTTACCTAAGATCTAGAATTATAATTGGTGATGTTACATATAACAGTGGTCCCAATGGTTTATCTGCAGCTAATGAATTATCACAATCATTAATAGATTTAGGAATAGACTTAAGAAGATTTAAGACAGGAACTCCAGCAAGAATTAATAGAAGATCAGTAGATTTTTCACAGATGATAGAGCAACCTGGAGATGAAAAAATAGTTCCATTTTCATTTATGAGTGGGGACATTACTAGGGATCAAGTATCTTGTTGGTTAACTTATACTAGTGAAGAAACTCATAATATAATTAGAGATAATATAGATAGATCTCCAATGTATAATGGGTTAATTGAAGGGGTAGGACCAAGATATTGTCCATCTATAGAAGATAAGGTTATGAGGTTCCCAGATAGAGATAGGCATCAATTATTTATAGAACCTGAAGGTGAAAATACTGAAGAAATGTACGTTGGAGGAATGTCATCATCATTACCAGAAGAGGTACAAATTCAAATGTTAAGATCTGTACCAGGTTTAGAAAATGTTGAAATAATGAGAACTGCATATGCTATAGAATATGATTCAATTGATCCAACTCAACTTAAACCTACATTAGAATTTATGAAAATTAGTGGGTTATATGGAGCAGGACAATTAAATGGTAGCTCAGGATATGAAGAAGCTGCTGGACAAGGAATAGTAGCTGGAATAAATGCTGCTCTTAAAATTAGAAATGAAGAACCTATGATATTAACAAGATCAGATGGATATATTGGGGTTTTAATAGATGATTTAGTGACAAAAGGTACTAATGAACCGTATAGAATGATGACTTCAAGAGCGGAATATAGATTATTATTAAGACAAGATAATGCAGACTTTAGATTAACGGAAATAGGATATAAGGTTGGTCTTGTAACTGAAGAAAGATATAATAAATTTATTACAAGAAAAAATAATGTTGAGAGTGAAGTTAATAGATTAAAGGACTTGCAAATTACAAATAAAAAAGAAATCAATGATTTACTGATTTCAAAGGGATCAACAGAACTTAAAAAGCCAATTAGTTTTTATGAATTAATAAAGAGACCTGAATTAGATTACTTTAGTTTAAGAGATTTAGATATAGATAGACCAGAGTATGATGAAAATATAGGTGAACAAATAAATATAATTGCTAAGTATGAAGGATATATTGATAGTCAATTAGATCAAGTTAAGCAATTTAAGAAATTTGAAAAGAAGTTAATTCCTGATGGATTAGAGTATTCAGATGTAAAGGGCTTAAGAACAGAGGCTATACAAAAACTAACTAATATAAGACCTATAAGTATAGGTCAAGCTTCAAGGATTTCTGGAGTATCACCTGCTGATATATCAGTATTACTTATATATTTAGAACATCAATATAAGAAATAAAACTAATGGAGGAAATATGGAGTATTTTCAATTAATGAAAGAAGCTTGCGAAGAAGTTGGACTAGAATTAACGGAAGACCAATATAATAAATTTATTGATTATATGAAGCTTTTACAAGAGTGGAATGAGAAAATAAATTTAACAGCTATTACAGAGGATGAGGATGTAATAAAAAAGCACTTTATTGACTGTATTAAGATATTTAAATCTAATGCTGTAAAAAATGCTAAAAGTATTATAGATGTAGGGACTGGGGCTGGTTTTCCTGGGTTACCTATAGCTATAATGAATCCAGATGTAAAAGTTGTATTATTAGATTCATTAAATAAGAGAATTAACTTTTTAAATGCTGTAGTTAGTAAATTAGAGTTGAAAAATGTTGAAACTATTCATTCAAGAGCAGAAGATGGAGCAAGAAATGTAAACTTAAGAGAAAAATTTGATGTCGCCACATCAAGAGCAGTAGCAAATATGGCTGTTTTATCAGAGTTTTGCATACCGTATGTTAAGGTTAATGGATATTTCGTTGCTTTAAAAGGACCATCAATAGAAGATGAATTAAAAGAGGGACAAAAAGCTATTGTGACTCTAGGAGGAAATTTAGAAAGAGTAATTGAAGTTACTATAGAAGAAACTAATTTAAAACATAATATTGTCGAAATTAAAAAAATTAGTAAGTGCCCTAAGACTTATCCTAGAAAAGCAGGTACAATTACAAAAAAGCCTATTAAATAATTCTACAGAATAGAACATAATAATAGTATAAATATAGGATATACATCATAAATATATACAAAATTGTAAATATATGCAAATATATATAAGAATTTGTCTTACAAAAATAGGAAATAAAAAGAGGAAATAGTAAAGAAAAATAGAATTTTTTAATTATTGAGTTAATGGTAATTAATATTATGAGGGATGGTTGGGTGCATATGAACAGAGAAATTACTAGTATAAATGTAGATAGGATATTTCCGAATACTTATCAGCCGAGAAGATTCTTTAATGAAGAGGCTCTAGAAGAATTATCTCAGTCAATAAAGGAGCATGGAATTATTCAACCTATAACAGTTAGAAAAAGAGGAGATAATTTCGAACTAGTTGCAGGCGAAAGAAGATGGAGAGCAGCTAGAATGGCTGAGTTAGAAGCAGTACCTTGCAATATAATTGAAATTACAGATACTGAGTCTGCAGAAATAGCACTATTAGAAAATCTTCAAAGAGAAGACTTAAATTTTATTGAAGAGGCTGAAGCTTATTATAATTTAATAAATGATCATAAGTTTACGCAAGATGAGTTAGCAAAAAGGATGGGAAAAAAGCAATCAACTATTGCTAATAAGCTAAGACTTCTAAAACTTTCTTCAAAAGTAAGAGAGTTATGTTTAGAGAATAAATTAACAGAAAGACATGCTAGAGCTTTATTGTCATTACCAAGTGAAGAATTACAATTAAAAGTTATAGAAAAAATTATAAAAAACTCTCTGAATGTAAAGGCGACTGAAGAATTAGTTAATAAAGAATTATTAAAAATTGCTGGAGAAGAATTAAATAATAAAGATAAAAAAAGAGTTAAGAGTGTTTTTCCAGCTAAATTATATGTAAATACTATTAAGCAAGTATTTGATAAATTTAATATTCCTGCAGAGTATAAATTTAAGGATGAAGAAGAGTTTATTCAAATAACAGTATCTATTCCTAAAAAATAGTTGGATTCATATTTAAATTTTATAATTTTAAGTGAAGAAGTAATACATTATGCCTAGAATAAAGCTAATGGCGTTAATTGTATAATATTTCTTCACTTTTTTATTATGTTAATCTTTCAATATTATTTAAAAGTATATATAATATTATTATGGGAAGGGGGGTGAAGCTCGTAATAGAGCTTTTAGATGAAGAAAGTTTGTATATTCAATCAAAAGGGTGGAGTTGGGAAAACTACTACTAATATTAATTTAAGTGCATATTTAGCTATGTCGGGTTATAAAGTACTAACTATAGATATAGATCCACAAGGAAATACTACTAGTGGATTAGGATTAGATAAGAGGAATTTAGAAATGTCTATGTATGATGTAATTACTTCTGATGCATCATTAAAGGATATTATTTTAAAAAGTGAACTTATCCCAAATCTTTACATAGCACCATCAACTATGGAATTAGCAGGTGCAGAAGTTGAGATTATAGGAAAATCAAATCGTGAAGTAATATTGTCTAATAAGTTAAAAGAAGTTGAAAATGACTATGACTTTATTTTTATAGATTGTCCACCTTCGTTAGGAGTGCTTACTATTAATGCACTTACTTCTGTACAATCTGTATTAATTCCTATACAATGTGAGTTTTATGCCTTAGAAGGTGTTGGACAACTAATTAATACTATAAAATTAGTTAAGCAATCACTTAATAAGGACTTAGAAATAGAGGGAGTAGTTATGACAATGTATGATTACAGAACTAATCTTAGTAATGAAGTTTTTGAGGAAGCAAAAAATTTCTTTAATGAGAAGGTTTATAAAACTACTATTTCTAGAAATATTAGATTGGCAGAGGCGCCTAGTTTTGGATTACCAATAATGTTATACGATGAAAAATGTAAGGGAGCGGAAGCTTACAAAACATTAACAAAAGAATTTTTAAATAGGCAAAAGTAGGTGAGTAATATGAATAAGAAATCAGCATTAGGAAAAGGATTAGGAGCATTAATTCCTAACGAAATACAAAATAATGATAATAACAAACCTTCTCTTATTTCCTTAAATTTAATTAAAAGTAATGATGAGCAACCAAGAAAGGCTTTCGATGATGAAAAAATAGCTGAATTAGCTCAATCTATTAAGGAGCATGGTATAATTCAACCAATTATTTTAAATAAAAAGGATGATTACTATGTAATAGTAGCAGGGGAGAGAAGATGGAGAGCTGCCAAGCTTTTAGGACTAAAGGAAGTACCTTCAGTTGTAATGGATTTAACTGATAAAGATATATTAGAAATATCATTAATTGAAAATATTCAAAGACAAGATCTTAATCCTATTGAAGAAGCTCTAGCCTATAAAAAGTTACTAAGTGACTTCAATTTAACTCAAGAGGAATTAAGCAAAAGAATAGGAAAATCGAGAGTGGCTATAAGTAATATAATTAGGTTAATTGCATTATGTGATACAGTTAAGCAATATCTAATTGATGAAGTTATATCTGAAGGTCACGGTAGAGCACTTTTAGCTATTACAGACCCTAAACTACAAAGTGAAATTGCTCAAAAGGTAATAGATGAAAAGTTATCTGTTAGAGAGTTAGAGAAGTTAATAAAACATCTAAATAGTAATAAAGAAGAAAAGCCAGTAAAAAGAGAAGTAAATCCTTACTATAAAGATGTAACAGAAAGATTGCAAAACTATTTTGGAACTAAAGTTAATATAAGCAATAAGAATAATAAGGGTAAAATTGAAATAGAGTATTATTCAGAAGAAGATTTACAAAGGATACTAGAAATAATTAATTTATAAGTGTTTCACGTGAAACATTACAAATAATAAATAAATAAATAAATAA
>JAHAIU010000038.1 GCA_018372555.1 Clostridium sp.
GATTTAAGGTCATTTATTATATCACGAAGTTCTGCTGCTCTTTCAAATTGTAAATTCTTAGCTGCATCCATCATTTCATCAGTATATTTCTTAATTAATTTTTTCTTATCTTTTGCTGATATCTTAGAATCAGGTGATTTTGCAGTATATTCACTTATTTCTTCTGCAACCTTAGTAGCCTCAATTACTTCTCTTACTTCTTTAATTATTGTTTGAGGTGTTATTCCATTATCTTCATTATACTTAATCTGAATTTCTCTTCTTCTTTCAGTTTCCTTAATAGCTTTATCCATAGACTTAGTAATATTATCTGCATACATTATTACTCTACTTTCTGAATTTCTAGCTGCTCTACCTATAGTTTGTATTAATGAAGTTTCAGAACGTAAGAATCCTTCCTTATCTGCATCTAATATTGCAACTAATGCAACTTCTGGTATATCTAGTCCTTCCCTAAGTAAGTTAATACCAACTAATACATCATATTCACCAAGTCTTAAATCTCTTATAGTCTTCATTCTTTCAATAGTATCTATATCTGAATGCATATAAGTTGTTTTTATCCCTAAGTCTTTAAGATACTTAGTTAAATCTTCTGCCATCCTCTTAGTTAATGTAGTAATTAATGTTCTAAATCCCCTTGCTGTATTCTTTTGAATTTCTGCATATAAATCATCAATTTGACCTTTAACTGGCCTAATTTCTATAACTGGGTCTAATAGTCCTGTTGGTCTTATTACTTGTTCTGCAATATTAGTTGAATTATCCAACTCATATTGGCTTGGAGTGGCACTTACAAATACAACTTGATTTATCTTCTCCTCAAACTCAGAAAACTTTAATGGCCTATTATCATAAGCACAAGGTAATCTAAAGCCATAATCTACTAAAGTATTTTTTCTTGATCTATCTCCAGCATACATCGCTCTACATTGTGGCAGAGTAACATGACTTTCATCTATAAACATTAAGAAGTCATCTGGGAAATAATCTATTAGCGTTTGTGGTGGTGTTCCTGGTGCTCTTCCATCTAATATTCTTGAGTAGTTTTCTATACCACTACAATATCCCATTTCTCTAATCATCTCTATATCAAAATTAGTTCTTTGTCTTAACCTTTGAGCCTCTAATAATTTTTCTTGACTATTAAGTTCTTTAAGCCTATCTTCAAGCTCATCTTCAATTTGACCTATAGCTTTTTCTAAAACTTCATAAGATGTAGCAAAGTGGGAAGCAGGCGAAATAGCCACATGCGTTCTTTCTCCTAGAATATTTCCTGTTAAAACATCAAATTCTCTTATTCTTTCTATTTCATCTCCAAAAAATTCTACTCTAATTCCTTTGTTAGAATATGATGCTGGTATAATATCTAAAGAATCACCTCTAACTCTAAAGCTTCCTCTAGCAAAATCTATATCATTTCTCTCATATTGAATTTCTATTAACTTCTTTATTATTTCATCTCTATCTTTTATCATTCCAGGTCTTAAAGAAATAGTAAGCTTCTTATACTCTTCTGGATTACCTAGACCATATATACAAGATACTGATGCTACAATTATTACATCTCTTCTTTCAAGCAAAGCTGATGTAGCGGAATGCCTTAATTTATCTATTTCATCATTAATTGCTGCATCTTTTTCTATAAAAGTATCAGTTTGAGGTACATATGCTTCTGGTTGATAGTAATCATAATATGAAACAAAATATTCAACTATATTATTAGGGAAAAACTCTTTAAATTCAGAGCAAAGCTGAGCTGCCAATGTTTTATTATGTGCCAATATTAAAGTTGGCTTTTGAACCCTTTCTATAATATTAGCCATGGTATAAGTTTTTCCTGATCCAGTTACTCCCAAAAGAGTTTGCCCTCTCTCTCCATTTTCAATAGAATTTACTAAACTATCTATTGCCTGTGGTTGATCTCCTGTTGGTTTAAACTTTGATACTATTTTAAATTCAGGCATCTTATCCCTCCTTCTCTACCTATATTTTTATTCTAGACCTTTTTTCTAAACCTATAACTTATGATGAAAATTATATCAAATTGGTAAAAAAAAGTACAGAAAGTAAGTTCCCCTTCTGCACTAAATGTCTTAAATATTTTTAAAACTAAATTCATTCAATAAAATGTAAAAACCTTATTACAACTTATATACTACCTTTTTCTTTTCATTTCTTCTAAGACTTTTTTAAAGTCATCATTTTCTACACTTAAAGCATTTTTCACATCAACCATTCTAGGAACTATAAGCATTCCTAGCTTTTTATCTATTGGCCTAACTCTTAAATCGACTATTTCCCCGGAAATTTTCTTAATTTTAAAAGTAATTTCGTGAAAACTTTCTCTAACAGCTGTGAATATTTCAACTTCTGACATAGCTTTACTTTTATTGACTTCAATAATCTTGTCGCCTCTTCTTATTCCTGATGCGAATGCTGGTGAATTAGGAGCAACTTCAAGTACAGATACTCCTTCATCATCAGTTACATATAAGTATTCACCATTATTTTCACTTTTATTCTGTATTTTAATCATCAACTCATGACCTAAGGGTGCAAATACAACTACGACAATTTGTCCAATTATTCCAAACTGAGCAACTTGTGCTATTGCCGTTAATAAAACACCATAAATTAAGATTCCAATACCAGAATATAATGGCTTTTTATTTTTCCCCTTAGTAAAAGATACAGAATTATAACTTACAACTCCATACAATGGTATACTTGCAATCACTGCAGTGCTTAACATTAGTAATGTATCAGCTCTATTTATTAAAGGCCACCAATCAGGTGTTGAAATAGAAGATGTCATAGCGCTAGATACATTGCTAGATATTGTAATAAAAATTGCTACTGGCAAAGCCCAATATCTACTATAGGCAAAGCCCCCTATTATCTTATTATCCTTATTTGAAAATACAGGTATAGCACCTCTACCTCCATCTATAATAACAAGAATACCTTCTACCACATGCATTAATCCAACAAATGTCATAAGTGAAAGTATATTAACATTTATAAGTGATTCAGTATTAGTTGCCCCTGCTACTATGCCTGAAATAATTCCTAAAGCACCAAGAGCAGCCCCTGAATAAGAAAAGCAAATAAATCTTTTCTTAACAAAAAGAAGTAAAATAGAAATCATAAACATTATTACTATTCCTGAATTTTCATTAAATACTATTCCTAAAGTACTTAACATTAGGCTAATTATAACACCGCCCATAATCCCTAAAAATATCTGTGATAATGTTAACTCTAAAGGGGAGTTAATATTCTCCCCAATAGTCATTTTTTGAATTATTGCTATTCTTTTGTTTTTCAAATAAAACATTACACCCAAAACTATTAACATAATTATATGCATTGGCTCTACTATTGCATATGCTACAGTTCTTAATGTGTATAGTATTAAGTCCATCTATGAGCCTCCTACTTTAACTTTTCCTTAATAACTTCTATACTCTTTATTAATTGAGTATCTAAACTCTTATCATATTCCTTATTTAATGTTTCTTCTGGAATAGTTACTTCTATATCTGGTGTAATACCTATTTTGTGTATATTTTCTCCATTAGGAGTGTAATACTTAGAAGTTGTAACTTTTAATCCACCTTTATCATCTTTTAAGTTGATTAATTGTTGTACAACGCCTTTACCGAAACTCTTAGTTCCAATTATTGTTGCAAGCTCATAATCTCTTAAAGCTCCTGTAAGAACTTCAGAGGCTGAAGCACTACCTCCATCAATTAATACTACAAGTGGTAATCCTTGAGCATCACCACCTACTGACTTATACTCTTGCTTTTTATCATACTTATCTATTGTATAAGTTACAACATTGCCCTTAGGTACAAACTCTGATGCAATACCAATAGCTTCTGATAAAGAACCACCTGGATTTCCTCTTAAATCTAAAATTAAACCCTTCATTCCTTCACCCTTAAGTTGAAGAATTTTCTCTTTAACTTGTTTAGCGCTATCTTCATCAAAGGATGATAATCTTATATATCCTACATTATCTTCAAGGATTTCTCCTTTTACAATAGTTGTCTTTATCTCCTCACGAGGAATTGTAACATCTAGAACCTCTTCACCTCTTGATATAGTTAAATCAACAGATGTCCCGGCTTCTCCTTTTATCTTAGAGACTGTATTTTCAAGTTTAGGCTCTGCCATTTCTTCCCCATTTACCTTTAATATTACATCTCCAGATTTCAATCCAACTCTTTCAGCTGGAGAACCTTCTATCGGGGCAATAACAGTAACTTTTTCATCTTTAATACCAACTTGAATTCCGATCCCAACAAAATGTCCTGAAATTTGTTCAACAAAAGATGAATATTCCTTCTCGTTCATAAACAGAGTGTATGGATCATTCAATGAATCAGTCATTCCTTTTATAGCTGCTTCCAAGAGAGCATTATCATCAATTTCTCCATTATATCTTAAAAGTAAATTCTCCCTTACTTCAAACAATAAATCATATTTTTTAACATCCTTAATTTCACTTACATCTTTAGCAACTGCTTCACTTACGTTTCTTAATCCTATGCTTCCGCTAGTAAATGCACTTCCTAAATAAAAGAAGACAATGTTAGATAATATGAACACACCTACGATTATTACTATGTTAAGGCGCTTTTTCATCACATTTTTTTCTGTTGATTTGTTATTATTTCCCATCTCAACTACCTCCTTTCATATAATCCATTAACTACAAGTAAATTCCTCTTAATAATATTTTAAGTGGAGAAATTTCTCCACTTAAAGTATATAATATATTTTCTCTTTTTATTAATAACTTTATACATCTAAGAACTTTCTTAAAGCAACTATACTTCCTAAAGCTCCTATTGCTGTACCACCAGCTAAGAATCCCCAAATTAAAACACTTAAAACAAAACTTGGTGGAACTAGTGATACTAAGAACATAGTAGAGACTATGTAACCAAAAATACTCTTATATAGGAAGTATAATAACAAGCTTGCTAATAATGATCCTGCAAATCCTATAATCATACCTTCTATTATAAACGGCCATCTTATAAACCAATCTGTAGCTCCAACAAACTTCATAATTCCAACTTCTCTTCTTCTTGAATAGACAGTAATCTTAGTAGTATTAGTTATTAAGAATATTGATACTCCTATAAATACTACAAATAAAACTACTCCTGCTATTCTGACACCATCTATAAATGAACTTATAGTATCAATCATATCTTGTTGTTGTTTAGATATATCTTCAACACCTGACATTCCTTCAACAACTTCCCCTATTTCTTCTGCATATATAGGATCTTCTAATTTAACTATGAAAGAACTTGGAAGTGGGTTGTTTTGCAAATCAAAACCTTGCAATAATCCTGGATTATCTTTTAGACTTTCCTTGAAGTTTAAGAAAGCTTCTTCTTTTGATTCATAAACAACTTCCTTAACTCCTGATTGTTCTTCTAACTTTAGTTGTATTTCTCTTTGATCTATTAATTTAATATCGTCATCTAAATTAACTTTAACCTCTACTTTAGACGCTACATCTTCTATAGCCTTATTAAAATTAAGACCTATAAGCATAAATGTACCGAATATAAAGAATGTTATTAGTACAGTTATCATAGCTGCAATACTTAATGTTCTATTTCTTTTAAGACTTTTAAATGCATCTACAAAAAAGTACTTTAATGTATTAATTTTCATCTTCGTACATCCCCCTTGCTGTATCTCTTGCTATAGATCCTTTTTCAATAGCAATAACTCTCTTTTTCATGTTATTAACTATGTCTTTAGCATGTGTAGCCATTAATATAGTAGTTCCTGCTCTATTAATATCCTCTAAAAGCTCCATTATTTCATTAGCAGTTTCAGGGTCTAAGTTACCTGTTGGCTCATCACAAATTAATACTGATGGGTTGTTCACAATAGCCCTAGCTAAAGCAACTCTTTGTTGTTCTCCACCTGATAATTCATTTGGGAACATTTTATACTTATGTGAAAGTCCAACTAGAGATAGTACCATAGGAACTCTCTTCCTAATCTCCTTAGGCTGAGCCTCTACAACTCTCATAGCAAAAGCAACATTTTCATAAACGTTTAAAGTAGGAATAAGCCTAAAATCTTGGAAAACCATACCTATCTTTCTTCTATAATAAGGTATTTGCTTTCTCGTTACAGTGTTTAACTTTTTACCTGCAACTACAATTTCCCCAACTGTAGGTTCAGTCTCCTTAATTAACATTTTTATAAAAGTTGATTTCCCTGCACCAGAAGGTCCAACTAAGAATACAAACTCCCCAGATTCTATAGAAATATTTACTTCAGATAAAGCTTTAACATTATTATCATATAGCTTAGATACGTTTTTAAATTCTATCATCCTCTAACACCTCACACATAAGCGTATTTTAAAAGCTATTAAACCTATAGCGTTATTATAGCATAACAAAGCTTAAGGAAAAACTTTTTTTCTACTTTTATTCCAAATATAATCTATATTTTTCAGTAATTTAATAAAATCTTATTTAAATCTTAATAATCTTTAAATCCTTCCCCTAAGGCTTCCGTTGATTCACTTACAGTTAAAAATGCTTCTGGATTATTATGCTTTATAAACTGCTTTAATGTAATAAACTGTTTAGAAGATAATACTGTATAAATAACTGTCATATCCTCCTTTGTATATCCACCTTTACCAGTTAAAATAGTACATCCCCTATCAATATCATTATTTATGAAGTCTACAACTAACCTTTCTTTATTTGTAATTATAAAAACCTGTTTAACAGGATTTATACCTGCAATAAATTTATCTACTAAATTTCCAATTAATATAGCACTCAAAAGTCCGAAAAGTCCTTTTTCGACACCAAAGGAATAAATAGCTAATAAAGTTACCGTACAATCTGCTAATAATAATCCTTGACCTATTGGTAAGTGAAAATATTTATTAATAATTTTTGCAACTATACTAGTTCCCCCAGTAGATGCATCCTGATAAAAAGTTATTGCTGTTCCAAAAGCTAATACTGCTGACCCAAATATACATGCTAATACCATATTGTCAGTTATAGCTCTTGGATTAAAAAAGTTTTCAAAAATCCACATTATTACGGACATCATTACTGTGGCATAAATACTCTTTGTTCCAAAAGATCCTCCTATTAAGAAGAAGGCTAGTGCAAATAATAAAATATTAAATATAAAAACTAATATACTTGGATTAATATTAACTAATTGATTAATAGCTAAAGCTAATCCTGATACTCCACCTGCTGCTATATCTAATGGGAAGAAAAAATATTCTAACCCAAAAGCAACTATCGCTACACCTACAGTAGCTAAAAAATATTCTTTTAATTTTTGCATATGTGTATTAATCTCCTTATACTTAAATTGTCTCATCAAAAGATTATTGTATATTTTTAAATCCCTCTCCCATAACTTCATGTACTTCTCCAACTGTAATAAATGCATTTGGATCAACTTTACTAATATGTTGTTTAAGTTTTATAAATTCATTTCTACCTAAAACTGCATACAGTACGAAAGTATCTTTTCCAGTGAATCCTCCAACACCCTTTAAAAAAGTACATCCTCTCTCCAATTCTTCCATTATAAATTTTCCGATTTCATCATTTTTCTTACTTATTATAGTTACTTCCTTACAAACATGGAATCCCTCTATAACTTTATCAATGGCAATTCCATTAATTATCACTGAAAGTAGTCCATATAATCCTATATTTATACCAAAAGTAATTGCCCCTAATAAGGTTACTATAAAATCAACTGCTAATAAAGACTTTCCTATATCTATATGAAAAAATTTATTTAATATCTTTGCTATAGTATCAGTACCACCTGTAGATGCATTTGCATTAAATACTATAGCCATACCTATCGCTGTAATTAAAGTACCAAATATAGAAGCTAACATTAAATCATTAGTTACTGCCTTTGGTTCTAAAAAATTCTCAATAAAAGTCATCATTCCTGCTAAACTAAAACTTGATACAATTGTTTTAACTCCAAAATTTTTTCCAAGAAAAATAAATCCTATTACAAATAAGAATAAATCCATTATAAAAACCAAAGGTCCAGTAGAAATTACTGGTATATAATGATTAATTACAATAGCTAAACCTGTTAATCCCCCTGCTGCTATATTGTTAGGTATGAAAAAATATTCAAGTGATAATGCCACTAAAAAAACACCGACAAATATAAATAAATAATCTTTTAAACTTTCTTTCATACAAATCTCCTTTCATAGAGAATCCTTATTATTTTCCCTAAGTTGTAATTTTCTATCCATTTATTATTTAATGCTTTACCCATCCTATCTGTAAATATTATATTATTTTTTTAACTAAATGTAATCACTTTTATTTGTAATAAAATGCGAAGCATTTTAAAATGAAAAAATTAAGAGAATGAAATGCTTCGCATTTTATGAATATTTAAATAATTAAGGGGTTGTCTAAGACAACCCCTTAATGGTAAATATAGCTATTTTTTAGTGATTTATTTAAATTTATATAGTAAACTATTTTATTTCTTTAGAGAAATTGCTTTCTTTGCCTTTTCAACTACATTTGAAGCTGTTAATCCATACTTTTCTAGTAATTGATTTGGTAATCCACTTTCTCCAAATACATCTTGAACTCCAATCTTTAATACAGGTACTGGAACTTCTTCAGTTAAAACTTCTGCTACAGCAGATCCTAATCCACCAATAACATTATGCTCTTCAACAGTTACTAAAGCTCCTGTTTCTTTTGCAGCTTTAACTAATATATCTTTATCAATTGGCTTTAATGTATGTATATTAATTACTCTTGCATTAATGCCTTCTTTCTTTAATTCTTCCTTAGCTTCTAATGCAACATCTACCATTATACCTGTTGCAACAATTGTTACATCATTTCCTTCTGATAAAGGCACACCTTTTCCTATTTCAAACTTATAAGTATTTGCATCATTTATTACATTAACTGCTGCTCTACCTAATCTTACATAACAAGGTCCATTATATTCAGCTATAGCTTTAATAGCAGCTTCAGTTTCAACTGCATCAGCTGGACATATTACTGTCATATTAGGAATGCTTCTCATTAATGATAAATCTTCTATTGCTTGATGTGAAGCACCATCTTCTCCTACTGTTAATCCAGCATGAGTTGCACATACCTTAACATTTAATTTAGGATAACAAATTGAGTTTCTTATTTGCTCGAAAGCTCTTCCTGCTGCAAACATAGCAAAAGTACTTACATATGGTATCTTACCACAAGTTGATAAACCAGCTGCAACTCCCATCATATTTCCTTCTGCAATACCCATATTAAAGAATCTTTCTTCACAAACAGCTTTAAAATCTGCAGTTTTTGTTGACTTTGAAAGGTCAGCATCTAAAACTACTATATCTTTATTTACATCAGCTAAAGCAGCTAATGCTTTTCCATAAGCTTCTCTTGTTGCAATCTTCTTACTCATTATTTATCCCCTCCAATTTCTGCTAACGCTTGTTCACATTGCTCTTTGCTAGGTGCTGTTCCATGCCATGAAGCTTGATTCTCCATGAACGAAACTCCTTTACCTTTTACAGTATTACAAACAACAACTGTTGGCTTTCCTTTGAAGTTCTTTGCTTTTTCAATTGCATCTAAAATTTCATCTATATTGTGTCCATCTATTACTAGTACGTTCCAACCAAAAGCTTCAAATTTCTTATCTATTGGTGAAGGATTCATAACCTTAGTTATATCTCCATCTATTTGAAGTCCATTAAAGTCTACAAAAGCTGTTAAATTATCAAGTTTATAATGAGCTGCAGACATAGTCGCTTCCCAAACCTGACCTTCCTCAAGCTCACCATCACCTAGAAGTGTATAAACTCTATAATCTTTCTTATCTACTTTACCAGCTAAAGCCATACCTACAGCTGAAGATATGCCTTGGCCTAATGAACCAGTAGACATATCTATTCCTGGTAAACATTTCATACTTGGATGTCCTTGTAATCTTGTATTAATCTTTCTTAATGTATTTAATTCTTCTACTGGGAAATATCCCTTTCTAGCTAGTACGCTATATAAAACTGGCGCTGCATGTCCCTTTGATAGTACAAATCTATCTCTGTTTTCATCCTTAGGGTTTTCTGGATCAACATTCATTTCTCCAAAATATAATGTAGTTAGGATATCAGCTGCAGATAATGATCCACCTGGATGTCCTGAACATGATTCTGTAAGCATTGAAACTATATCCTTACGAATAGTTTTAGCAATTGACTTTAATTCTTCAACATTTTTACTCATCTTTCATCCTCCTAAGATTATATTTACTAGTACATAGTGTGCCGTTTTTTAACTAAATTTATTTTAGCACATCATTTTTAATTTGTATATACTATTAACCTTGTTTTTATTAAAAAATAAGGTTTTTTAACCATAAGTGTTATACTATTTGTTAATTGTATATCACTTTTCTCTTTTGTATAATATAATAAAAGAAACCCTTTCGGGTTTCTTAAGTATTTAATATACTCGATTATTAACAAAAATTCTTATTTAGTACTACTTTTTATGCTAAACTTAAGCTAATTAATAAAGCTTTATTAACTTTTTTCATATCTGAATCTGTCATATGACCAATTTTTTCTTTTAATCTTTTCTTATCTAAAGTTCTTAATTGTTCCAATAATACTACAGAGTCTCTATTTAAACCATATTCCTCAGATGAAATCTCAACATGTGTTGGTAACTTAGCTTTGTTTATTTGAGAAGTTATAGCCGAAACAATTACTGTTGGACTATACTTATTACCAATATCATTTTGAATTATTATAACTGGTCTAATTCCACCTTGCTCTGATCCTATTACTGGGCTTAAATCTGCATAAAAAATATCTCCTCTTTTTACTACCATATTTGTCATTAGAAATATCACACTCCGCAAAGCCAGTTCTCATATTCATCAATATTTGCGTTTTCGCACTCAAAAGGAAGCTGTGAAAGCTCTAAATTAATTTTAGCCATTTCTTCGTAGCCTTCCTTCATAACTTTAAAAATATCCATATTTAATTGACCTTCATTATATTCTATTAAAGAATAATCAAGAAATTGACTGTTTTTTTTAATTTTTGCGACTTTTTTTGAAAATCGAATGTTATTGACTTTTTTAGACATAATTTGCCTCCAGGTAGTAAAAAAATCTATGTATGAATTAATTATATTGCAAATTACGCCTCTTTGTCAAAACTTATGTTGAATTTTTCGATTATTTATTTAATTTATATAATTTTATCTATTCAAATATTTATATCCCTCTCGTAAACTCCTACATGCTTATGTACACTATTTTTTTAATATATCATTGTAATAATTTTAAATATTGAACTGGTTATTTTAATTTAAAATTTCTTGATCTAATTGCTTTAACTTTTCAAAATTTCTATAGACTATTCTCACCCTATCATTATTATTTCTATCAAAGATAATAACTCCAATAGGTACCCCTTCATTTTTATCTATAAAAACCTTTGCCTTATTTAAATTATAGTTATTTAGAAATAATTCACTTGTAAATTCAATATATTCAGTATCTCCCCATTCTTCTTGTCCTTCTTTTATTCCTTCGCTATCAATAGGATAAGATAATAAATTATTTAAAAAACTTAAAGAATATAGATTGTCCATTTCCTCTTCCATATAGAATTCTTTATTTGAAATATTATCTTTAACTAAAATTTTATCATCCTTATATATTTTGGTTCTCTCTTCACCAAAATCAATTCTTCCACCAGTATCTTTTATGTAATATTGCTTAGTTTCTTGTCTTTCTTCATCTCTTGAGTTCATAATTACAAACTCCACATCAGTTGTGTAAGCTTTTATTTCCTTTAATTTTTCTATTAATTCTTCATTGGTTGGCTGCGCTGTTAATCTCAATATAATAACTATAGATATCAAGATTACAGGTATAGATACTAAAAATCCTAGTAATAATTTTCTTTTCATATATACTCCTCTTATAAATTACTCATTATTACTATTATTAGATTTTGTTAACATTTATTCATATAGTTCATAACCTTAAGTATATTTTCCATAATTTCAAACCTGCAGCATATCATTTTATCAATTATTTTATTCTATTTGATTGTCCATTAATTCACATTTGCATAATATTGTAACACAATCCTTATAAACGAATAATTTTTATGCTTAATTTATGTAAATACCATCTATATCAGTTATCAACAATGATATATTTCTGTTAATAGAATACTACTCTCTTTTAGGATACTTTAGAACCCCTACCCTCTCTAAACAACCTAATGTCTTATACTATAAACCATCCCTTTATCACTTTAAAGCTATAAGACAAATTAGCCATTATAAAGGCTCTTTTACCCACTCAAAATATTATATTATTAACCTTCTAGCTATACCATTATTTTTATTTGCAGCAATCATTAAAACTTTTCCTACTGAATTAATTATCTTTATACTACTTCCTCCAATACCGCAAAAGCTATTGCGTTACTTTTATTATGTGATATAGATAAATTCAGTTTATAATTCTTATTAATTATATTAGAAATATTTTTACTTAATAAAACTATAGGTTTACCTAGTTCATCTCTTAAAACCTCTATTTCTCTTAATGAAAACCCTCTAACTCCAGTTCCTAAAGCTTTGCTTATTGCTTCCTTCGCAGCAAAATTTCCAGCTATAACTTCAAATCTCATATTCCTTAACTTAAACATTTCAAGCTCTTTGTCAGTAAATATATTTTCAAGAAACCCACTAGTCTTCTCTACTGCACTTTTAATTCTTTCAATTTCAATAATGTCTGTACCTATTCCTAAAATCATAAAATCACTCCTTATAATATATTTTACTATACTTGTAATTTTATTTCCTATATTTATAAGTTGTAATAAGTACATTATAATTCAGTACATTATATTAAAGTAATAATTCTAAAATAGAAGTAATTAAACTATACTTAATTAAAATCCATTACATAGTTGTCAACATATTCTCCTAATATGTCAACTAAATGAACAGGTGATACTTGATAGGTATGAACTAATGATAATAACTTCCTAACCTTATCTTCTATATTAGATATTTTACCAATATAATCTCTTTCAATGGCTATTACATTTCCATCAACTATATCTTGTTTCTCTACTTCGATACCAAACGCTTGTCCATTTAAATAATATTCTTCTGTAAGCCTATATGAGTACTTTATTTCCTTATCCTCATCCTTGAAGCTACTGTATAAACTGTTAACAACCTTCATTATTATCCACTCCTTCTATCGTTAATTCTTAAATAATACTTTTAATATCTATATTTAAAACAATATCACAGAAAATATTAAAACTATGTCAAACTGTGTTTTACTGCTTATAAAACATTTCCTTACATTTCTACAAAATTCACATTTTAAAAATTTCTTTTTATAAAATATTTAATTTGTATAAACTTTTTATTGTAACTATTTTTTTAATTACATATTATTCCTTTTAAACTGAGAAAAATGTAACTTTACTTTTTTAACAACTTAAAAATATACGGATTAATGTATTATTTTAAAATATTAATTTTGTATTCGTTTTAATCGCAAAAAATGAGTATTCTCCAAAAAGAATCTTAATTATTTACAAATTAATTGTAAAATATTTTAAATTATTATTGATATTGTTAATAATTAGACATATAATAATTTTATAATAATAGTTATTAATTAATATTAATTTAAAGGCAGGTGTTAGTTTTGAAATCATTAGAACTAAAAAAAGATATTCATTGGGTAGGAGCTCTTGACCCCAATTTAAGAATTTTTGATATTATTATGTACACACCTTATGGGACAAGCTATAACTCCTATGTAGTTAAGGGAAGTAATAAAACAGCTGTATTTGAAACAGTTAAAGTTGAATTCTTTGATCAATATATAGAAAGATTAAAAGATTTAGATGTAGATATAACGAAAATTGATTATATTGTTGTAGATCATACTGAACCAGATCATGCTGGATCAGTGGCTAAGTTGTTAGAAATTTCACCAACTGCTAAAGTTGTTGGTTCCGCTCCTGCAATTAAGTTTATGAAACAAATTGCAAATAGAGATTTTGAATCTATTACTGTTGGTGATGGAGATACCATTAGTTTAGGAAATAAAACTCTTGAATTTATATCTGCTCCATTCTTACACTGGCCAGATTCTATATACACATACATTCCAGAAGATGATGTTTTAATTACATGTGACTCATTTGGCTCACACTATTCTTCTGAAGCTATTTTAAATAGTAATGTAGAAAGTAAAGAAAACTATATGGAAGCATTAAAATACTACTTTGATTGTATTTTTGGCCCATATAAAAGCTATGTATTAAAAGCAATTAAAAAGATTGAAAATTTAGACATTAATATGATTCTACCTGGTCATGGTCCAGTTTTAGTTGAAAATCCATGGGAAGTAGTTGAGTACTATAGAACTTGGAGTACTCCTCAAGAATCTTCTGCTGATGGTAAGAAGTTTGTTACAATCCCATACGTTTCAGCTTATGGCTATACAGAATCATTAGCTAAAGAAATAGCAAGAGGTATTGAAGCTGCTGGTAACATAGAAGTTAGATTATTCAACGTAATTCATCATGAAATCAGTGATATAGTTAATAGTATTGGTGAGTCTGAAGGTTTACTATGTGGTTCACCTACAATAGTTGGAGACCTATTAGAACCTATCCGTGATGTTTTATCTAAGCTTAATCCTATAGTTCATGGTGGAAAGTTATGTGCTGCTTTTGGTTCTTACGGATGGAGTGGTGAAGCTATTCCTAGAATTGAAACAAGATTAAAGGAATTAAATATGAAATCATATGGTCCAAGCTTAAAGATAAACTTTAAACCATCTGATAATGAGTTAAATGAAGCTTTTGAATATGGTTTAGGATTTGGTGAAGTTTTACTAGGTACAAAAGATCCTATTAAGGAAGAATCTAAAACTGAAGTAGTTTCACCTTCTACTGGCGGTGGATTAAAACTATGGAAATGTGTGATTTGTGGAGAAATATTCGAATCTGAAGAAGTTCCTGAAATTTGTCCAGTATGTGGTGCTGGTAGTGATCAATTTATTGAAATTAAGAGAGAAGTTACTACTTACTCTATAGATAAAGAAGAAACCTACGTAATTATAGGTAATGGTGCTGCTGGATTCTACGCTGCTAAAGCAATCAAAGAAAGAAATGCTAGTGCTATAATTAAATTAGTTTCTAATGAAGACACTCACTCTTATGTTAGAACTCAACTTTCAGATTTAATAACTGAAGAAATAACTGAATCATTCTATTTAGCTAGATCTAACTGGTATAAAGAGAATAATATTATAGAAATATTAGATGCTAATGTTAATGCTATAGATAAGAAAACTAAGACTGTAAAATTAGACAATGGACATGGTATTCGTTACGATAAGTTAATCTTAGCAAATGGAAGTTACAACTTTGTTCCACCTACTAAGGTACTTATAGATGGTTCAGAAACTGAAATTAACTCTTGGACTTATAATAGTGTAAATGGAATCCATACTATAAAAAAATTATGTGATGTTAACGCATTAAAAGAAGATTTAAGTGATTCTAAAAATGTTGTAATTATCGGTGGAGGATTACTTGGCTTAGAAGCTGCTTGGGAAGTTCAAAAACGTAATATAAATGTTACTGTTGTAGAATTAGCAGAAAGAATGCTTCCTCGTCAATTAGATAGTGATGGATCTGCATTATTTGAAAGTCTTGTTAATAAGACTCCTGTTAAAGTTCTTTTAGGTGAAGCCGTTGATTGTATTAATGCTGATTCTAATAGTGTTAAATCAGTAAAATTAAAGAGTGGTAAAGAAATTGAAGCTGATACTATACTCTTCTCAGTAGGGGTAAGATCTAACATCTTTATAGCTCAACCTATAGGAATCAATTGTAATAGAGGTATTATTGTTGATGAATATATGAAGACAAACTCAAAAGATATCTTTGCTTGTGGTGATGTTGCTGAGTATGATGGAATTTATTATGGTAACTGGCCAGCTGCAATAGAAATGGGGAAAGTTGCTGGGGCTAATGCTACTGGAGATAAGATTAAATTTGAAAAATTCGTATCTTCAACAGTATTCCAAGCTATGAATACTCAAGTATTCTCTGCAGGTACAGTTAACTTTGATGATCCAGCCTTAGAAAAAGTAGGTTATGTTGATAGCTTAAATAATAAATATGCTAAATTATTCTTTAGTAATAATATTCTTGTTGGTGGTATATTAATTGGAGATATAAATTCTTCTGTTAAAATAGTTCAAGGCATTCAAAATAGAGAAAATAAAGCTACTGTTTTAGCTAAAGGAACTATATAAAAGAGGCTGCATTGCAGTCTCTTTTTAATTAACAGTTTTAACTAGATTCTTATTTTCTATATTAGAATCTTTAAGCTTACTAATTACATTTATAAAATATAAAAATAAAAATGGACTGCCTTATATTTCGACAATCCATTTTCACTATTTATTTTAATTTATATTTTAAGCTTAATTACTTGCTGTTTTATTTAAATCTTCTTTATTCAATTCTTCTTCATAAGAGCTTTCATCTCTTTCAGTTCTTCTACTTCCTACAAATTTAAAATCTTCAGCTACTACTTCCGCGATATATTTTTTACTTCCATCCTTATCTTCATAGCTACCTGTTCTTAATCTTCCACTTAAGCTAATGAAGCTTCCTTTTCTCATATACTGGCATACTACTTCTGCCTTCCTTCCCCAAATGGTAACAGGTATTAAATCAGCCTTTCTCGTTCCATCTTGAGACTTAAAGTTTCTATCTACAGCAATAATAAATTTTGTAAAAACCTTATTGCTATCTTCAAGGCTTCTAAGTTCAGGGTCCCTTATTAATCTTCCTAATAATACAATTTTATTCATTACTTACACCTCCTGAATATTTCTTCTTTGATTATATCCAGTTAGGTATTTTCTATTCACATTTAATAAAACTTATTATTTTTTAACTCCTATCCTAAATACAGAATTAATTTCTGCTCCTAATATAAGAATTATTGAGGTTATATATAACCATGTCATAAGAATAAATACTGCCCCTACACTTCCATATAACCTAGAGTAATTAGCTATATTGTTTATATAATATGAAAAGCCCAAAGAAACTATTATCCATCCTAAGGTACTTACTATTGCACCAGGATAAACTTCTCTCCATGGAACTTTCTTTGCTGGAGTATATCTATAAATAGAAGCAAAAATTAATACCATCATAAATACTACTATAAGATATCTACTTATATTCCATATACTCTTAATAACTTCCTTAAAAGGAACAATTTTAAGTAATTGCTCTCCTAGTATTTCTCCAAAAACTAGCATAGCCAAAGTAAGCATTATTACTAAAACTAATGCAAGGGTAAATACAATTCCCACAATAGCTCTTTTTATGAAAGTTCTTTTTTCTTTTATATCATATGCTTTATTTAAACCTTTTATTACTGCTCTAAATCCAGAAGAAGCAGACCAAATCGTTAAAATTAAAGAAGCTCCTAATAATCCAGCATTTTGTGTTTCTATAACTTCAATAACTGTTGTTTCAATTAACCCATACACACTAGTTGGTAAAATAGTACTAAGACCACCTAAAATTTCAGCTGTATTAAGTTTGCTAAATCCCACCATGGTTAGTAGAAAAAGTAAAAATGGAAAAAATGATAGCATTAGATAGTATGCAAGCTGTGCTCCTAAGGCAAAGATATCATCATTATTCACTTTTACTATAAAAAATACTATTTTATCTAGAAGAGACTTACTATTTATATTTTCATTATTCATTTAATCACCACATCTCTATTAATCCACATTAATTACTATTATTATAATCTATATCGTATTACTTTATCTATTATACTCATCTATTATATTCTTTTATTAATATTTAACAACTTATAACTCCATATTATTTTCATTACCCCTCATAACAATCTCTAATTATGCCAAAATTCTTTATATTCAATATCTATTATAGTATAATTTTTAATAGGTCAGTATGTATGAAAGGAGTTTTTAATATGAAATATACTTTAAAAAATAAAAATGTACAAATTACTGCAAGTACATTTGGTGGAGAACTTAATAGTCTTTTAAGCAAAAAAAATAATTTAGAATTTTTATGGAATGGTGATGAGAAGTATTGGAAATACCATTCTCCTATCCTTTTCCCTATTGTAGGTAAAGTTAAAGATGGAAGATACATAGCTGAAAATAAAGAATATGAACTTCCTCAGCATGGACTTGCACGAACTAAAGAATTTAAAATGATTGAGAAAGATGAAAATCATGTAGTTTTTGAATTATTATGGTCTGAAGAAACTTTAAAAGTATATCCATATAAATTTTCATTAAAGCTTTCTTATGAGCTTCTTGAAAATGGAGTAAAGGTTGGATATTCAGTTACGAACTTAGATGATAAAGATATTTATTTTTCAATAGGTGGTCACCCAGCCTTTATGTGTCCATTATTTGAAAATGAAAGTTTTGAAGATTACTACTTTGAATTAAATAAAAAAGAACATGCTAAAATAATGATTTTAGATTCTAACACAGGCTACTTCTCACGTACAGAATCTGAATTTTTAAAAGATGAGAGTATTATCAACCTTAATTTAGAATTGTTTAAGAGCGATGCCATAGTATTTAAGAATTTAAAATCTAATCTGATTACTCTTAAATCTAATAAAAATGATAGAGAATTATCTATGGACTTTACAGGATTCCCATATTTAGCAATATGGACTAAACCTACAGGAGCACCTTTTGTATGTCTTGAACCTTGGTATGGCCATGCAGACTTTGCTGATTTCAAAGGCGATATTACAGAAAAAGCTGCTATAGAAAAATTATCTATAGGAACTGAATTTACAGCAAGCTACAACTTATATATTAAATAGTTTTAAAT
>JAHAIU010000414.1 GCA_018372555.1 Clostridium sp.
TGGTAAATTAGTTGAAATAGTTGAGATAAAGGATCATCCATGGTATGTGGCTGTTCAATTCCATCCGGAATTAAAGTCTAGACCGAATAATCCTCATCCACTATTTATAGGATTTATTAAAGCATCGTTAAAGCTATGTTAAGGATTTGTTAAGTAAAATTCAAATAAAATGGTAAAAAATTAATATTTGTTCAAAGATTTACGGATAAATTTTACAAAATTTTAAATTTGCAGAAAATATAATTAAAGCCTAGTCTAATGTAAGGCTAAGGGTATATAATTAAATTAAGGCTATATTATAAAATTATGGTTATTTTAACATAGGATGTTAAGAAGTGCTGTTGCGCATTGTAAATTTTTAATTGAGCAGTTTTACAACAGCTACTACTTTTAATGCACATAAGAGGAAGATTAAGATTTAATATTGTTCGAAATTCTTGATAACAAGAGTTTAGATAAAATGTATATTACATACACAATTAATGGAGGGATAATATGAAGAAAAAGTTAATAGCACTAACACTTTCAGCTCTTATAGTTACTGGATTAGTAGGCTGTGGAGATAAAGGCGGAACTGCTGAACAATTAAAGGTAGGTATGGTAACTGATGCAGGTACTATAGATGATAAGTCCTTTAACCAAGGTACTTGGGAAGGGATTGAAAAGGCTAAGGAAGAGCTTAAAATTGATAGTAACTATTTAAAACCAGCTGGTACTACAGAAGCTGAATATATGAAAGAAATAGGAAATCTTTATGATACTGATTATAAGTTTATAGTTACTCCAGGATTTAAGTTTGAAACAGCTATTTTCCAAGCGCAAGATAAATATACAGATGCTAAATTTGTAATTATAGATGGATCACCTAATAACGGTAAAGAGAAAGAAGAGAGAATTGAAAAAGTTGGGGATAACTCTGTAGCTGTATTCTTTGCTGAAGAGCAAGCAGGATTCCTAGCAGGAGTTGCGGCATCTCTTGAATTAAAAACAGGTGATTTAGGCTTTATAGGTGGTATGGAAATTCCAGCAGTTCAAAAGTTTAACTGGGGATTCCAACAAGGTATTAAGTATGCTAATGAAAACTTAGGAACTACAATGAGCTTAAAAGCTGAAAATGTACTTTACCAAGGTACTTTTGATAACTCTGCTGCTGGACAACAATTAGCAGCAACTATGTATGATAATGGAGTTAAAGCTATATTTGCTGCAGCCGGTGGAGTTGGAGTTGGAGCTATAAACGAAGCTAAAGCAAGAGCTGCTAAGGGTGAAGAAGTTTGGATAATTGGTGTTGACGTTGACCAATACGAGCATGGTGTTATGGAAAATGGTAAATCAGTAATCTTAACTTCAGCTATTAAGAAAATTGATGAAGCTACATTTAATATCATTAAAGATGAATTAGATGGTAAATTCCCAGGCGGACAAACATTAACATTTGATGCTAAGACTGGTGGTATTGGAATTCCAGAGGAAAATCCTAACCTTTCTAAAGAAACTACGGATAAAGTAGCTGATATATTATCTCAAATTAAAGATGGTAAAATCGTTGTTTCTGATGAACAAGGCGATTTAATTAAATAGTATATAAAGAAAGAGGCTACCCGTTGGTAGCCTTTTTTTACTGCAAAAAAGTAACTATTTAAATTTACGGAAGGAATTTATTTAAATTATTAAGGTGTGAAAAAATCTTGCAAGAGTTATTTGCGATAATAAGCATTATTTTAAAGGAAGAGACCTCTAGAATTTGATTAAAGTACATAAACATGGAGATAATATAAATAAATTATCTTGATAAATAGATAAAATTAATTCATAATATAGGTACATATAAGAATGTTATATCCATATCTTTAACTTATCTTAAATTATCCCAGAATATAACTTATGAATAAAATATGGAGGTGTAATTTTGAACAAAGAAAATTA
>JAHAIU010000415.1 GCA_018372555.1 Clostridium sp.
TTAGTTGCAAAAGTTATTAATTATGATAATAAAAATCTTTTAGATGGAGGAATAGCTGCTCCTATTCCAATTAAAAAGGCTATTGATGATGGAATAGAAAAACATGTAGTTATTTTAACTCAACATAAGGGATATAGAAAAAGTAAGACTAAAATGATGCCTTTAATAAAAAGAGCTTATAAGGATCATCAAGGTTTAATAAATGCAATGGAAAATAGATATAAGGTTTATAATGAAACTTTAGATTTATTAGATAAATTAGAAGCAGAAGGAAAATGCTTTGTAATAAGACCAAGTGCCCCTTTAGAAGTAAGTAGATTCGAAAAGAATAAAGAGAAATTAGATGCTATTTATAATCAAGGTTATAAAGATGCTGAGAAAATAGCAGAAGAATTAGTTAAGTTTTTAGAAAGCTAGTGAAGCTATTACACTATGGAAAGCGGATAATCAAATCAGGTGAGTAGTATAAGGAAAAGTTAAGAGTTAAGACGTAAGCGGTAAGAGTTAAGAGTGTAGGAGAAAGCTCCTAAGGAGTTTTTGAAATTAGAATTTTTATTTTTAGTAATTCTGAAGGAATTATATTAAAATGGATAATTGATAATGTACAATTGATAATTGAAGAGAAAACTCCTAAGGAGTTTTTATAATTAAAATATTTATTTACAGTAATTCCAAAGGAATTACATCAACAATTGTTAATTGACAACTGTTAATTGTTAATTGGAAAAGAGGTGTTTTTTAAATGAGGATATTTCATATGGGTGATTGGCATATAGGTAAGCTTGTTAATGGATTCTATATGACAGAGGATCAAGAATATATTATAAATCAATTATATTTGGCTATTGAAGAAAAAAAGCCAGATGTATTAATAATTGCTGGTGATCTATATGATAGATCAATACCTCCAGTGCCAGCAGTAGAGCTTTTAAATAATGCTCTTATAAGGATAGTTAAGGATTTAAATACTAAAGTCATTGCAATAGCTGGAAATCATGATAGTAACGAGAGGGTAGAATTTGCTAGTTCTCTTTTAGCTTCTTCTGGACTTTTCATAAGTGGAAGTCTTAAAGAGAAGATTGAAAAGGTAACTATCGAAGATAAGTTTGGAAAAGTGAATTTTTATCCTATACCTTATGCTGATGTTCCATATATAAGAGATTTATTCCATGATGAAGAAATAAAAAATTATGATATTGCAATGGAAAGGGTAGTTTCTAATATTTCCAAGGAAATAAACAAGGAAGAAAGAAATATTGCTATAGCTCATGGATATGTAACTAAGGTTAGTGAAGATAGTTATGAAGAGTTAGAAGTTAGTGATTCAGAAAAGCCATTATCAATAGGAGGTACTGAATATATAAGTTCTAAACATTTTGATATATTTAATTATACAGCTTTAGGGCATTTACATGGACCACAAAAAGTAGGTAGTGATAAAATAAGATATTCAGGATCTTTAATGAAATACTCTTTTTCTGAAGTTAAGCAGAAGAAGGGAATTACTATAGTTGATATTGATGAGAAAGGTGAAGTTAATATAGAATTTTGTCCTTTAAAGCCAAGAAGAGATTTTAGGGTAATAGAAGGAGAATTAAGTGAAATAATTAAAGCCTTTGATAAAGATGCTTTAGATAACGAAGATTATATAAAAGTAACATTAAAGGATAAGGGTGAAGTGTTAGATCCTATGGCTAAGCTTAGAGCATTTTATCCTAATGTTATGGAGCTTATTAGAGAAGAAAAGACCTTAAGAAATAATAATAAAAATGTAGCATTAAATATAAAAGAAAAATCAAAATTAACTTTATTTGAAAACTTTTATGAAGATATATTAGGAGATAAGTCTTCTGAAGAAGAATTAAGTATTATGGAATCAATAATTCAAGCTGCTGAAAAGGTAGGTGAGTAAGGTGAAGATAAAG
>JAHAIU010000416.1 GCA_018372555.1 Clostridium sp.
TTTTTAACTTGAATAGTAACAGGATAAACTTTTCCAGCTTCCATAGAAGAAGGAATATTTTCAGAAACAATTTGAGCATCTAATTTTTTAGTTGGATTATTTAAAGTTATACTTTTATTTTCATACGTATAATCTATATTACCAATCTTAGAATTAGATAACTTAACCCTCACAGTATTTCCACCTAAACTTAATCCAGGTTTATTAGAATTTGTTGTATTTAATTTAACGGTTCCTTCTTTAAGAACTTTTGCTTTTATTATAGCTAATGTACCGTTGCTATTAACTCCAGGTTTATCTCCTTTTAAAGAAACAGAAAAAGAAGCTTGGCCATTTTCTACTTTCCCATTAGAACCAAGAGGGGTAAGTACTGTATTACTTCCAAAGATATTGCCTTTTGTAACACTTTGAATTTCTAAAAGACTTGTATCATAAACAAAATCAATAGATCCCCCATATAAATCTGTCACATTTGAAATATCTACAGCAATTCCAATTGTATTGCCAATTTTTGTATCTCCAGTTACATTATATGAAACCGAAGGCATAGTAGCTGCCAATGCTGTATTATTACTATTAAATAATATTAATTGAAATAAAAATAAAAACGATAAAAATAATGAGAATTTATTCTTAAAATTCGTTAGTTTATTTTTCAATTGAAAACCCCCTTAACTTATATATATCATTATAATTCTACTATAAGTACTATATTATGTAAATGATTTGGAAGAAGGGAGAAAATTATTTGATGCAAAAATAGTAAAGAATTTTATAAGGTAAATCTATTAAGAATCGGTCTGGACAAACTGAGAAAAATAATATATCTTAAAATTAAATAAAGATTAAAGCCAGTGAGAATTCATAAGAGCTTTGTTACTTAGTTTTGTGAATTGAAAATAGATTTAAGGTGGGAGTAAACATGAAAGTACAAAAGAGATATTTATCAATAATTTTAATAATTATAATGATCTTAAACTTTAACTTTACAGTAAATGCAGCTTCAAATAATAAAGAAATAGATCCCATAGCAAATATTGTTTATTTTGTTGATTTTAATGATAGCCAAGGAAATTTTATTGATGGAAAGATGGATATGGTTAAGGATATGTTTAATGGTGAAAAGGATACATCATTAAGTTCTTATATAAAGAAAATATCCTATGACCAAATGAATGTACATAATTATTTTCCACAAGAAGATAATGGAGTAATAACTCCTTATAGGCTATCAAAGAATAGAAGCTACTATAATAAAAATAATGAGTACGAAATGATAGATGAAGTAATTAAAAATGTTCAAGTAGATACAAATTATAATATTGATATGAATAATGATGGTTATGTAGATAATGTAATATTTGTTTTTCAAGGTAGGACTACTAGTAAAGATGATGTGCTATGGCCACATAAGGCAAATCACAACGGAGCTTCATCTATTAATGGAAAGAAGGTAGATGTATATAATCTACATAATTCTTATAGATTAATAGATGACATACTTGGTGGAGAAGGAGTGTTAGCTCATGAATTTCTTCATTCTGTTGGTTATCCAGATTTATACACTTCATCTGGAGCTAGAAATCCAGTTGGAATATGGGACATAATGGCTAGTGTATCTCCATTTCTTCAATACCCATTAGCTTATACTAGAAGTGCTATATCAAATTGGTTAACTATTGATACTATAACAGAGAGTGGAAGCTATACTTTAAAGCCATCTTCTTCTCAAGATGGAAATCAAGCATTTATACTAAAAACTCCTATGTCTAATAATGAGTTTTTTGTAGTTGAGTATAGAAAAAAAGGTAATCCTTATAAGGGGGAACTTGATGGAAAGATACCTGGAAGTGGACTTATTATATATAGAGTAAATACTGATGAAAATACTAATTTTGTAGGAGATAAAGATTATATTTA
>JAHAIU010000039.1 GCA_018372555.1 Clostridium sp.
AAAGGAAATCACTATGGACACTAAAGAGAATATCATAAATACAAAGAAAAATAAACACTTAAGTTTACAAGAAAGATGTTTTATCGAAATTAGATTAAATTATTATTTTGTGATCACGATAAAAGTATTACAAATATGTATATTTTCTTCAACCAACGTTTATTGTCAATGTGACAAGGCAAGATAACATTGCTGTTAATCGTATATTATTATAACTATTTGATAAGATTATAGGGGGATTTTATTCTTACAATTATGCAATATATACTAAATATATTGAATTTTTATGTGTAGTATTTATAATTAGAAAAATGAGGAGTGATTTTATGGAAGGTATAAAAATCTTAATATTAGAAGATGATATCAGTTTAGCTGAAGAATTAAAAGATTTTTTAACAAAATGGGGATATTCAACTATACTTATTCAAAATTTTTCTAAAGTATTTAATGAATATATTGAATATAATCCTGATTTAGTATTAATGGATATCAATTTACCATTTTATGATGGCTTTTATTGGTGTTCTAAGATAAGAGAATGTTCTCAAGTACCTATAATTTACATCAGTAGTAGAAATGATGATAATGACAAAGTCATGGCAATTGCTCAAGGCGGAGATGATTATGTTGAAAAACCATTTAATTTAACGGTTTTAAAAGCTAAGATTGAAGCTATACTGAGAAGAACATATCAATACAAAGTGAATCAAAAACAATATATTAAAGAAAATATTTATTATGATTCTACAATAAGTTGTTTATTCTATAAAGAAAAAAAGATCGAGTTGACCAAATCTGAAAATATTATTTTAAAAGTTTTAGTAGAACAGAAATCTAAGATTGTATCTAGAAATGTTTTAATGGATGAATTATGGAGTACGGATGAGTTTATTTCTGATAATACATTGACTGTTCTCGTATCTCGATTAAGAACAAAGCTTAAAGAAATAACAGGTTCAGATATTATCAGTACAAAAAAAGGACAAGGATATTATATAGAATGAAATATTTTATCAAAAATTACAAATATCTTTTATGTTTAATTTTAATCTTTATAGCATTTAATCTTTATTTCATTTTTTTGATTCCAAATACAGATGTAGAACTTCTTATTTATGTAGATATTTTATTATTGGTATGTATTGGGATATTCCTATTTATTGATATAAATGACTTTTATAAAATAGAACATATAAAACAAGATTGTTTAGATAGTGATGATGTGATTTATGAGAATTTAGTAAATTTAGAGAATATAGATATTGCTGAACATGATGTAAAAGTACTTCAACAAGAAGTTCAAGATCAAATAGAAATGAATCAAGATTTGCAAGACTTTATTACCAAGTGGTGTCATGAAGTCAAAATTCCTTTGTCAGCAGCAATGTTGATGGATGAAAAGATTGAAGATCCTGAACTTAAAATACAACTAAAAGAGCAATTAGAAAAAATCAAACAATATTTAAATTCTGCCTTAGTAAGTTGTAAGGTACAGGGATCATTTTATGATATACAAGTTAGTAAAATTAAATTGAAAGACTGTGTGAATACATCAATTAAGAACAATCGCTATTTTCTTATCAATAATCAAGTAGAGCTTCAAATAGATATTCATGATGAATATATATATTCTGATACAGAATGGCTTGTTTATATTATAGATCAATTAATTGCTAATGCAATGAAGTATGCTTCAGAAAATCCTAAGATTCATATTTGGAGTGAGCAATCAGAGGATATGGTTAGATTATATATCAAAGATTTTGGGGAAGGAATTAAAGATTATGATTTACCTAGGATATTTGATAGAGGATATGTTGGAAGTAATAATCATAATGGCAAATATAAATCAACAGGTATGGGACTTTATATGGTTATGCTAATGATCAAAAAATTAGGACATCAAATATCTGTAGAGAGCACATATCAAGAAAAGACATGTTTTTGCATTACTTTTAAAAATATCGAAAAACACTTCAATCTCTAATGTTGCATAAATGTCACGTTAGAGATTGTTTTTGCAACATCAATGTAAGGATTTACTATAGTGAAATTTTTATAATGATAAGTGTAAGGAGGAATGCAAAATGAGTGAAAATAAAGTTCTTGAAATCAAAAATCTTGTTAAAACTTATGGTACAAAAGGCTTTCAAACAAAAGTTTTAAAAGGTTTAAATTTAACAGTCAATAAACATGATTTTATTGCGATTATGGGTCCAAGTGGATCTGGAAAAACAACACTTTTAAATATCTTATCTACTATTGATAAACCAACACAAGGGTCAATCATTTTAGATGGTAAGGATATTACAAGATTTAAAAATAAGGAATTATCTAATATTCGTAAAGATAAGATTGGGTTTATATTCCAAGACTATAATTTATTAGACACAATGACATTACAAGATAATATTGCTCTACCTTTATCCTTGAATGGTGTGTCTAGTAGAAAATGTATTGATAAAACAGATCAATTAGCAAATATGTTTGGTCTAAAGGAACATTTGAATAAATATCCATATCAGTTATCAGGTGGCCAAAAACAAAGAGGAGCAACTTGTAGAGCATTGATTACTAATCCAGAAATCATATTTGCTGATGAGCCTACTGGCGCATTAGACTCTAAATCTAGTCACGATTTATTAGAATGTTTAAAATTGGTCAATGATAATGGACAAGCAACCATTTTAATGGTAACACATGATGCTTTTAGTGCTTCTTATGCAAAAGAGGTTTATATTTTAAGTGATGGTGCTATCAAATGTAAGCTAACTAAAGGCCAAAGTCGAAAAGAGTTCTATGATCGCATTATTGATATGCAAGCATCAATGGGGAGTGATTTTTCATGAGTATGATAAAACTAGCTTTCCAAAATTTTAAGTCTAGCTTTAAAAGTTATTTATCTTTAATTATTTCACTTTCATTTACAACAGTTATTTTATGTAACTTTATTAATCTTGTTTCTTCAGGTATTTTGGAACAGCTTGGAGAGAGTAATGCAAGAAATATTGAAATAGTTATTCAAGTTTTATCCTTTGTTATAGCGTGTTTCATGCTATTCTTTGTTTGGTATGCAACAAATGTATTTTTAACAAAACGAAAAAAAGAAATAGGTATTTATGTGTTCATGGGGTTATCTAATCAAAAAATCGGTAGACTATATGCAATAGAAACAACAATGATTGGCTTAGTATCACTCGTCTTAGGAGTGGGATTTGGATTTTTAACATCTCAATTGTTTACAATGATATTGATGAAACTATCTGATATAGCAGTTGAAATATACTTTGATTTTTCTTTGAGTTCTTTAAGCATTACATGTGCAATATTTATTGTAATTTATCTTATTTTTATCATTAAAGGATATATTAACATTGTAAGAAGTAGTGTATTGGATATGGTTTCTGCAAATCGTCAAAATGAATATGTGGCACAAAACAAAGTCTTTTTATTGATAAAAGCAGTTTTAGGAGTGGTACTTTTAGGAGCTGGGTTTTATTTAGCTACAAAAGAAGCAGGAATGGAAGTTATGGGGAACATCTTAATTGCGACTATTATGGTAGTGTCAGGGATTTATTTACTGTTTGGTGGCCTTATTCCTGTAATATTTCAAGCACTTGCTAAAAATAAAAAATTTCTTTATAAAAACGAAAGAAATCTATGGATTAATAACATGATTTTTCGTATTAAAAAGAACTATAGAACTTATGCCATAGTTTGTGTTTTGATGTTATGCTCAGTAACAGCCCTTGCTTTTGGTTTTGCAATGAAAGATAGATATGACAGTATTACACATTTTGAAAACACTTATACTTATCAAATAATGAGTGATCAAAATGGTTATCAAGATGAATTTACTCAGTTGATTGATAAGAATAATGATATAGAGTATTCTTCAGAAATTGAAATTTCAGTTATTCCAAATGAGAAAACAGATAATAAATATGAAGGAACACCTTATGCAGTTTTATCTTATTCACAAGTGAAGAAGATTGCTAAAGAAACAGGATTGGAATTTAGCTTTAAGGAACCTACTGATGATGAATTTATTGAATTGCAGCATCTTTATTTGATGTCGCTTATGAATGATAATCTTGTTGATACTAATGAAATTAACGAGAAAGTTTACACTTCAATTGATAAATCTAATACTCCTTATTTAGGTTATATGCAAGAGAATATGGAATATATGATTGTTAACGATCAAGTGTATAAAGAAGTAAGACTGCTAGGTGAAAGAATGTATATTTATAATTATAAAATTAATAATCCACAAAATTTTGAAGCTTCTGTTGAAGATATACAGTCTAGTTCGCATTGTTTAGGACTTGTTAAAATTAATCCGAATAGGGATGAAAACGCATGGATAAAAATTTTGTTTAGTGTATCATTCTTTGTCTTTATGGTATTTGTATTTGCAAGTGGATGTATATTATTTATGAAAATATATAATGATGCTTTTGAAGAAAGAGAACGTTATCGTGTACTTTCAAAATTAGGTATAAGCCAAAAAACATTAAATAAAGCCATTGCCAATGAGCTGAGATTTTCCTATATAGTCCCATTATTAGTGATGACAATTTCATCATATTTTTCGGTTAAGACGATTGCTAATATGATGAAATCCACTTCTTTACTTTCTGTAAATGTGATTAGTGTTTTGATTATTTATGCTTTCTTTTTGATTTGTTATTTCTTATCGATTATAATCTATAGGAAGAATGTAGATGTATAGAATAATTTAAGTAGCCAGTTTGTAATGATTGGTTACTTTTTTGTTTTTCAATAAAATAATTGAAGAACTTTTTTATTTTGATTAAAGGAGAGATTAGTTATGGAAATCTTTTTTTAAGCCAACAAGAGAAGAAACTATTAAAAATTATTAAAGAATATAAAGAAACAAAAAAGGCTTTAGAATTTGGATTAGATTGGCTAAATGAAAAGGACTATGCTAAGGGAAATTTAGATTTAGTAAATGTTATAATTGCTGATTTAGAAAAGTTGTCTAAAGAAGTTTAATAATAAGTATAATATAAGGTGCACACTTTTAAAAATATGGAATGAGTGTGCAGTTTTTTTGAGGTTCAATTTTTTCTTATTTTAAAATTCAAGAGTTAATATGTAAAGATTTATAAAACTTTTAGATATAATTAGAAAAATAATATTTCTAATTAAAAGAAAAGTGGTATTCTTAAAATATTGACTTTATTAAATTAGTAAATATAGAGAGGAATTAATGCATGGAGTTTTTAAAAGAATTATTAATTATAACTATATTTGAAATTGTATGCCTTGTAGGCTCTATTGTTGTAGTTGGGTTTATATTAGGATTTTTTAGAGAGAGGTCTATTAAAAATTTTTATAAAGCTTTTGGAAGAAAATCTATTTATATAACAGGGTTTATAGGTGTTCCTATACATGAGTTAAGCCATACAATAGTAGCTATTATTTTTAGGCATGAGATAACAGAAATAAAGCTTTTTAAGCCGAGTAGTGAAGATAATACATTAGGTTATGTAAAACATAGATATAATCCTAAGAGTATATATCAACAAATAGGTAACTTTTTTATCGGAATAGCTCCTATTTTAGGAGGAACTATTACTATTGGTATTCTAATGTATTTTCTAATACCAAGTATATATAATGTTTTTACGTCAACTATACTTAATAATATTAGTCAGGTTAAATTAATTGATGTGATATTATCATTTAAAGAATTAACAAAGCTAATATTTACATTAGATAATTTTAAGAATGTAGAATTTATAGTTTTTATATTATTAGCAATATGTATATCTTCTCATATATCATTAAGTAAGGAAGATATAAAAGGAGCTAGTAAAGGACTTTTTAGTATGTTTTTAATTCTTATGATATTAAATTTATTAGGAATAACAAAATATATATCATTAAATATGATAATAAGCTATAACATGTTAATTATAAACATTCTTTTTATAGCAATAATATTTTCATTTATAACATATATGATAAGTTTAATAATAAGAGCTATTTTTAAATAATGTTATTTATTCTGCTATTGTGACGATATATAGTATTACATAATTAATAGAGAGAAAATCAGAATTAAAACTTTTGGTTTTTTCTTTTTTTATTGGAGGAAATTTTAATTAAATCATTTTTATGAAACATAAAATAGAGGCTTTGTAATTACTTGGTATATAATTTGTATATAAAGAATTCATATTATATTGAGAAATTATTTCTTTAAAATGAAGTGAAAAATTTTTGGAATTAAATATTTATAAGATTATTTTGTAAATAAGGTGTAACTTTTTAGAATTTTTTTCCACTATATAAATAGAAGGTGGTGATCAGTTGGAGAGTATAAAGGAAATTTATGAGACCTATGAAAAGTATATTTTTAAATATCTATATGGATTAACCCTTGATTTTAATTTAGCCGAAGAGTTAACCCAAGAAACATTTTTTCAGGTAGTTAAATCATTTAGTAAATTTCGTGGTGATTGTCATGTATCCACCTGGATATATAAAATTGCAAGGAATGTATATAGTCAATATTATAGAAAAAATAATATTAAGATAATTTCTATGAATGAAAATACATTCGACATACCAGATAAAAATGGACCAGAAGAAGATTTTGAAAGGAAGGAAAACAATAAGCTAATCAAAGAGGCTTTAATGCAAGTTTCTGAAAAACAGCGTGAAGTTCTTTGGCTAAGGGATTGGCAGGAACTCTCCTATGAGGAAATAGCAATTATAACAGGGAGGTCAGTTTCGTGGGTAAAGGTAAATATACATCGTGGAAGATTAGCGTTTAAAAATAATTATAATAAAGGAGGAAGTTTAAATGAGTAAATATCCTTGTGAATTAATAGAAGATTTAATTCCTTTATATATTGAAGATGACGTAAGTGATGCTACTAAGAAAATAGTAGAGGAGCATATTAGTGAATGTGAAAATTGTAAATCACTTGTTCATGAGTATTCTAATGATGAGTTAAAAATAGAAGATTTTAAAGAAGATTTACCAGAGGCAAAGACTTTTAAAAAGTGGATGAAAAAGTTGAAAGTATGGGGAGTAGTTGCTGGTATGGTAGCTTTGATTGCTTTTATAACTATAGGGTTATTAGGATATAAAATAGGAGAAGATGCTGAAAATGGTGTGATAACATTAAAAACAATAGTTAAAACCTTAGAAAAAGAAGGATTATCCCTTGAAAAAGATAAATCAAAGTCTCCTGATGAATATGATTTAAGTGGGGTTAAACCATCTATATATACTGTAGAGGATAGCAAAGATACACTTTTAATATATGTATTTGATTCCTTTAGAGAAAAACAAAAAATATTAGATGAAACTGATAAATATAATAATTATTTTAGTATGGAAGAATTTAAATATCATGCAAAGAATTCACTTATTGTTTTTATACCTAATGAAATTCCAGAAAATGAAGAAGAATTTAAAGCTATAGAAAATAAATTAAATTTAATTTCTGAGACAACCTTTAAGTATTTAAATAATGGGAAAGAAAGAGTCTATAAAGGAGAAAGTGAAAACTGGGAAGGAACCTTTACTATGGAGTATTATGAGAATTGGTTTAAAGATGAAGAAGGTACTAAGTATGATAGCTATAATGAAAAGTATCCAATGATTAAATATAAGGGGTCAGACTTAGATGAGGTTGGAACTATTGATTTTGAGTATAAAACTATAAATGGTGGTGGAGAGTCAACAGGTTTAACTATTGATAAAGATGGTTATGTAAAGGCTGGTGGCTCTAGTGGAAATGGGACAATACTTTCTGAAGATACTGAAATTACTTTCATAATTAAATGGAATGGAAAAGAAGAACGCATTGTATTAAAGGCACAATAGAAATATTAAATTTGATTAAATGATAGTTTTGTGTATTTGAGAGACAATAGATAATTCTGTGTAATTATTATTTTTATTATTTAAATATTACTGGAAATTTGAGTTTCCAGTAATATTTTTTATGCTTTAGAAAATTATAATGGAACTCTTTCTCTATCTGGATGTTCTCCTGACCAGCCTATTTGAGGCATTGTATCAAGACGGTACATGTCTTCTTTTGAAATTTCAAAGGAGAAGAGATCCTGATTCTCTTTCATCCTCGCCATGGAAGAGGATTTTGGAATTGGTATTATATCTTTTTGTAGGGCAAATTTTAAACAAATCTGAGCTGGAGATACATTATATTTCTCAGCTAGCTCCAAAATAAGAGGATCTTTTAAAACTCTTGTCCTTCCAATTGGACTCCATGCTTGTACTTGAATATTATGTTCTTTGCAGTATTGCACAGTTGCATCTTGAGTATAGCCAGGATGAAATTCTAACTGGTTAACCATAGGGGAAACTTTACAATTTTGAATAATGTTTTCTATATGATGTGGTAGAAAATTACTAAATCCTATTGCACGGATTTTTCCTTCATGGTATAGTTCCTCCATTGCTCTCCAAGTATCTATATTTAGCTGTCTCCATTCTTTGTAATCAGGAGAAGGAAGAGGCCAGTGGATTAAGTAAAGATCTATATAATTTGTATTTAGATTCTTTAGGGTTCTATGCAGTGCAGCCTTAGTTTTTTCATATCCCATCTCATCTTTCCATACTTTAGAAGAAAAAAAGAATTCCTCTCTTTTTATTTTACTGTCACGGACAGCTTCAGCAAGATAGGGTTCTGTCTCATAAAATGAGGCTGTATCAAAATATCTATATCCTGCTTCAATGGCGGTGCGTATTATTTCTGCACTGTTTCCCTCTGCTGCTTTGTATGTTCCATATCCGACGCATGGTATTTTAATGCCGTTACTTAGTGTATAACAATCATAAATATTTTTCACTTTTATACCTCCAATCAAATTTTAACTTTTATGTGTTCAGTATATCACTTATTGATTAATAAATGTAGTTAGTAGTACATGTTTAGAAATGAGCTAATAAATAAATTCATACTTTATTTAGAATACTTATAAGTTAATTTGTAAATAATAATATAAATCTTATAACTTAAAGGAAGATTTATAGGAAGAGGATCAAATAGTAATGAATCTAATAGAAAGTTAGAAGAAAATGTGTGGAAAATAATTACAAAGGAACTCATAAACTAAATATAATACATGCTTAAATAATTAAAGATAAGGAAATAAAAATAAGGAGATAATCTTATGTGTATAACAAGTAATTTAATGAGTCAAGAAAAGATATTAGTTTTAAAGGCAACTAAGGATACTGTAAATGAGGTTATAGATAAGGGGATTTATGTATTAACTAATTTACCCGATAATTATAATCAATTCGAAAAGTTTGTATTAGTAGATGGAACAAATACTAATGAAACTAAGGTTTTGGCTGTAGGTACTATAAGTGAACCATCTGCAATAAATACAAATAGCAAGTCGGTAAATATATTTAATAATTCTAATTATAAATGGGAATATGAGCTAGATAACGTAGTAGACTTAAGGGAAGATTCATTAACACTTGAAGATGTATTTATGGAAAATGGAGTAGATAATGTTAACTATGTAGTTCAATTTTGAGAGAGATGAATTATGATAATTACTTATTGATTTTTACAAGGAAAGTAAAGTTTTAGAATATGCTTATTAAAGTAAAGATTTAAAAAATTAGAATCAAAATAAATAGAATGGAGCTATCGCATTATAAATTGAAATTAAGAATTATTGATTTAATTCTTACAGAATTACTAAAAAATAATTGATTTTTAAAACTCCTAAGGGAGTTTTTCTCATTAATTTTATATTATTCGTTCTTAATTTTATATTGTGTGATAGCATCATTGTATTTGTTTATTAAAATGAGAAAATATATCTAAGAGCTCTGCTTATACCAGTTATCACTACAGAACCATGATTTTCTTCTGGTGCAATATATAGAGTAGTGTTGTTATTAAATCTTTTAATGTTACTATATATTTTTTCAGCTCCGTCAACCATGTAACCTTCTTTTTCACCTACACCTATAAAAATATTTTTATCATTATTTTCTAGGCCTTTAAAATTTAAGATTTCGTAATTATTCCACCATACTGATGGACTAAAGGAAATTATATTTTTATAGATATTTGAGCCTTTTAATAAATTCCATAATACGTAGTAACCACTTAATGAATGACCAAGTATAGTCATATCATTCTTATCAAAATTTAGATTAGCTTCGATTATTGGTAGAAGTTCTTTTTCTATAAAATTATTGAAATTCTCACTACCACCAAGGTTATCAGGTATCATAAATTTTCTTTTTTCATCTACGAAATATTTATCTGCTGGAGCTGTAAAGTCTAAAAATCTCTTTTCTTTTTTTTCAAATTCTTGATGACATATACCTATAACTATAGCAGGTTTAACACCAGTTTTAACAAATAACTTACTTTGTTGTTTAATACAAGATTTAACTATTTCAAAATAATATCCACCATCTAGAACTACTATTAGTGGTAAATTACTTGCATTTGAATCTTCTGGAATGTAGAATTTAATATCATAAAAGTTATTAGTATAGTTTGATTTTATCTTAAAATTATCCATATAAATTGCTCCTTTATGCTAATATTTAGTAATAAGTATAAAATAATAGAAGGGAAAGGTCAACAATTATGAAACAAAGCATTAATTGGTTAATTGAATATTTTTCTGAAAGTTCTATTGAATTTATTGATATTTTTAAAGCCAAGTTACCTCCTAAAGAAAAAGATCTTAATAGAAAAACTGCAAAAGATTTATGTGGAATAGTAATACCTATACGAGGAGAATGCTCCTTTTCTGTAAATAATAAAAAATATAATTTAAATAATAATACTGTTTTACATTGTGGCTCAAGGATGGATATTAGAATTGAGGCAGAAGAGGTAGGTATAGAATATTACGTAGTTCATTATAGAAATATATCTACAACTGAAAAGTTTGAAAAGATAGAAAAAGAATCATTTTATTTAGAGATTGAAGACAGGCTTCCCTTAATAAAATACTGTGAAAATATTCGTGATAAATCATTAAGTCCAGATAATTTCACGAAATTCTCTTGCAAAGTAGATTTTATAAATTTAATTAATTCTTTAGTTGAGACAGTAAGGGATGTGCAATATAATGATAAATTAAAATTAGTTAATAAGGGAATTGAATACATAAATAAGAATTTTAATGAAGCAATATCAGTAAGTGAAATATCAGATATATTAGATATTGATAGAAGAAGATTTAGTGAAGTTTTTCAAGAAGTTACGGGCCTATCGCCAATAAAATATTTAACAGAATATAGACTAAAAGAAGCTAAAAGATTATTAAAGTTTTCTAGCTATACAATTTCTCAAATATCTGATATGACTGGATATAATGATTGTTTTTATTTTAGCAAAACATTTAAAAGAAATGTAGGGGTGTGTCCTAAAAAGTATAGAGAAATTAATACTAATATAGTAACAAGTTTAGTACTAAAAAAGTAAATTCGGCAAAAGTACAAAAAATTCTCCAGAAAGTCTATTTTACCTTCTAAAAGATTCTGATAGAATAGTCATTAGTTGAAAATGATTATCAATATTGATGGAGGGTTAATATGAAAAAATACTTAACTTTATTTTTATCAGTAGTTTTAGTTGGAAGTTTAGTAGCTTGCACTAATAAGGATGCTACAGATAAGAATGTTACAGACCAGAATGTTACGGAAAACGAGGACAAGACATTTACAATAAATTATTTAGGGCAAGAATATTCTTTTGACAAGAAGGTTGAAAATATAGTACTTGCTAGTTTAGAAGGAATGGAAGATGCAGCAGTTTTAGGCGTTGATGCAGTTGGAGTTTTAGAAGTAGCTGGGGAAGTACCTAAATATCTAGCTGAAGACTTTAAAGGAGCAACTTTAGTTGGAGATAAAATGAGTCCTAATGCAGAAGTTATTTTAGGATTAAATCCTGATGTTATTATTGGAAGTTCAAAATTTAAAGAAGAAGTTTCTGATAAGTTAAACAAGATAGCTGTAACATTACCATATTCACATATATCAGCTAATTGGAAGGATAATCTATTAGCTCTAGGAGAGATAGCAGGAAAGAAAGATGTAGCTAATAAATTAATTTCAGATTATGAAGAAAAAGCTTCAAAGACAAAAGAAGAACTTTCAAGTGAATATAAAGATAAAGATATTTTAGTTATTAGAATTAGACGTGGATTAATGTATGTATATCCGGCAGATGTATATTTAAATCCAGTTTTATATACTGATTTAGGAGTAAAGGTTCCTGAGGTAATTACAAATTCAAAAGCACAAGCAGAACTTACTATAGAAACTTTAGCAGAAATAAATCCAGATGCAATCTTCTTACAATTTGATGATTCTGAAAATACAGATTCACCTGAAGCTTTAAATCAGCTATTAGAAAATCCTATATTTAAGAGTATAGAAGCTTCTAAAAATAACAAAGTATTTGTTAACTCAGTTGATCCTTTAGCTCAAGGGGGAACGGCTTGGTCAAAAGTTAGATTCTTAGACGCAGTTGTAGAGAATTTATTAAAATAGAAGGATAGTGCTGTCGCATATAGTGATGCCGCACAATGAATAATGAAGAATGTAAAATTAATGAAAAAACTTCAGTAGGAGTTTTCAAAATAAAATTATTTATTGCATATTAGAAAATATTACATTAATAGTTATTCATTTTTAATTAGTAATTCTTAATTGGACTGTCTTGGGGCAGTCCCAATTTTTTAAGGGGATAAAGATGAAGAAGTTTAATAAAAAATTATTAATAATATTTATGATATGTATAGTAGGAATAATCGCTGTGACTATTTTATCTGTTACCTTAGGAACTAAATCCATAGCCAAAGAAGTTGTGTATGATGCTATATTTAAATTTGATGCAAATAATGTAGATCACTTAATTATAAGAAATAATAGATTACCTAGGGCTATAGCTGTATTAGTTGTTGGAGGATTTTTAGCAGTATCTGGTGCAATTATGCAAGGGATAACAAGAAATTATCTAGCATCACCTTCATTAATGGGAGTAAATGATGGTTCAGCTTTCTTAATTACTATAGCCATGGTTTTTTATCCAGGACTTTCAAATGGAAGTCTAATTTTAGTTTCTATAGTTGGCTCTATACTAGGAGCTGTATTAGTTTTAGGGATAGGTTCATCTATAAAAAATGGGTTATCACCTGTTAGACTTGCTATTATAGGAACAATAGTAGGTAGTTTTTTAAGTAGTTTAGGATCAGCAATTGCAATGTACTACCAAGTATCTCAGACTATTTCAGCTTGGTATAATACAAAGGTTCATACTGTAGATATTGATTTATTAAAATTAATAGTACCGCTAGGAATTATTGGAATACTAATAGCGTTTATGGTAGCTAAGGATATTACAATAAGCTCATTAGGTGAGGATATAGCTATTAGTTTGGGGCAAAGAACAAATATAGTGAAATTCTTATCTATGGGTGCAGTAGTTTTACTTACAGCCACTTCAGTTGCATTAGTTGGAAAGATTGCTTTTGTTGGATTAGTAATACCTAATATAATTAGAATTATAGTTGGACATGATTATAAGTATATAATTCCATATTCCTTAATTGGGGGAGCCTTCTTTTTAAGTTTATGCGACTTAATAAGTAGATACATAGAATATCCATTTGAAACACCAATTGGAACAGTAACAGCTATTATAGGAGTTCCTTTCTTTTTATATATGATAAAGACAAAAGGAGGGGCAAAAAATGCATAAGAGAAAAGTTAATTATTCTTTTATAATAATAGCACTAATATTGTTAATTGTAGTAGCCTTCTATTTACATTTAACAAATGGGATGTTTGATATAAGTATTGGAGAGGTATTTCAAACTCTATTTAATTTAAATGATAATGAAAAATTTAGATTAGTAGTATTTGAATTTAGACTTCCAAGAATAATAATTGCTATTTTAGTTGGAATAGGTTTATCAATAGCAGGGCTTTTTCTACAAGGAATTACTAAAAATGAATTAGCTGATCCAGGGATATTAGGAATAAATTCTGGAGCAGGAGCTGCTGTTATTATATACATGTTTTTTGTTAGTTTTAATTCATCAGTATCAGATGGAAGTAATTTTTTAAACATCTTTGCTATGCCTGTATTTGGATTTATAGGTGGGTTAGCAGCAGCAATACTAATATTATTATTCTCAAAAAACAATAACAAGATGGATATGCAAAAACTTATATTAACTGGTATAGCCATAAATAGTGGTTTTTCAGCTGTATCCATGCTTTTTTCTATGAAAATGAATGCTACAGATTTTGAGTTTGCAGCTATTTGGCAAGCAGGTTCCATATATAATGCAAACTGGACATTTATTTATATGATGCTTCCTTGGATAATAATTTTAGGGTTATATCTTTATAAAAAGGTGCATTTACTAGATTATTTCCAATTAGAAGAAGGAAGTATAGTTGGTCTTGGTATCAACTTAGAAAAAGAAAAGAAAAAATTACTATTTGCTTGTGTTGGATTAATTAGTGCATCTGTATGCGTTGCAGGGAATATTGGTTTTATTGGATTAATGGCACCACATATAGCAAGGCAACTAGTAGGAATAAAACATAGAAAACTTATGCCTGTAACAGCTTTAATTGGAGCCTTACTTTTAGTAGTATCAGACTTTATTGCTAAGACTATTTTTGCTCCATCAGAACTGGCTGTGGGAATAGTAGTATCAATTATTGGTATTCCTTATTTTGTATATTTATTATTTAAATCATAAGAGGTAAGATATGAAGAATGCTATTAATATAAAAGATTTAAAAATAGGCTATGATAAAAAAATAATAATTGATGATTTAGATTTAAGCATTGAAGAGGGAAAGGTAACAAGTATTATTGGACCTAATGGATGTGGAAAATCAACTTTACTAAAAAGTATAGGAAGAATACTTAAAAAGGAAAAGGGTGAAGTTTTTCTTCTAGATAAAAATATGGATAATATGAAGAGTAAGGAAATAGCAGAAAAACTGGCTATATTATCACAAAATCCTACTGCTCCTTCAGAGTTAAAAGTAGAAGAATTAGTTTCTTATGGAAGATATCCTCATAGATCTAATGTAAATAAATTATCTAGAAAAGATAAAGAAAAGATTGAATGGGCATTAAAGGTAACTAATACTCTTGACTTTAGAGAAAGAGAATTATCAGATTTATCTGGAGGACAAAGACAAAGGGTTTGGCTTGCAATGGCATTAGCACAAGAAACAGATATATTATTATTAGATGAGCCAACTACTTTTTTAGATATGTCTCATCAGCTTGAAGTACTTAATATTGTAAATAACTTAAATGAAAAACATAAGTGTACAGTAGTTATGGTTTTACATGATATAAATCATGCGGCAAAGTATTCTGATTTTATTATCGCAATGAAGGATGGAAAAATACTTTATAAAGATGAACCAAATTCAATAATGAAAAAGGAAGTATTAAAAAATATTTATAATATAGATGCAGAACTTATAATAAATAAAAATTATGATGTCCCTTTATGTTTAAATTACGAGTTACTATAAACAGTAATATTTTAAGTAAAAGCTATACATTTTATTTTAGGATGTGTAGCTTTTATTTTTTTTTATTTAAAGAAATTCAATGCAACTATTCTATGATATATTAAGTCTAATATATGTAAAGAGAAACGCATGCGTAGAAAACTTTCAGGAGGCAAATTAATGGAACTTCTTATAAAAAAAGCTCAAAATGGGGATAAAGAAGCTTTTATATCTATAATAAATGAGCATCTTCAGATGATGTATAAGGTAGCGAAAACTAGGCTTACCTCTGAAGAAGACATAGGAGATGCAATACAAGAAACAATATTATCTGCATATAAAAGCATATGTGTACTTAAGAATACCTCTTATTTTAAAACCTGGCTAATTAAAATACTTATAAATAAATGTAATGATATTATCTCTAAAAATAAAAAGGTAATATATGTTGAAGATTATTATGAGAGTATTGAGAATGAGGATTCATTGGAGGATAAGGATAGTATAGAAGAAAATATAGTATTTAATGAAACTTTAAATTCTCTAGATGAAAGTTATAAAACAGTTATTGTACTTTATTATGTAAGTGGATTTAATACAAGGGAAATAAGTGAGATATTAAAGGAGAAGGAAGGCACAATAAAGTCTAGATTAAGCAGGGCAAGGCAAAAGCTTAAGGAGATTTATTTAAAAAGTTATAATGAGGAAAATAGAAATTTTAAGGTAGGGGGAAGTAAGTAGTGGATATAGATAAGAAGATTAAAGATAAGTTAAGTGAAAAGGAAAGTATTCCAGAAGGAATTTTAGAAAAAGTAAATGATGCTTTTGGTGAAATTAGAAATGGAGAAGAGATTAATAGAAATAAGAATAGCAAAAGTAAAATTAATAAAAAGATAGTAGCTTCTTTTATTGGAGCATGTTTAATTTTATCATTTTCTATAGGACCTAAGGTATTAGCTAGTATTGAAGAGTTTTTAAAAGATAGAGGAATGCAAAAAGCTAAAAGTAATGGCTATGTTCAAGAGATGTTAGATAATGAAGTAAAAGATAATGGAATATCAATAAAGGTTAATGAAATAATTCCTGATAAAAATAAAATAGGATTATCATTTACTTTGAACTTTGATGATGCTGATAAATTAAATGATGTTAGTGGTTTAAGGTTTGGTTTAAATATTAAAGATAATAATGATAGAGTTATTTTAGGCAAAGATGACGAAGGAATGTATTCACCATATTTTACAGGGGTTGAGTGGAATATAGATTTAGTCAATGCAGAAGATGGAGAGATAAAATATGATTTAATAATTACAGATACAAAAAGTATAATTGAAGATATAAAGAGTATATCCCTAGAAATTGTTGATATTGCTTTATATAAAGATAATGATGATTCAATAGAAAAAATTAATGGTAACTGGAATTATGAGTTAGATTTATATGATGGAGTTACGAATGTTGAAAGTATAGACTATGTTTTAGAAGAGGAAAATGAAAATATCAAATTTGATTCTATGGTATCTTCAGCTACTAATACAATGGTAAAAATGGATATAAATATAGAAGCGTTAAAAGTAGATGAAAATATAGTTAATAAAATGATACTTACTGATGAAAATGAAAATAATATTTATAAATTCACTAATGGAAATATGGAAAATATAGATGATGGAGTAAGAATAGCCTTTATGTATGACTTAACTACTTTTGATGATTTAGATAAAGTGAAAATCATTATAAGAGATATAAATGGAGAAGATATAAAAATTAATTTAAGAAAAGAAATTTAAAGATATTCTATAGATAGAAATTAAATTTAGAAAAGAGAATGTTAATGATAGGACTATAAACTATATGATTTATAGTCCTTTATTATATACAAAATAATAATTGATAATTATTTTCAATAATTATCTTGACTTCAAGATATATTAGAGATATAATTATCTTGAAATCAAGATAATGTAGGTGAATATATGGACAATGTAAATTTAAAGCTAGTTGTTGCAGTGGCTAGAATTTATAATAATTTATTTTTTCAAATAGAGAAGAGTCTTCAAGAGTTTGACTTAAATGTAAGTGAGTTTGGCGTTTTAGAAATGCTATATCACAAAGGTGATCAACCAGTGCAAAAGGTAGCAGAAAAAATTCTTGTAACTAGTGGAACAATTACTTATGTAATAAATAAGCTAGAAAAAAAGGGTTTTGTAATTCGTAGAAAATGTAATAAAGATAAAAGAGTTTATTATGTTTCCTTAACGGAAAAAGGAAAAGATTATATTTCACATATATTTCCTAAACATAAGGACTTTTTAGATAATTTATTTAAAGATTTAGATGAAGAAAGTAAAATTAAAACTTTAGATAATTTAATTCAACTAAGAAAAGTTTTAAAATAATCTAATTTAGCAGAGAAAAGTTTTGAAATAATATTTAAAAAAGATTTATGAGAATTAATAAAGAAATTTTATATAAAAAGATAGGAGAGGTTATAAATGAATAAAAATTTTTATGAAGCAATAAAGGAAAGAAGAAGCATTTATGCAATAAGTAAGGAGTCACCAATATCAGATGAAAGAATTAAGGAAATAGTAGAGTATATAGTAAAGCATGTACCATCAGCTTTTAATTCTCAAACTACAAGAGCTGTTGTCTTATTGGGAGAATCTCATGATAAGCTATGGAATATAACTATGGAAGCTTTAAGAAAGATAGTTCCAGAAAGTGATTTTGCATCAACTGAAGCAAAAATCAATTCTTTTAAAGGTGGATATGGAACAGTTTTATTCTTTGAAGATTTCGCAGTAGTGGAATCATTACAAGAGCAATTTGAATTATATAAGGATAATTTCCCAGTATGGGCTCTTCAAGGATCAGGTATGATGCAATTCTCAGTTTGGACTGCTTTTGCAGCAGAAGGTCTTGGAGCAAGTCTTCAACATTATACTGAATTAATAGATGCAGAAGTTAAGAAAGAATTTAATATACCAAATAACTGGAGAATGATGGCTCAAATGCCTTTCGGTAAGATTGTAGCAGGAGCTGGAGAAAAGGAATTTTCCCCAATAGAAGATAGAGTTAAAGTAATAAAATAATCAAAGAGTGAAAGAATGAAAAAATGAAAGAATTAAGGATGTAATTTTTATAGAATTACTAATATTATTTTCTTTTAGGGGCTGTCGCACTAAATAATTAGTGCGAAGCTCTTTTTTGATGAAAAAAATAAATCCTAGACCCAAAAGTCTAGGATTTATGGTAAAATATTTTTCA
>JAHAIU010000417.1 GCA_018372555.1 Clostridium sp.
CTTATGCTTTTCTTCCTTTTCTTTTAATTGCTCTGGTTCAACATCACCTGTAGATAAGGCAGAAAGGAGAGCATCTATCTCACTTTGACTTAAAACCTCTGCCATTAATATCCCTCATTTCTATTGATTAAGTAGCTTTTCTATTTCTATTATTGTTAAAAGTTTACCTTCTAAATCAATTATTCCTTTAATATAGCCCGCTGTATTATGAGTTTCTAATTTTTGAAGTCTATTTTCTTCAATATCTATTACTTCTTCTACTTCATCTACAGTAATGCCTATTTCTTCGTCATCAACCTTAAGTATTATGATATTATTTTGCTCTTTATTAGATTCCCTATTAAGTAATAAGTTAATATCTACTAAAGACTTTATACTTCCTCTTAAATTTATTAACCCCTTAATATAATAAGGAGCATTTGGAACCTTAGTTATTGCCATCATATCATTGATACTTAATATCTTATCTGTCTCAACTGCGAAATGCTCTTCTCCTAGTTTAAATATTACAAATTGCATTTACTTAGCCTCCCATTTTTTATTAGCCAACAACCTTCCTTATAGCTTCAAGGACTCTATCTGCTTGGAAAGGCTTAACTATAAAGTCCTTTGCACCAGATTTAATTGCATCCATAACCATTGATTGTTGTCCCATTGCTGAACACATAATTACCTTAGCTGATGGATCAAAGGCTCTTATTTCTTTAACGGCCTCTATTCCATCCATATCAGGCATAGTTATATCCATAGTTACCACATCTGGTCTTTCTTTTTTATAAAGATTTACTGCTTCTATACCATTACTTGCTTCGCCTATTACCTCAAAACCATTTTTTTGTAATATATCCTTAATCATCATTCTCATAAAAGCTGCATCATCAACTATTAATACTTTTGTCATTTTAAACCCTCCAATTATTTTATTCCTAACGATTCTAATATTTTTCCTAAGGACTCTGGAGAAGGTACAAAGTAGAAATGTCCTTCTAACTTATCTTCTGCTTCTCCCATAAAAAGAATTTCTATATCTAAAACATAATCTTGATATTGCCCTGTTTCTATAAAAGCAGAAATTAATATTGCACTTAACATATCATTAGTAACAGCTGGTACTGAGGCTGTTGCTTTTAGACCAGTGAAACCTGAAATCGCATTCATAAAGGATGAAGAAATAATATTCCCAATTTCTCCAATAACTGATGTACCCATTTCAGATAATGAATTTTCATCACTTAAAGTCATTTTAGATATTATATTAAATGCTGTTTCCTCTTCAAATACATATAGAATACTTCCTTCTATCTCATCAAGTACCTTAACTAATACTGCTACTACTGCATTTTCTTTATAGCTATTAAATAATTCATCAAATGCTATTAAGTTTAAGTTAGGTACCGTCATATCTATTTTTGTTCCTAATAATACTGATAAAGAAGTGGCTGAATTTCCTGCACCAATATTAGATACCTCTTTAAGTGCATCTAATTGTAATGAAGTTAAATTTTTATACTCCATAATTAGCCTCCCCCTTTATATTAAAGCAGCCACATCAAGAATTAAGGTTACTAAACCATTTCCTAAAATTGTTGCTCCAATATATTCTTTTAGTGATTTTAAAGTTTTTCCTAAAGGTTTAATTACTATTTCTTGTTGTCCAAATAATGAATCAACTAATAATCCAACTGCTTTTTCGCCTATTTTAACTATTATAACGTATTTCTTTTTACTATCCTTATTTTCTATTCCAAGTCTTTCATTTAACCTAATTAAAGGGATTATATTTTCTCTATAAATTATTACTTCTTCTCCATTTGTCTTTTTTAGATTTTCTTCTTTATAGTCAATAACTCTATCTATAAATCCTAAAGAAATGGCTAAAGTTTCTTCTCCTACTTTAACTAGTAAAGCTTGTATTA
>JAHAIU010000418.1 GCA_018372555.1 Clostridium sp.
ACCCTATTGGGGGAGCTTGCAAAGTTAGCTCCCGCATCTAACATACATTCATAACAGCTTTGACAAGCCCCTGCAAATATAACTAATTCATCATAACTTGAATTATAATTCCTTAAAGCTTTCACAGCCTCTATATAATATTTTGAATTCCTATAGTTTTCTAAGTTTAAAAAATCATTAGTGGTTCTAACAACACTATCATGACCAGTAAGAACTACTATATCTGGTTTTACCTCTTTTACTAAATCTACTATGACCTCTTGTTGTTTTTTCTCTGGTACAGCCTTCCCTACAGCTTCTAATGAGAGCTGTTTGTATACCTTAAGGCAAGTCTCCAAATAATCGCTATCACCATCAATATGAAGTATCTTACCTGGTCTTCCAAATATCAATTCTTTATTGCTTTGGCTTTTCTGCTTACCTCGATATAAATTATTTAAGGGCTTTACAGCACCACCTTCACCTCTCATAGATACAGCCTTCTTAATAGCAGCCTCTACTCTTCTATTTAATATTTTTTCCTTATCCCCTTCATATTCTTCATCTACTAATTCTAAGTCCTCATCCCTTGAATCCGCTATTATCCTTATGCTTATACCTTTCAATATATATATTTCCTTGCCATCCTCTTCTTTTACATCAATTATTTTAAAAGTGATATCCTTATTGTAAGATTTTCTAACTACCAAATCTCCTATCTTCATGTTTACTCCACAAATAATTATTATGTACTATAATATGTCGAAATTTCTTTATTTGTACACTAAATTTATGTTTTTTAATTATCCTTAATTAATTGAAAAAAGACTGTTAAAAAACAGTCTTAAATTCATTAACAACTCTTTATTCCACCTGATACTCATTTTTAAATCCCTCTAAAAATTTTAACATATCCTCTTGTTCATTTATTATTGATTCAATCTTACTACCAAAGGTATTTTGACCCCAGTTCACTTCATTGTAATAATATCTATTAGCAAGTCTCCAATATCTTTGAGGAAATTGTAAATAAGCATATAATACCTTATATTCAATATCTAATAATGGTGAAACCTCATTATAAGAAGAAATAATAGCATTAGCAAAGTTAATATCCCAATTTACTCTCTTTAAAACCTTGATCATAAAGTTTGATATATCAAATGTTCTAACTTCTCTTTTACAATAGTCAAAATCAATAACATGACACTTGTTTTCTTCATCTAAAATTATATTGTGATAAGTAAAATCATGATGACAAAAGCTCTTATCATTTTGAGCTATATCACATAAACTAATATACTCAGAGGATTCTAATGTCTTTAAAGCTTTTCTTCCTATATCCTTATAAAATTCCATTGATTTTAAATATAGTAGGTCAAATTCATTTTTATTACTCCTTTTCCTTACCATATCTCTCATCTTATCAAAAGACTTAATCCTTTTACTCATAAGATGGGTCCATCTACCTAAGTCACTTTTCAATTTAGAATTTTCAGGAGGATCGTATCCCTTAGACGCTTCATGTAACATCGCTAAAGTCCTTGCTGCTATTTTCACCTCATCTATGTTATGAAAATCACACTCCCTACCTTCTATCCACTCAGACAGTGTATAAAGATCCTCGTTAACTAGGGCATATGGTTCCCCCTCTATGTTTAAAAAGTACTTATCAACAGCATTAAATCCATTGTTAATCAAGTGCTCTTTTGCTCCATAAACAAATAATAATTTTTGAGGCCCATAATTAATCTTTTTTAAACATTTTTCACCCTTGTTGGTCTTCAAATAATAAACTCCTTTATTGGCTTTAAGAGTTTCAATCTTAATATCAAATTGTCTTTCTATTTCAAATTCTCTCATCATAACCATCACCCCCTTTATATTTATATGACTATATTTATTCTTTTATTAACATTTTATT
>JAHAIU010000419.1 GCA_018372555.1 Clostridium sp.
TGAAAATGGTAAATTAACAATTGAGAATGACTACATAGGACGTACTTTTTCAACAACTGAAAATAAGTTAAAAACAGAGAAAATTACAAATAAGAGAACTAATGTGGAAAATACTGACTTCATTCCAGCAGAAGGCAGTGAAGAATTTAAAATTAGAGTGACCAAAACAGATTCAAAGCCTATAGAATTGCCAGCTATTTCAAGAGAGGGATGGACTGCAGAAGCAGATAGCTATCAAAACCCATCTGGTCCTAATGATGGACCTGCATCTAATCTTATTGATGGTAATGTATCATCAATATGGCATACAAACTACGGTGGAGGGCAAGGAAAACAAGAATATCCGTATAATGTATTATTCACATTAAACGGAGTTAAAAAATTCCAATCATTTTCTTATACGCCACGTCAGCAAGGTGAAGGGGTAAATGGAAATATCAAGGGTTATGAACTTTGGGCTGCAACAAGTGATACTAAGCTTGCTGCAGATTCTAGTGAGTGGAAGAAAATAGCACAAGGTAACTTTAAGTATGATGGTATAAATCCTATTTATGTTAACTTAGATGAAGAAGTAAGTGCAAACCAATTAAAGTTTGTGGCTGTTTCTTCAAATAACGGACAGAAATTTGCTGGCGGTGCAGAGTTTAATTTACATGAAGAAAAAGCACCAATTGTGGCAAATGATAGGGAGTTTGTATCAAGTAATTTAGAATTAGATGGAAAACCTGTTATTTCAGATACTAAAGCAACAATAAATAATGTTGCTAAAACAGGTAAAAAAGTAACATTTAATTTTAAACCTTATACATTCAAGGATGTTGAATATACTATATCTGAAAATATTGTTATGTATGAAGGTGATCACTTTATGCGTAAATATTTAGAAATAAGTGTACCAGATGATCAAAAGGCAAATGCAGTTATTGATTATATTGATTTAGAATCTATGAATGTAAATGAAAAGGATGCTAAATGGACAATTCCAACAGATGCTGGTGGAATTGTTGAAATGGATCAGTTTAAGGCAAATCTTGGACAACCAATTTATATTCAAGGAATGTTCTTCGGTTCAGAGTTTCCTTTAACAGATACACAAATTGTAGATGAAATTGGATATATAAGATATTATTCAGGAAAGTCCTTTGAAAGACTAGGACAAGATAATCAACTTGCTAAAACAGAAGATGGAAGTGCAAAATATGTTACTTGGCAAACAGTTGCTGGTGCAGCAAGAAGCACAGAAAATGAAGTTATTAAAGCAGATTTCTTTGAATATATATCATCTATTGCTACTCCATCTGAGTTCCGTATTCAATATAACTCATGGTTTGATAATATGATGAGAATTGATGATAAGAATATTCTTGAATCATTTATTGAAATAGATAGAGAACTTAATAAGGTAGAGGCTCGTCCTTTTGATTCTTATGTAGTAGATGATGGGTGGGTAAATTATAATGATACTTCTATTGTAGATCCAGTACGTTCTGGTACTACATTAAATAAAACTGGTTTCTGGGAGTTTAACTCAAAGTTCCCTGAAGGACTTACACCTTCAAGTGAACTTGTTAAAAAGTTTGGAAGTAACTTTGGTGTATGGATTGGGCCACGTGGAGGATATAACTTCTATGGATCATTAGCTAATATTATGACAAAGAGTGGTAAAGGAAGTAAAGCAGGCGGTTCAATTGATGTTGCAGACCGTGAATATATAAAGAATTTTACTGATATGGCAGTAGATTGGCAAAATGAGTATGATGTTAACTACTGGAAGTGGGATGGTTTTGTAGACCGTGCACAATATAATGCTTTTCCAGCAGCAGATGGAGTACCTGGATATAATAACCGTCATATGACTGGTGGATATCAACATATGTACCATGTAAC
>JAHAIU010000420.1 GCA_018372555.1 Clostridium sp.
TTAATAGTTAAAGTATTTCAGCTTGTATTAATAAATTACTTAGTTAGTATATTTACTTTTGTTATACCAGCTACAGTATATTTTGTTTATGCAAGGCCATCAATATTATTTTTTGTATATTTAATATTGATATTTTTAACTTTACCTCTAATACCTTTACTAATATCATCAATTATTTCTTTTGGAATTAGTTATATTTCAAATAAATTTAAATATAAAAACTTAGTTATTACAATTGGTACTTTGCTAATAGTATTATTAATAGTTGTAGGCTCTTATAGTAGTGGGGAGTTTTTACAAAAAATATTGATAAATAGTTCGTCAATAAGTGATGCTATATTTAAAATATATCCTCCAGCAGTGATGTTAACAAGAGCATTAGCAGAAGGAAGCATTATAGATTTAGGTATTTTTCTTATAATTTCTATAGGATTCTTTAGCTTTTTTATAATTGTATTTAATAAGGCATATAAGAAAATAAGCTCAAAACTTCAAGAAAGTTATAAGAGAAATAATTATAAAATTACTTCTATGAAGTCATCAAGTATAACAAAAGCACTATTAATAAAAGAAGCAAAAAGATATTTTGCATCTCCTATTTATGTATTAAACACTATAATAGGCCCAGTACTATTACTAATTATGGCAGTTGCAACTATGTTTATGGGAGAAGATATAATATATATGATTTTTGAACTTAAGTCAGTAGGAGAATTAATGCCATTAATGATTATAGCTGTTACTTGTGGTATTTTATCACTTTCTTGTACTACTAATTCATCTATTTCTATGGAAGGTAAAAACTTATGGATATTAAAAAGTAGTCCACTTAATCCATTAGAAATATTTAAAGCTAAGATATTATTAAACTTAATATTAGTTGTTCCAGCTTTAATAATCAGTAATATAATATTTTTCTTCTCATTAAACTTTAGTTTTACACAATTTTTATGGTTATTTGTAATATCTATACTATTTGCAATAATTGTAGCTATATTAGGAATTGTAGTTAATTTATTTTTTCCTAATATGCATTGGGTATCTGAAACAGCAGTTGTAAAACAAAGTGCAAGTGTTATAATACAAATGCTAATATCGGTAGGAATATTAGCAATTCCGATACTTGCAAAGTATTTTAATATAATTTCTAATAATGATTTATTATTAATTTCAGCTTTAATATTTGAAATATTAATATTAGCTATAATTACTTTAATCCTTTCAAAGGTATCAGTTAAACAATTTGAAAAGCTAAACTAAAAAATAGGTGCTGTTACACAACGTAAAGTGAATAATGAGAAATTAATAAAAAACTTCTGATGGAGTTTTCAAAAATAATTACTTTTAATTTTTAAATTGGGCTGTTTCTGAGACAGCCCCCTTTCTATTAGCAGAAATAAATTTATTTTTACATTAATTTGGATTTATCAGATATTATAAGTGCGGATTTTATATAAAATATAAGTCTTGGTAAAAAGTAGCAAGGTATTATTTTATACTTTATATTTCTATTATATAATGTAGCTAATGTGGAAATTTTATTGAATTTATTGTGAAGAAAGTACTTAAGAAATTAATAGTCTTAGAAAGAGGTGATAAGGTGATTTTAAGAATTAATTTTGATTCTGAGATACCTATATATATACAAATTAAAAATCAAGTTATAGAAGGTATAGCAAAAGGGGAAATTGATAAAAATGAAGAATTACCTTCAGTTAGGTCTTTAGCAGAAGATATAGGGGTTAATATGCATACTGTTAATAAGGCTTATTCTATTTTAAAGGATGAAGGATATATAAAGATATATAGAAGAAAAGGTGCAATTGTTGATCTTAATTTGAGCCAGTCTATGGAAGGGTTTAAGGAAGAAGTTAATACAAATCT
>JAHAIU010000421.1 GCA_018372555.1 Clostridium sp.
AAGTGAAGAACATACACCTTATGAAATGTATTATGAATATAGTGAAGATGTTGGAAGAATACCTCCTCATAGAATTCTTGCTATAAATAGAGGAGAAAAAGAAAAAATACTTCAAGTTAAAATAACTATTAATGAAGATAAATTAATAACATTTTTAGAAAATAAGATATTAAAAGGAAACAATATAACTGATGAATATCTAAGATTATCAATTAAGGATTCCTTAAAAAGACTTATATATCCATCTATTGAAAGAGAAGTTAGAAATGAACTTACTGATATAGGGGAAGAGGGAGCAATAAAAATATTTAAAGAAAACTTAAAAGCATTATTAATGCAACCTCCAATAAAGGGAAAAGTAGTTTTAGGTTATGACCCAGGATTTAGAACAGGATGTAAGGTTGCAGTTTTAGATAGTACAGGAAGATTTTTAGAAAATACTACTGTATATCCTACAGCACCTCAAAATAAAGTTAGGGAAGCTAAGGAAGTGCTTAAAACATTAATTAAGAAGCATAATGTAGAAGTGATATCTTTAGGAAATGGCACAGCTTCTAGAGAATCAGAAGAAGTAATTTCTGAAGTTATTTCTGAATTAAGAAAAGAAGATGGTAGAGAAATAGCTTATGTAATAGTATCTGAGGCGGGAGCATCTGTTTATTCTGCATCTGAATTAGGAACTAAGGAATATCCTGACTTAGATGTTACAGTAAGAGGCGCTATTTCTATAGGTAGAAGACTTCAAGATCCTTTAGCTGAATTAGTTAAAATTGATCCTAAATCTTTAGGGGTAGGTCAATATCAACATGATGTGGCTGCAAAGAAGCTAGATGAATCATTAACAGGGGTGGTAGAAGATTCTGTTAATAAAGTTGGAGTTGATTTAAATACAGCAACACCATCATTACTAAATTATATTTCTGGTATAAATGCAACTATAGCAAATAATATAGTTATGTATAGAGATGAAGTAGGTGGATTTAAAAGTAGAAAGGAACTACTTAAAGTAAAGAGACTTGGGCAAAAGGCTTATGAGCAATGTGCAGGATTTTTAAGAGTTATGGAAAGTAGTGAACCTTTAGATAATACTTCGGTTCATCCAGAATCATATGAAGTTGCAAGGAACCTTTTAGCGTTACTTGGATATACTAAGAATGATTTAAAAAATAACAATATTAAAGATATTGAAGAAAGAGTTAATGAAAAAGGAATTAAAAATATAGCAGAAAAGTTACAAGTTGGAGAGTTAACTTTATCTGATATTATAAAAGAAATAAAAAAGCCAGGTAGAGACTTAAGAGAAGATATGCCAAAGCCTATATTAAAGACTGGTGTAATAGACTTAAAAGATTTAAGTGAAGGCATGGTACTTATGGGAACAGTAAGAAATGTTTCTGATTTTGGAGCATTTGTAGATATTGGAGTTCACCAAGATGGGTTAGTTCATAAAAGTCAAATGGCAGATAGGTTTGTTAGGCATCCTTTAGATATAGTTAAGGTTGGAGACATAGTTCAGGTTAGAATTTTAGAAGTAGATAGTAAGAGAAATAGAATATCCTTATCTATGAAAGGAATATAAGTTGTAATTAAGTTTTTAGGTTTTATGAAGTTTTATTCGTGTTGAAAATAATTAATATATAAAGTTATCTAAACAACTTATATTTAAATTAAAAAATTGATTCTTTCAATTTAGATAATTTACTAAAGAATCATTTTAAATTTATAATGATATAAAACTATAGATGTAGATTATTAATTGAAAAATATATATAAAAGAAAAAGATTGTTAAAAATATGCTTGTCAAATAAAAAAAATAAGCATATAATAAAAGTATAAAAATAATTTATCTTCAGGGCGGGGCGTAATTCCCCACCG
>JAHAIU010000422.1 GCA_018372555.1 Clostridium sp.
TAGAAACTTTATTATTGGAATTTCAAAGCTTTATATAAATGCTAAGGAAGGTACTTTATCTAAACAGTTAGTTGAAGCAGTTAGCTATGATTATAATAAGAATATTTATAAAGACGATTCTTATACAAATAGAATTAAGGTTAATATAAATGAATCTGACTATATTAGAAATAATGCTAAACATAAACATGATGAAAATAATTTAGCTGAAGAAAATGTAAGTTTAGATGGATTTAATAATGAAAGTAATATTAATAATACTGAGACTAATATTGATGAAGTTTCAATAGATGGAAGTGCAAATGCTTCTTATGAGGATATGAATAATAGTATAATATTAGAAAATATAGCAAATACAGAAGCTTTAGAAGAAAAAGAAGAAAACTTAGATTTCTTTAATGGCTATGGTGGATTCGATAAAAATGATAAGAGTTATGTTATAAAACTAAAAGACTATGAAAATACACCTGCTCCATGGATTAATGTAATTTCAAATAAAGATTTTGGTTTCCATATTTCTGAAGTTGGCTCAAGCTACACTTGGTATGGAAACAGTAGAGAAAATAAGATTACACCTTGGAGTAATGACTGGGTAAGTGATCCTACAGGAGAAGCCTTATATATTAGAGATAATAAATTAGGAGCATACTTTACAATTACTCCAATGCCTATAAGAGATGGTGGAGAATATACTATTAAACATAGTTTTGGTTATTCTACCTTTACTCATAGTGTTTATAATATTAAGGGGGAAATGCAAGTATTTTGTCCAAAAGATGAGAAGGTTAAGTTATGTAAGGTAAAGATTAAAAACCTTTCAGATATGGATAGAGATTTATCCTTATTCTACTATGCTCAATTAGTTCTTGGTGTATATAATTATGGAAGTGCAAAGTATATTATAACTTCAATAAAAGATAATTATATTTATGGAGAAAATCCTTACTCTAAGTACTTTGGAAAACAAAAGGCATATCTGTCTATTATCGATAATAAGGATGAAAATAATAATTCTCAAAGCTTTACTGGAGATAGAAAGAGTTTTGTTGGAGTTGGAAGTGACCTAGGTAAGCCTAAGGCATTATCAATGACTTCTTTAAACAATATTTCAGGAAGTATTTATGATCCGTGTTTAGCTACTCAATTAAATATTAGCTTAAAGGCTAATGAAGAAAGAGAAATAGTTATTTTACTAGGAGAAGAAGAGGAAGAATCATTAATTAAGGAAAAGATTAATAATTATAGAAACTTAGACAATGTGTACTCTGCTCTTGAAAATGTGAAAGATTATTGGTCAAATTTCCTAGGAAATATACAAGTTAAGACACCAGATGCCTCAATGGATTATCTATTAAATGGATGGCTTATGTATCAAACTCTTAGTTGTAGATATTTATCAAGAACTGCTTTCTATCAAAGTGGTGGAGCGTATGGATTTAGAGATCAACTTCAAGACTCTATGTCTATAGGGATTTTAGACTCATCTATAACTAGGGAGCAAATACTAAGAAGTGCATCAAGGCAGTACTTAGAAGGAGATGTTCAACATTGGTGGCATCCAGTTATCAATTCAGGAATTAGAACTAGATTTTCTGATGATTTATTATGGCTTCCATATGTGACAGCTGAGTATATTAATTCAACAGGGGACTATAGTATTTTAGAAGAGGAAGCACCTTATTTAGAGGATGAACCTTTAAGAGAAGGTGAAGATGAAAGATATACTATAGTAAATCAATCAAGTAAAAGTGGAAGTATTTATGAGCATTGCTTAAAAGCTATAGATATTGCCTTAAAGTTTGGTAGACACAACATACCTTTAATGGGTAGTGGTGACTGGAATGATGGTATGAGTACAGTTGGAAATAAAGG
>JAHAIU010000423.1 GCA_018372555.1 Clostridium sp.
ATTTCAGAATCAGCTTACTATGTTTTTGATATAAATCAAAACTATCAATATAAAGCTTTTGGAGTACCTGGTGTTGGACTAAAGAGAGGACTTGAAGATGAATTAGTAATATCACCGTATTCCTCAATCATGACTATACCTTATGCTATAAAGGATTCCGTAAGTAATTTAAAGAGAATTTACGATAATAAAGCTTATGGAAAATATGGTTTTATAGAAGCCATAGATTATAGTGATTCAGAACAAGGACCTAAGGAAGTAAGATGCTATATGGTTCACCATTTAGGAATGTCACTTTTAGCCTTAGATAATGCCTTGAATAATAATATTCTTCAAGAAAGATTTCATAATATACCTGAAATTAAGGCTGTTGAAATTTTATTAAAGGAAAGAATTCCTGAAAATATTGTATTTGATAGAGATATAGATATTAAGAAAGTTACTAAAAAACCATTAGAAAAAGAGGAATTTGTCCCAAGAATTTTTGGAGATGAGCAAAGAGAAAATCCAGAAGTCTTATTATTATCTAATGGAGTTTACTCAACTATGATAGCCAATAATGGTAGTGGATATTCTAAAAAAGATGATATGACTGTTTATAGATGGAAGGGAGATTCTACAGCGGATTCTAGTGGAATGTTCTTCTATATAAATAATTTAAATAGTAATGATTTTTGGAGTGCAACCTTTGAACCTTGCAAAGATTATGGTGAGAAGTCAGCTATTGAATTTACATTAGATAAGGCAAGGTTTGAAAGAAAAGATGGAAATATTTCTACTAAATATGAGGTAAGTCTTGCTACTGAAGATAATGTGGAAATAAGAAAAATAACATTGAAAAACAATGGAGAAAAGCAAAGAACCTTAGAAATAACAAGTTACTTAGAAGTGACATTGCAATCTTTTGAGGGAGATGCAGTTCATCCAAGTTTCTCTAATCTTTTTATAAGTACAGAATATGATGAAGAGGCTAAAGCTTTAATTGGAAATAGAAGACCAAGGGCAGCAGGAGCAGTAACTCATTATATCTTCCATAGTATAGCTACTAATAGTGAATTAGATGGAGACTTAACTTATGAAACTTCAAGGCTTAACTTTATTGGTAGAAATCGAAATTTAAAAGATCCAGAAGTTATGGATAATGATGCTCCACTTCAAAATACAGTTGGAACAGTATTAGATCCAATTATGAGTATAAGAAGCAGGGTAACTATTCAGCCTTTAGAAGAAAAAACAATTTACTATTTAACTGGTGTAGCTGAAAGTAAAGAAGAAATTTTAAATCTAACTTATAAATATAAGGAAGTATCAGTAATTGAAAAAACTGAAGATGCTTATAATTACTCTAATCAATTAGAGCTTAAACATATTGGAATAAGATCAGCTCAAGCAAATATTTATCAGAGCTTAGCATCATATATTTTATATCTACATAGTGGTAGGAAAAATAGAGAAGCTTTTATTAAAAATATAAGTATGAACCAAGAAAATCTATGGTCTTATGGTATTTCAGGGGATTTACCTATTATACTTTTAGTTATTTATGGTGAAGAAGATATAGACTTATTAAGGCAAGTTATTAATATGCATTACTACTTTAGAAATAAGGGAATTAAGACTGACCTTATTATCTACAATGAGGAAGAAGTATCTTATGAAGAGCCTTTGCAAAAAGATATAATTTCAACAGTTAAAAACTCTCTAGAAAGAGAAAACATAAATAAGGCTGGTGGAATATTTATTCATAATAAGGCAACTATGGACGAAAATATTAGAAACTTTATTATTGGAATTTCAAAGCTTTATATAAATGCTAAGGAAGGTACTTTATCTAAACAGTTAGTTGAAGCAGTTAGCTATGATTATAATAA
>JAHAIU010000424.1 GCA_018372555.1 Clostridium sp.
TTTCATTTACTAACTAATTCTTCATATCAAAAAAACTCCCGCAGGAGTTTTCACCATAATTTTTCATTCTTAATTCTTCATTTTTCATTTAAATTGCAAAGCAATTTAAACCTATCTTCTCATATTATTAATCATTCCCCACATTTCATCTGCAGTTGTTATTCCTCTTGAGCTTAATTGAAATGCTCTTTGAGTTAATATCATATCTGCAAATTCAGTAGCCATATCTACATTGGATCCTTCAAGCATACCTTGAAACATTTCAAAATCAGTACTTCTATTCACTTGTACACCTGGTGCAGGAGAATATAAGTTTTCTCCTACTGATACAAATGCTCTATCTCCTACTGCAGTATATAGTGGTATTTCTCCTACATGACTAAAATTATCACCATTCTTTAAGAAGATTTGTCCTTTTTTATCTACCATAAAGTTATTCTTATTAAATGTAACGTTATTTTCTGAGAATCCATTTAAATAATTAATTTCTACTTTATATCCTCTATTATCTACTAATCTTCCATTAGCATCTATAGCAAAGGCACCATCTCTAGTGTATAACTCATTACCATCTTCAGTAATAATCTTAAAATATCCTACTCCATCTATTGCTAAATCAGTACTAAGTAATGTTTCTTGAAGCATTCCTTGACTATTATCTCTATACCATTCAGATGTCTTAGTTCCTGTTCCAATAACAGAATCTCTATCATTTATAGGATTACCTAATGCATCTAATGATTCTGAAAGTAAATCTTTAAACCCGACTTCTAATTTTTTATAACCTAATGTACTTGAATTAGCTAAATTATTAGATATTGCATCTAACTTATCTTGATTAGCATTCATACCAGTTTTTGCAGTCCATAAAGTTCTTAACATAACTTACCTCCCATTATCTAATAGAGCCTATTTCATTTGCAGCTTTATTTAAAGTATCATCTATAGTTTGAACTATTTTTTGATTAGTTTCAAAACTCCTCATAGTTGTCATCATATTAACCATTTCATTTGTAATATTCACATTTGAACTTTCTAATGCTCCTTGAGCTACAAAGGTTTCAGCATTATATATAGGATTTTCTCCTTTATAATAATTATCACCGATCTTTTCTAAATTATTATAATCAGTAAAATCTGCTACAGCTAAAGAATAATTATCTGTATTACCTATGTGTAAAGTATTATCTTTACCTAAAAGGATATTGTCACTTCCAACAAAAATAGGTTCTAAGGCACCTGTTCCTCTATTAATACCTAAAACCCTATCTCCTGTGCTTGTCATAAGATATCCATTATTGCCAACTCTAAAGCTGCCATCTCTAGTATATACTACTTCATTTCCTGAAGCAGTTTGTTTTTCTACAGCAAAAAATCCTCTACCTTCTATAGCAAAATCTGTTCTCTTATCAGTATTTTTTAATACCCCTTGAGTAAAAGCCGTATCTACTGAATCAATTTCAGCTCCAAGACTTATTGTTCCTAATCTTTGCGCTACATTTTTTCCACCTACAACCTTATCCTTATTTTGAATCATAACATCATCAAAGCTTTTAATAGATAAATTATCTCCTTTAAACCCTGTAGTGTTTGCATTAGTCATATTATTAGTTATGGTAGCTTGTCTGTTCTCTAAAGTAACTAAACCAGATACTGCTGTATAAAAACTTCTAATCACTTGCCTCATCCCCTTCAAATAAAACTTTGCATTCATCGTTATAATGCATGCCAAGGCCTCTAGCCTTCTCTTCTATATTAGCATCAGATATTTCTCCACTATAATTTACTCCTAGCATTAAAATAACTGTAATAATCATACCTATTCCTATACCCATAAGTATTTTTCTATCGGAAAGGAAATTAAATATAT
>JAHAIU010000425.1 GCA_018372555.1 Clostridium sp.
TACCTAGGAAGCAAGAGGTAATGGCAACTTACAATAGATATAGAAATTTAAAAATTAATTAAAAAAGAATATAACAGATATAAATTCCTTATGAATTATCATATTATATGGCTATTAAAAAATAAGCTGGTATAATATGATAATTCATTTTTTTATTAATATATTAAAAAATAGTAGATAGAGGCCACAATACAATAGTGTGTCATGGTCATTGTCTACTATTTTTAGTTTCTAATTTAGAATTTTAATTATATCCATTAAATTTGAAATTTCGTATGTAGGTTTTATTGATGTTGAATTATTAGCTTTATTTAGATTTACCCAGCAAGTATCAATCTCAAAGTTGATTCCGCCCTTTATATCTGAAGTTAAGCTATCACCTATCATTAAAACTTTACTCTTATCATTAAAGTTTAATCTATTTAGGGCAATTTCAAATATTTCAGGATTAGGTTTTGATACTTGAACTTCTTCAGAAATAACCATTGTCTCAAAATATTCAGCTATGATGGATTGTCCTATTCTTTTAGACTGTACATCTTTAAGACCATTTGTAACAATAGCTAACCTATAATTTTTGCTTAATTCTTTTATTAATTCAATGCTATCTTCATATAAGAAAGAAGCATTAGCTAGATGTTTTATATATGCATTAGAGAACTCTTCTGGATCAAAAGGGGTATTCAACTTTTCTGATAATCTCTTGAATCTTTCAACCTTTAGTTTCTTTTGTGTTATTAACCCTTGTTCAAATTCCAACCATATATTTCTATTTATTTCTTCATAAACTTTCAAATGATAGTTTTCGTCATAGTCCATATTAAATTCACTAATACTATTTTCAAAAGCTTGCTTTTCAGATTTTTTAAAATCAAATAGTGTTTCATCTGCATCAAATAATATAACTTCGTATTTCATATATAGCCTCCATATGTAGTCTTATTTACATAATTATACAATAAAATTGTTATATATGTTATAAAATTTGAAAATTTATAATTAAATTATAGAATAATTAATAAGGATTTAAAGCAAAAAACCTTAATACAATAGGTACTAAGGTTTATTATTTATGATATGAATAATATCATAAAATATAAATTTCATATTTAATTCAAATTTATAGATTTATTTGCATAAGCAATAAATATTATATTTTATAATGTTTTTAATAAAGCTTTCATTTCAGATACACCCTTGCTTTGTGTAGTTATTATATTTTCAGCTAACTTTTTAAGCTCAGGATCCTTTGTAAATTTTAAAATATCTTTTGCCATACCAATAGCACCTTCATGGTGATATATCATTTGTTGAAGGAAGTTAGCATCAACATTATCGGTAACTTTCACACCTTGCATTTCTTTAAACATCTTATCCTTTATGGAATTATATGTTTTAAGATATTTTTCTGAATCCTTCTTATCTGAAAGAGGTTCTTTTTCAAATTTAGTTTTTAATTCCTGCATAATTGGAATTTGAGCTTCTTGGGATTTAATGATATTTTCAGCTATTTTCTTAACATTTGGATTAGATCCGTATTTAACGATTGCCTTTGCCATATTTATACCACCCTCATGATGAGGTATCATTTCTAATACAAAATCTAAATTTACATTTCCAGTATTAGGTGCAGCATTCATTGCTTTCATCATATTATTAAATATAATATTATATTCTTCATTATATCCTTTTTCTGCTTTAGCAAGTGTAGAAATATTAATATTAGCAGATACAGGTTGGGTAGGTAAAATCAAATTTGTATTTGTAAGTGGTGCTAATATTAATAGTGTTAAAAGTAATTTTTTCATAATTGGCCTCCTAAAATATATTTCTAGCTTAGTATTTCATAAAAGAAAATATATATACTT
>JAHAIU010000040.1 GCA_018372555.1 Clostridium sp.
CACCTCACGATGGACACCCTTGTCATTGGCTAGTGGTTCCCACTACCAAGCCCACAACGGACTTTCACCGTCAAGTTGTTGCCCATGCTGGGCACACTATAAAAAGCCCCTCTGTTTTAAAACAGAGGGACTTAAAATAATTTAATCAAAGTAATTCTTCCAAGCTAATTTAGGTTATTATTGATTCTCACGACATAGATAAATGCTATATTAGTCTACAGATTTTAATGATTCTACCATCTTAACCTTTTTAAGTTTATAATACATTGAAATATTAACTAGTACAGCAAATAATATAGTTAGTACAGCTGAAAATATGAAACTTGTTAAATCTATATTTCTACCAAACATCATATTATCTATTTCAACAGTAAAAATTATAAATCTATGAAGTAAAACACCTAAAACTGAACCAAATAATATACCAAATATAGTTAATATAATATTTTCTCTATAAATATAAGCTGATACTTCATTATCATAGAAGCCTAATACTTTAATAGTTGCAATTTCTCTAATTCTTTCACTTATATTTACATTAGTTAAGTTATAAAGCACTACAAATGCTAAGGCCCCTGCAGATACTATCATTACTAATACAACATAATTTAAGCTTTTAATTATATTATCAAAGTTCTCTTTTATATTTGTATTAAAAGAAACACCTTTAACTATTTGATTTTCCATTAATTCTTTAGAAAAATCTTCTTCATTATCAATGTTATTTATACTTACTATAAATGAATTATAATTAGGCTCTGAATCAAATATATCTTTATAATATTTAGGAGAGAAGTAAGCATAGTTAAATGTGTAGTTTTCAGTTATACCTGAAACTTTTAAACTATATTCTTTACTATTTACTTTAATTTTTAATTCATCTCCTACTTTTACTTTAGTTGCATCTGCTGCTTTTTCTGATAATATAATACCATTATCACTTAATGTAATCTCTTCTTTAGATTTCCTATTCTTAAAGTTAATAAAGTCAGAAACTGTTCTTAAGTTTTCCGGAACTATAATATTTAAATCCTTATCTCCTTTTTCAGTAGATATCTTAGCATTTTCCGATAATAACATAATAGCATCTTTTATTTCTTCTTTATCTTGTAATTCTTTACTAAAGTTAATCTTTTCAGATTTACTATAATCTTTATCAATATTTATTGATAAATTATACTTAAAGATATCTCCAAATTGTTTATCAATAATAGTTTCAATAGAGTCTTTAATACCAAATCCAGTTATTAATAATGCTGTACAACCCGCAATACCAAATACAGTCATAAAGAATCTCTTTTTATATCTAAATATATTTCTTACTGTTACCTTACCTATAAAGCTTAATCTTTTCCAAATGAAGGTTATTCTTTCTATTAATATTCTCTTTCCTTCCTTAGGAGCTTTTGGCCTCATTAGATTAGCAGGAGATTCTTTAAGTTCAGCATAACATGCAAATAATGCTGAAAGAGTAGTTACTGCTATGGAAACTAATGTTATTAATATAGCTATAGGAATATTAAATTCTAATTGAACCTTAGGAAGATTATACATTATTCCATAAGCATCAAAAATTATTATAGGGAATAGGGTAAAGCCTATAGCTAAACCAGCAATACTACCTAAAAATGATGCTGATAATGAATAAATTAAGTATTTTGATGCTATTTTATTTTTAGAATATCCTATTGCTTTTAAAGTACCAATATTTATTCTTTGCTCATCCACCATTCTTGTCATTGTAGTTAAACATACAAGAGCTGCTACTAAGAAAAAGAATACAGGGAAGACTTTCGCAATTTTATCTATACTATCAGCATTATTTTTATAATCAACATAGGAATAATGACTATTTCTATCTAGAACAATCCAACTAGGCTCTTCAATATTTTTAATTTCACTTTCAGCTTTATTTAACTTTGCTTCTGCAGCTGCTATTTCTTTTTCAAAGGTTTCTTTTCCTTCTTCATAATCTTTTTTACCTTTTGCTAATTCTTCTTTTCCTTTAGCAAGTTCCTCTTTAGCTGCTACAAACTTCGCTTCAGCTATTTTTTTCCCCTCTTCAAGTTTTTGCTTACTTTCAATTAAGGTATTCTCAGCATCTTTTAATTCTTGTTCTTTCTCTTTTAATTCCTTTTCAGCACTTCTTAACTTATCTTCACCAGAGGTTATTTCATTATTTATATATGTTATACCGTTATTTACTTCATCTCTAGTTTTAACTAAAGCATTGATCTCTTGAGTTATAGTATTTTTTTCTGCTTCAGTTAAATTAGGATTTTTTAAAGCCTCTTCTTTTTCTTTTATTCTAGAATTTAAATTGTTTCTAGTATCTTCTAGAGCCTTTAAAGTAGATTTTGCCGTATTAATCTGCTCTTCAGCTTTAGCCTTTTCTGCTTCAAAGGTTTTTTTACCACTTTCTAATGCTACTTTGCCATCATTAATCTTATACTCACCTAAAGAAATTCCATTTTCAGCTTGAATAATACTAAGTTTATAATCAGTTTCATTTTTTGTAAGTTCAGATTCACCATTTTTTAATGCTTCTTCAGAATCTTCTATGGTCTTTTTAGCACTATCAAGATCTTCCTCACCTTTTAACTTTTGCTTTTCAAATTCTTCTCTACTACTATTTAGTTTTTTATTAGCTTCCTCAAGTATTTCTTCATATCTTAAAGCGGCTCTTTCATTACCAAGCATTTCTACAGATGGTTTTACCTTATCTATCTCTTTAAAATAATTCTTTGAATATGAATTTAAAGCTTTAACATTATCTAAAGTTAAATATACTTCTGTGTAAACTGGTAACTTGAAGTTTTCATTTGGAATTACTATAAAACTTGAAATCTTACCACTTCCGATACTTGAAGTACCTTTTTCAAAAGATAGGTAATTTGGTGTTTGAACCTTACCTACAATTTCATATTCAGTTACATCTAAGCTTTCACTAAGATCCGCACTAGTGCCAGATTTAAGTTTAATTTTACTTCCTACAGATAAATTTAAATCATCTATTGTTCCTGCTTCAACAACACATTCATTTTTATTTTCTGGTAATCTACCTTCAATTAATCTATATTGATTAACATAATTTTCATCATTTAAAGGCATCCCCATAACTTTTAGAACAGAATCTGCTGTATCTATCATAGTTATTGCATCTAAAGAATAGGTTGGATAAACATCTTTAATTCCATCTAACTTTTCTATTTCTTCAATATCATCATCAGTAAAACCTAATGTTGAGTATAAAGTTAAATCCATAAAGTTATAATCATCATAATATTTATCTGCAGTATTTTTCATATCTATTGGAGCTACTTTTATTCCAGAGAAGAAAGCAACTCCTAAAGCTATGATGGCAAATATAGAAAGGAATCTTCCTTTTGATTTTTTTATGTCTTTAAGAACATCTTTCATAAAAGCATTTTTCATATTACCATTCAATCCTTTCTACTGGAAGAGGATTATCATTTAATGTTACGCTTTCAATCATACCATTTTTCACTTTTATTACTTTATCACCCATAGGGGTTAAGGCTAAATTATGTGTAATTATTACTACAGTCATATTATACTTTTTACATGTATCCTGAAGGAGCTTAAGTATAGACTTTCCTGTATTATAATCTAGTGCTCCTGTGGGTTCATCACATAATAATAACTTGGGGTTTTTAGCTAAAGCTCTAGCAATAGCTACACGTTGCTGCTCTCCACCAGATAGCTGGGCAGGAAAATTATCTTTTCTACCTTCTAAGCCTACTGCTTTTAAAATTTCAGCTGGATTTAATGGATTCTTACAGATCTGAGTAGCCAATTCAACATTCTCTAAAGCAGTTAGGTTTTGAACTAAATTATAAAATTGAAATACAAACCCAATATCAAATCGTCTATAGGATATTAATTCTTTTTCTGAATAGTTACTTATTAAATTATTATCTACTATGATTTCACCACTTGATAATGTATCCATTCCACCTAAAATATTTAAAATAGTACTTTTACCTGCACCACTTGCTCCTGCTACTATAACAAACTCCCCTTTTTCTATTGAAAAAGATACTCCAGCTAAAGCAGTTATATCAACTTCTCCCATTTTATAAATCTTTTTAACATCTTTAAATTCAATAAAGCTACTCAAATTATATACCTCTCTTTTTTAAAGTTTAGTTGGTGATAAAAATTCTACTGCATTTTCAACTACAGAAATATTAATATTAGTCTCTTCAAATATTTCACCATCAATACAAGTACTAAATTTATCATCTGATTTTATATTAATTGTTTTACATCTTTTGTATATAAAATAATCCTTTAGCTCTTCATTATTTAAGTGCTCTCCAGCTTTATATACACTAATTAATTTAATAAGCTTAAGTCTTGAGACTTTTTTTATGATACATAAATCTATAAATCCATCATTTATTTCTGCTAAAGGAGCTCCTTTGTAGCCCCCTCCATATGTAAGACCATTAGCTGCAACACATAATAAAAATTCGCCTTTAATTATTTCTCTATTATCTATTATTATTTCTAAATTGCTAGTCATTTTATGAAATAATGAATAGAAAATTGATAATGTATAGGCACCTTGTCCATTTATTAGTGGTAGCTTTTTAAATTTATTCATATTTTCTGCAACCATAGCATCAAAACCGATGTTACATAAATTAACTGCATAAGTATCATTAATTTTTATTAAATCTATTTTTTTAGGTTCAAAAGAAATCTGCTTCTTTATATCATAAAATCCTATGGATTCCTCAAAGTTGTTTATGAAATCATTACCTGTTCCATAGGGTATAACAGAAACACTTGCATTATTAAACCCCATTATTCCATTTATAACTTCATTTAATGTTCCATCTCCACCACAAGCATAAAATCTTATATTTTCATTCTTTTCTTTATTACAAATAAATTTAGTATATTCTTCTGCATCATTTCTTTCTTTAGTAATATAGATACTATATTCATCTCTCGAACCTTTAAAGGACTTTTCAATTTCAGATGCTACCTCTTTTGAAACATCAAACTTTCCTGCCTTTGGATTTATAATAAAATAGTGTTTTGTTTTTGACATAAATGCTACCTTTCTTAACTTCTTCTATTTAAAATAAGTATACTATAATAGTAATAATTTAGCATTAATAATATTATTAAGAAAAGATAGCTATATCTATATGATAACTTATAGATATAGCTTATTTGTAAATAGTATTTAAATTATAAGTAAATATTTAGATTTGCATTAGACAACATTAATTTAATTCTGTTTTCTTGATTAATTTTAGACTGTGAAGGGTCATAGTCTATTACTACGATATTGGCATTAGGATGCTTGTCCATTATTTTTCTTATAGCACCTCTTCCAACTATATGATTAGGTAAACATCCAAAGGGTTCTGCACAAATTATATTGTTAGCTCCTTGATGAATAAGCTCAATCATATTACTAACAAGCAACCATCCTTCTCCCATCTTTACTCCATAACCTATATATTCATCAGCCATTTTTCTAACATTCTCAAAACTTTCAGGTGCATCAAAGCTAGAATATCTTTTTATAGAATTATTTATTTTATTTTGTTGTCTTAAAATAAATTTATAAGCAAACTTAGATAATATTGCTTTTACTTTGCTTTTATTATAAAGTTTATTATCAACAATTGCATTTATTAAACAATAATTTATAAAGTCTAATAAACCAGATTGAACTACTTCAGCATTTTCTTTAATTAGAAATTCTTCAAGATGATTGTTACCCATTCTTGAATATTTCATATATATTTCACCGACAATACCAACCTTTATTTTATCAGTTTTATTAATAGAAATATTGTTAAAAGATTGTACTATATGTTTTGATATTTTATTTACTTTGAAGCAATTAAAAATACTTAAGCTATTATTTAAATAGTTAATTTCTTTTTCTAATACCATATCTGCTTCATTTTTATTTATTTCGTAAGGCTTTACCTTATTATATAAGTACATAATTAAATCACTATATAACACTCCATAGAAGGCTTTTACAATTAAAGTCAGACCAAATTTTAGTCCAGGATGTTTTTCAATACCAGATACACTTAACCCGATTGCTGGAACATCCTGAAATCCGCTATTTTCTAAGGCTTTTCTAATTAAATGAATATAATTAGAAGCTCTACATCCTCCACCAGTTTGAGTCATTAATACTGCAGTCTTATCTAAATCATATTTACCACTTTTTAAAGCTGATATAAATTGACCTATTACAATCATTGCAGGATAGCAAATATCATTATTAGCATTTCTTAAACCTTCATCTATTATTTCATCAACATCATCTTCTAAAAATTCAATATTAAATCCATTATCTTTTAACATTTTATCAAGAACCTTAAAATGTATTGGTAACATATTAGGTACAAGTATTGTATAATTTTTCTTCATTTCTTTAGTAAAAACTTTATAATTATAACTCATCTTAGTTCTCCTTCTTAATAGCCTCTACCATACTTCTTATTCTGATTTTAGCTGCCCCTAAATTATTAGTTTCATCAATTTTTAGTTGAGTATATATTTTGCCTTTTTCCTCTAATATTCTTTTAACTTCATCAGCGGTTATTGCATCAGTACCGCAACCAAAGGAAACTAATTGAACTAATTGCATATTATCATTATTCCCAACATATTCAGCAGCATTAAATAATCTTGCTTGATATGTCCATTGGTTTAATACTTTAATTTCTGAAGGTTTATATTTATATGGAATACAATCTTCAGTAATTATTACTAAATTTAAAGAGTTCATCATTTTATTTATTCCATGATTAATCTCTTTATCTATATGATATGGTCTTCCGCTCAAAACTATTGTTAATAAATCATTATCCCTAGCATATTCTATAGCTTCCTTACCTTTTATGATTATATCTTCTTTAAATCTCCTATACTCATCTAGCCCCTTTAAAAGTGCAGTTTTTACATCTTTTTTTCTTATCCAAGGAAAAGTTAACTTAAGACTATTATATAAATTAGCACTTGAACTTCTAATTGAATTTAAATCTATATAAGGATATATATAATTAATATTTTTTAATAAGGAAATATTGTTCTTTAATACTTCTGGGTAATAAGCTACAACTGGGCAATTAAAGTTATTATTAGAAATTCCTTCATCAAAATTAAATGTCATACATGGATAAAATATATCCTTAACACCTTTTTCAATTAAGTTTTCAATATGTCCATGAGAAAGTTTTGCTGGGTAACAAGCAGTATCTGAAGGAATAGTATGTTGTCCCTTTAAATACATATTTTTAGAGGAATTATCTGATAAGATAACTTTAATTCCTAGCTCATTAAAGAATTTAACAAATAAAGGTAAATTCTCATACATATTAAGGACCATAGGAATACCAATTATACCTTTATCTCCAGAATTATCCTCATACTCCATTAGCTTATTATATTTATACTCATATAAATCCGGATTTGAATTTTTTTCATTCCTACCTAAAGGCCTTGAACATCTATTACCCGAAATATATTTCTTTTCGCCACTGAAACTATTAATAGTTAGGTTACAGTTATTTGTGCATAAACCACATTTAGCTACCTTAGAACTATGATTGAAAGAATGAAGTTCATTAATTTTAATAATTCCTGACTCTTTCTTAAAATTTTTCTTAGAGTAAATAGCTGCACCATAAGCACCCATTAACCCAGAAATATTTGATCTTATGACATTTTGATTTAACTCTTTTTCTAAACTTCTTAGAATTGCATCATTACATAAAGTACCTCCTTGAACTATTATGTTCTTACCTATATTGTTAGTTCGAATAACCTTATATAATGCATTTTTAACAACACTTATTGATAATCCTGCTGATACATCATTAATAGATGCTCCATCTCTTTGTGCCTGTTTTACAGAAGAATTCATAAACACAGTACATCTTGATCCTAAATCAGCAGGATGACTTGCAAATAAACCAAGCTTTGAGAAACTTTCTACATCATAACCCATAGCTTTAGCAAAAGTTTCAATAAATGAACCACAACCTGAAGAGCATGCTTCATTTAGGATAATACTTTTTATAGAATCATTTTCTATTTCAAAGCATTTTATATCTTGCCCACCAATATCTAAAATAAAATCCACCTTAGGATTAAATTCCTTAGCAGCAATAAAATGAGCTAAGGTTTCAACTATTCCAAAATCTATACCAAAAGCTTTTTTTAATAATTCTTCTCCATAGCCTGTAACAGCGCTGGATTTAATTTTTATCTGCTCACCATAGTTACTATAAATATTTAATAGCTCTCTTTTTACTATCTCAACAGGATTACCTTCATTATGTCCATAATATTGATATAAAATTTCTAAATTATCATCAATAAGAACTAATTTTGTGGTTGTGCTTCCAGCATCAATACCTAAATAAACATCACCTTTATAATCTTTTATATCTCTTACAGCAACTTTAGCCCTATTATGTCTATCTAAGAAATTTTTATATTCTTCTTCATTTTCAAAAAGAGGTGAAACTTCTTTTTGAAGATTAGTATTCTTTTTGTTATTTTTAGAAATATTATTTAATAAATTTTCATATGTATATGTTTTTTCTTCATTACTTGAAAATATTGCTGCTCCTTTAGCAACAAATACTTCAGAATCTACAGCATCTATGCTTTCCTTCAAATTAAGTTTTTCAGTAAACATTTTTCTTAATCCATCATAAAAATGTAATGGGCCCCCTAAAAATAAGACATTTCCTTCAATCATCCTCCCTTGAGCTAGTCCCCCTATAGTCTGATTAATGACAGCTTCATATATGCTTGCAGCTATATCAGCTTTACTAGCTCCTTGATTTAATAACGGTTGAATATCTGATTTGGCAAATACACCGCATCTAGATGCTATAGGATATATATTTTTATGTTCAAAGCTTAAATTATCTAACTCTTCAACTGAAATGCCCATAAGACTAGCCATTTGATCTATAAAAGCTCCTGTACCTCCAGCACAGCTAGAATTCATTCTTTCTTCTAATCCATTAGTTAAATATATAATTTTAGCATCTTCTCCACCTAATTCTATAACTACATCAATATCTTTGAATAATTTTTTAACACCTATAGTTGTTGCAAAGACTTCCTGAACAAATGAAATTCCAGAATCAATAGCGACTCCATATCCAGCTGACCCAGTTATAGCAACCTTAATTTCATTATCATTAAGTATATTCTTTATGTTTTTAACTTCTTCTATAATTGTTTCTTTTACTTTTGTTAAATGTCTTTTATAACTTTTATATATGACATTATTTTTATTATCTAATATTACAAATTTTACTGTAGTTGAACCTGCATCTATACCAAGTTTATACATAAATCAAATTCCCTCCAAGCCCCATTTTTTTTAACAACTATCTACTAATTTTATATTTTATATCTTTTTACAACTATCTCTTATTATAAGTTTTACTGGCAATAGAATTTTTTTACTTAATGTTCTTTCACCTTTAATTTTCTCCATTAAAACACTAAGAGCTGTTTCTGCCATAAAGTCTGTAAATACCTTTACAGTTGTTAATGATGGTGATAAAAATTGTGCAGTAGCAATATCATCAAAGCCTATGATACTTATATCTTCAGGTATCCTATATCCTTTTTCTTGAATTGCCTTATATGCACCTATAGCCATTGGATCACTAGCTATAAAAAAAGCAGTTGGAATTTTCCTGAGTTCTAATGCTTCTTGCATTAATTTATATCCATCCTCAGGGGTAAAACTTCCTTTAAATATAATACTTTCATCCAAATTGTTATTATTGGTCATAAACTCCCTATAAGTTGCTTCTCTGTAATTAATTAATTCATTATGATCCTTATTGCTATGAGGTATTACCTTAGCACCTATATATCCAATATTTTGGTGTCCTAGATTATATAAATATTCTAATGCTTTAGTTACTCCATACTTTAAATCTACTACTACCGAATCAAATTCCCATTCATCCGGTGATGAATCTATAAATACTATATTTTTTGTTATCTTGCTTAGCTTTTCTATTTCATCTCCTTGGAAAATACCTATGGCAATTAATCCATCAAGATTACAGTACTTTGCTGAATTATCAATAATTTTATCTAAATATAGTGTCTTATAATCAATATTATCTTTAGAACAAAGCTTTTCTATAGTCATTCTAATGGAAATAAAATATGGATCATTTAATTCCTTTTCTTCATCAAAGGAACACACTATTCCAATAGTATAATTGTTAATCTTATTCTTTCTTTCCTTAATAGTGATATAATTCATTTCCTCAGCTATAGATAATACTCTTTTTCTAGTGTCTTCAGAAACATTTAATGATTTGTCTAAATTTAAAATTCTAGAAACTGTTGAAATTGAAACCTTTGCTTCACTAGCAATATCTTTTATAGTTGCCAATACCGTTGCATCCTTTCTATTAAATCCTAAATACAATTAAGATGAGACAATATAATGATATTGCCTCATCTAACTTATTTTTATCTTGTCTTATTATTTTATTTCTTTTTGAAGTTCTTTTATAAATTTATCAAGGGCCTCTTTGCCAGAAGCATCAAATTTAAAAATGCCACAATGTTCTAAAACTTTTTCAAAAACCTTACCTACTTCATCTTCAATTATTTTATCGATGTTTTTAATATTTATATTGTTATAATTACTTTTAATTTCATTATACCAAGTGTAATGGCTTTTCATTTCTTCATATTCATATAAATTTTCTTTATTATCTAATAAAGAAGACTTTATTACTTCAAGCTCATCCTTTAATCTTGAAGGTAATACAGCTAGTCCAAGAACTTCAATTAATCCTATATTCTCTTTTTTAATATTATGAAGTTCCTTATGAGGGTGGAAAATACCATCAGGATATTTAGTAGAAGTTCTATTATTTCTTAATACTAAATCTAAAACATATAACTCCTCTTCTCTTCTTGCAATTGGAGTTATGGTATTGTGAGGTGTATCATCACTATAAGCCTTTAGGTCAATACTTTCATCACTATAGTTCTTCCAATATTCTAATATTTTAAAAGCAACCTTAGATAATTCATTTCTATTTTTACTTTTTAGTCTTACACAAGATAAAGGCCATTCTACTATTGATAAATCTATATCATCATAGTTTATAAGTTTAAACTTAACAACATCCTTAGCTTTATCCATTGGGAAGGTATAATTTCCACCTTGATAATGATCATGGGTTAGAATTGATCCACCTACTATAGGTAAGTCTGCATTTGAACCTATAAAATAATGAGGTAAAAAAGCAACAAATTCTAATAGCCTTTCAAAAGTTTTTTCAGTAAGTTTCATTGGTACATGTTCCCCAGCAAATACAATACAATGCTCATTATAATAAGCATATGGCGAATACTGCATATACCATTGTTCATTAGTTAAATCCATTGGTATTATTCTAAGATTTTGCCTAGCTGGATGATTAACTCTTCCTCTATACCCTTGATTTTCTTTGCAAAGTAAGCATTTTGGATACTTCGCAGGAGGTAAGCTCTTAGCCATAGCAATTGCTTTTGGATCTTTCTCTGGCTTTGATAAATTAATAGTAATATCTAAATCTCCGTATTTACTTTTATATTTCCACACTAAATTTTGTGCTATTCTACTAGTTCTTACATAATCACATGCAGTTGATATTTTATGGAAATAATCTGTAGCAGACCTCTTAGAATCTACATATTTTTTATTAAATTCCATTATAACTTCAGAAGGTCTAGGCATTAACGCATCCATAATTTTTGTATCTAATAAATCCCTAAATATTGGAGTGTTAGACTCTAATACTCCAACTTCAAAAGCATAGTCAAGAATATTATTTAAAATTTCAGTAGGGGAATTTAATACTTCCTCTTCTAAAACAACATCATCATATTCATCTAAGTTTAGTATATCTAGTATTTTATTTCTAACATATATCTCATCTTCTTTATTAAAAAGATCGTTTTTTAATCCGAAATTAATTAATCTTTTAATCTCCCTATAAATTCTCATAATTACACCTACTTATTAAAACCCTTTGGATTATTTTTATGCCAATTCCAAGCAGAAGCTATAATATCTTCAACATTAGTAAATTCAGGTTCCCACTTTAATATTTCTCTAGCCTTTTCAGCTGAAGCTATTAATCTAGCTGGATCTCCTGCTCTTCTTTCACAAATCTTAGCTGGTATTTCATGACCAGTAACTTTTCTTGCCGCTACTATCATTTCTTTAACTGAGAAGCCACTACCATTACCTAAGTTAAATATATTACTCTTATCTTCTTTTCTTAAATATTCTATAGCTTTAATATGAGCATTAGCTAAATCTACAACATGAATATAATCTCTAATGCATGTACCGTCTTCAGTGTCATAATCTTCACCAAATATTGATATAAATTCTCTTTTTCCTAGTGGAACTTGAAGTATTAAAGGAATTAAATGAGTTTCTGGACTATGATCTTCTCCTATAGTTCCACTAACATGTGCTCCTGCTACATTGAAGTATCTAAGAGAAACATATTTCATATTATGAGCTATATCTGCCCACTTCATCATTTTTTCCATTGCGAGTTTAGTTTCGCCATAAGCATTTGTTGGTTCTGTTTTATCTGTCTCTACTATTGGCATCTTTGTTGCTTCACCATAAGTTGCTGCTGTTGAAGAGAATACTATTCTCTTAACATCATTATCTATCATAACTTTTAATAACACTTCTGTTCCATGAACATTATTATTATAATACTTTAACGGATTTGTCATACTTTCTCCAACTAAAGAGTTAGCTGCAAAATGAATAACTTCAGTGATATTATTTTCCTTAAACACCTTATCTAATTCTTCTTCATTTCTAATATCAACCTTATAAAACTTTGCTTTAGGATGAACAGCCTCAATATGTCCTGTTTCAAGGTTGTCTACAACCACAACATCTTCACCCTTATTAATCAATTGATAAACTGCATGACTACCTATATAGCCAGCTCCACCACATACTAATACCATTTCTTAATACCTCCAAATTTTATAGTAATTTTATTAAACTAATTTAAAATACATTTGTAGTTTACATAATTAATATTTACCTATATTGTAACCTTATTTATTAATTACATCAAATAATGGTTTATATAAATACTTAAAAATAAATTTCTAAGATTTGTTAATATTATATTACTACAAATTAATAAAGTTTACAATAACTTTTAGTTAATTTTACTAATTATTTTACTATAATTTTACTAGAGATTTTATTAAAATAAAGAAGCCATATGTTAAATATAGCTCCTTTATACACTTAATTAAGAGTTACTTGCTTGTTCAAATTGGCTATTATAAAGATTAGCATAGAATCCATCTTTATTTAATAGTTCATTATGATTTCCTTGTTCTACTATATCTCCATCTTTCATTACTAAGATTAAATCTGCATCTTTAATAGTAGATAATCTATGAGCTATTATAAAGCTAGTTCTTCCCTTCATTAAGTTATCCATAGCTTTTTGAATTAGTACTTCAGTTCTAGTATCAACTGAGCTTGTAGCTTCATCTAGTATTAGAATCTTAGGATCTGCTAGTATTGCTCTAGCTATAGTTAATAATTGTTTTTGACCTTGAGATACATTACTTGCATCTTCATTAAGTTCCATATTATATCCATCAGGTAATGTCTTAACAAAGTGATGTACATGAGCTGCTTTTGCTGCATTAATTACTTCTTCATCACTAGCATTTAAATTACCATAACGGATATTTTCCATTATTGATCCATTAAATAACCATGTATCTTGAAGAACCATTCCAAATGCTTTTCTTAAATCACTTCTCTTAAATTCATTTATATTGTAGTTATCTACTAGTATTTCTCCAGAGTTTAACTCGTAAAATCTCATTAATAATTTTACTATAGTAGTTTTACCAGCTCCAGTAGGTCCAACTATAGCAATTCTTTGCCCTGGCTTAACCTTACTAGAGAAATCATTAATTATAATCTTATCTTCATTATATCCAAAGTGGACATTCTTAAATGTTACTTCACCTTTTAACTCTTCTACATCTATAGGACTTGTAGCTAAATCAGCTTCTTCTTTCTCTTCTAGGAATTCAAATACCCTTTCAGCTGCAGCTGCAGTTGATTGCAATACGTTAGCTATTTGTGCTGCTTGAGCTATAGGTTGATTAAATGATCTTATATATTGAATAAATGATTGAATATCTCCAACCTTTATTGAGTTCTTAATAACTAAATATCCACCTAATATAGTAACAATAACATAACCTATATTACCTATGAAAGTCATTATTGGCATCATCATACCTGATAAGAACTGAGACTTCCAAGCAGAACTATATAATGTATCGTTTAATTCATTAAATTCTTCTACAGATTTTTCTTCACCATTAAAAGCTTTTACTATAGTATGGCCACTATATATTTCTTCAACGTGTCCATTTACATGACCTAAATAAGATTGTTGTTCTTTAAAATATTTTTGTGACTTCTTAACTACAAATGATATAAGAATCCCAGATAAAGGTACAACAATTATAGCCGCTAAGGTCATAGTCCCACTTATAGATAACATCATAATAAGTACACCAATTAAAGTTGTTATAGATGTAAATATTTGAGATAAACTTTGATTAAGCGTATTACTTACAGTATCAACATCATTTGTTACTCTAGATAAAACCTCACCATGTGACATCTTATCGAAATATTTTAATGGCATTTTATTTATTTTTAGAGAAATTTCTTTTCTAAGATTATAAGAAACTTTTTGTGCAACTCCTGACATTACGAAGTTTTGTATAAATGAAAAAGCTGCACTAATTACATATAATACTATAAGTATTACAATTAATTTGCCTATATAAGAAAAGTCTATTCCAGCGCCACTTCCTGAAATCTTACTTACTAAACCCTCAAAAATAGAAGTAGTTACGTGTCCTAAAACCTTTGGACCAATGATTGAAAAGGCTGCACTACCAACAGCAAATATTAAAACAATAATTATTGACAATCTAAATGGTTTTAAATAATCTAATAGTTTCTTTGTAGTTCCTTTGAAATCCTTAGCCTTCGCACCACCTAAATGCATTCCACCCATAGGGCCACCGAAACCACCATGTCTTTTATTATCTACTTTCTTACTCATGACATCAGTTCCTCCTTTGAAAGTTGTGATAAGGCTATTTGATTATAAACTTCACAGTTCTCTAATAACTCTTTATGTGTTCCAATTCCAACAACATTTCCTTCATCTAAAACTATAATTTGATTAGCATCTTTTATAGTACTTATTCTTTGTGCTACTATTATCATAGTTGCATCTTTAATGTTATCTTTAATTGCTTTTCTTAAAGCTGAATCTGTTTTAAAGTCTAAAGCTGAGAAGCTATCATCAAATATATAAACTTCCGGCTTTTTAACTAAAGCTCTAGCAATAGATAATCTTTGCTTTTGACCTCCAGATACATTACTACCACCTTGAGATATTTCTGTTGCATATTTATCAGGCTTAGTTTCAATAAACTCTAATGCTTGTGCTATCTTTGAAGCTTCTTCTATATCCTCTAAGGTAGCATTGTCTTCTCCATATTTTAAGTTACTTTCAATAGTTCCTGAGAATAAAACTCCTTTTTGAGGAATATATCCAATTTTATCTCTTAGTTCTTTTTGATCTACATCCCTTATATCTACTCCATCTACTAAAATACTTCCATTAGTTACATCATAAAATCTTGGAATTAGATTTATAAGTGTAGATTTACCACTACCTGTACTACCTATAATAGCTGTAGTTTCACCAGGTCTTGCAGTAAAACTAATATTATTAAGTATATTATCTTCAGCACCTGGATATTTGAAACTTACATTTCTATATTCAACAATACCTTTTTCTTCGTTTCTAAACTTCTTCTTTTCTTTCTTATCTTTAATAGATAATTCTGTATCTAAAACTTCGCTAATACGTTGAGCTGATACTGAAGCACGTGGTAACATTATAGAAACCATTGATATCATAAGGAATGACATTATAATTTGCATTGCATATTGCATAAATGCCATCATATCACCAACTTGCATATTACCCATATCAACTTGATGAGATCCTACCCATACTATAAGTAAAGTTAATCCATTCATTATTAACATCATAGCAGGCATCATTGAAGCCATTAATCTATTTACAAATAAATTAGTTTTAGTTAAATCATTATTTGCTTTATCAAATCTTTCTTCTTCATGCTTTTCAGTACTAAAAGCTCTGATAACAAGCATTCCTGTTAAACTTTCTCTTGTAACTAAGTTTAATTTATCAATAAGTTTTTGTACTGATTTAAATTTAGGCATTGCAAAAGTAAATAATACTGCAACTAATATTGATATTAATACTACACCAAGAGCGATAGTCCAAGTCATATTAGTGTTAGTTTTTAGAACTTTAAGAATACCACCAATTCCTAATATTGGAGCATAAAATACGATTCTAAATAGCATAACCATAAGCATTTGAATTTGTTGTATATCATTTGTACTACGCGTTATTAATGATGCAGTAGAGAATTTGTCAAATTCAGCATTTGAAAAACTTGTAACCTTCTCAAATACATCTTTTCTTAAAGATCTACTTACTCCAGCAGCTACTTTAGCTGATAGTAAACCAACTATTATAGCAGCTATCATACTAATTAATGCTACGCTTAGCATCTTAAGTCCTGCTAATATTATATACTTAGTTTGAAGTGAATCTACGTTAACCCCGATGGCTTTATATTCACTTTTTACATATGAAACAGCACCTTGCTCAATTACACTGCTTTCCATTCCATCAAACTTTTCATTAATACCTTCTACTATTTTATTTAAATTTTCTTTAGGTAAATTTTTAAACAGCATAAATGGATCTTTAATATCTTGCATACCAGGTATTTGTGACATGCTTCCATTCATAATACTACCTTTTAATTCTTCATCGAAGGTTCCAGTATTAATTCCATAAACTATAACTTCAGGTTTAGCAAAGATTTCTTTCATTTTTTCTATAGCATCTTTACTCTTTGTATTAAGCTTATATAATTCCTCATTTTCTAATATAGGATATTTTGATAAATAATCATCTTTTTCTTTAGTATCTAGATTATTTATATTTAATAAAGTATAGTTTTCTTTAATATAATTTGAATCTTCTTCCTTCATAAATAAAAACAGATTTTCCATTTCTGATTTTCTGATTATTTCAGGAACTGAATTTTCAATCCCACCTTGCTGAATACCAACATTAACTATGTTAGACATATAATCTGGTAAAGATAGTTCACTTATTGCTTGAACAAAAAGTAAAGCAATAACAGCAAAGATAGAGACTAAAAATGGTTTTAAATATCTTGTTAACTTTATCATATAATCTTCGTCTCCTCTCATTTATGCATTTAAATTTTTATGACTATATTAATTATATTTTTATAACTATTATATGTCAATAACAATTATAGTTGTATAACTAAAAAAAATGGTTTATAATAAAACTATACTTATTAAGGAGGATAAAATGGATAAAACTAAGATGGAAAACGTAACTAACAACTTACTTAATTTAATATTCCACGTTAACAATAAATTATTTAATCATAGTGAAATCGTTAAGAATAATGCTATACCGCCCTCTCATATGAAGGTACTTTTTCATTTACTGAATATAAAATCAACTTCTGTTTCAAATGTTGCTAAGTGCTTAGATATATCAAAACCCAATATGACGCCTATTATAGATAAATTAATTAACGAAGGTTTTGTACATAGATATACAGATCCACAGGATAGAAGAAAATTTAAAATAGAACTTACTGATAAAGCTTATAAATTTCTAGAAGAAAAAAAAATAGAAATGAAAAATAACCTTTCAGAAAGAATTTCATCATTAGAAGAGGATGATTTAATAAATCTTGACTATCATATTACTGAAATGAGTAAGATAATTTTAAAAATCAAATAAATTACTCAGCAACTCCTTACTTATCTATCTAATTTATTTTCCAAAACACAAAGGGTTATCATATGATAACCCTTCTTAGTTTCAAATCTTTATTCTACAAGGTGAT